>CACXIM010000009.1 GCA_902767725.1 uncultured Bacteroidia bacterium | reverse complement strand
GCTCTTAATCATTGCAACCACAGGATGCAAAAAGAACGTCAACCCAAACGACCCGAACAACGGAAACGAATCGAATGACAACCTCGAATACGTTGACCTCGGCTTGCCGAGCGGCACGCTTTGGGCCAATTGCAACATAGGCGCTACCGTACCTGAGGGATATGGCAATTACTATTCATGGGCCGAGATCGAAAAGAAAGAAACGTACAAATGGGACACCTACAAGTACTGTAACGAGTCAGGCAACCAATTGACCAAGTATTGTAACGACCCGGAATTTGGTAACGAAGGCTTCAGCGACAACCTGACCATCCTTGAATCGGGTGATGACGTAGCCATCGCCCTTTTGGGCAACGAATGGTGCATGCCTACCAAAGAGCAATGGGACGAATTACTCCAAAACACCACTTATTCTTGGACAACCCAAAACGACGTGAACGGCTATCTCTTCACCGCAACCAACGGCAACACCATGTTCCTGCCCGCCTCCGACCGCATCCGCGACGATGAAGTGCTCGACCTGGGCAACCAAGGCTACTACTGGTCGAATATGCTCGACAATGAAAATCCCAGAAAAGCCAATACCCTCGTCTTCTCGTCCGAAAACATCAAGACAAGTTCCTCTTTCAGGCATTTAGGCATCCCTGTCCGCCCAGTGCGTGCCGCTGTACAATGATAGGTCCCTACACCGCCAGCTTCAGCATGGTGAAGGTACAATAAATAATAATCCAATAGAAACAATTTGATAACCAATAAATTAACAAACAAATAGGAGATGAAAAGAAAAACACTCCTTTTCTTGATGCTAACGGCGATGTTCTCGCCGTTGGCATCAAACGCACAAGCAGTGCTGTTGTCTGAGAACTTCGACAACATGACGTGGGGCTTCAGCGAAAGCTATTCTGCCGATGACTGGTTTGCTTACAATGCGGGCAACGGCCACAACTGGAGCCTTAACACCTATTCCAGTTATGCGCACAGTGGATCAAAAAGCGCGGAGTATTTTTATACTAGCAATGCTGCAAACTGCTATCTGGTATCCGCTCCATTTAGCGTAAATGCCAATGCGTCTGAACTCAGCGTAAGCCTGTGGGAGAGGACTCGTAATTCGAGTAATGCCGAAACGTTTAGTGTGTTCTTCGTAAAGGCGAGTGATGTACCCACGGCAGCTGCCGTTGCTTCCGCAACGCGGTATAGCGTTATTGCATCTGCTTCCTATACCAACAACACCTTTGTCGAGAGGTCTGGTTCCGTCACGAGTGCCGCGCTTGCCGGCCAAAGTGTTAGAGTAGTTGTTCACTGCACTTCTCCTGCCAACCGGTATGCTCTTTACATTGACGACATTACCGTCACGGAAACGATAACAACTGACCCCTATATCACACTCGAGCCTGCTACCGCAACGATAAGCTATGGATTCACGGAAACCCTTACCGCTACATACCACAATGTAAGCGGCACACCCACCATCACATACAGTTCAAGCAATACCAGCGTGGCCACAGTGAGCGGCAGCGGCACCACGGCCACGGTGACTGGCGTGGCCCCTGGCACTGCTACCATTACCGCAATCATGATAATTGACGAAAGTGATTACACCGCCACTTGCACCATCACCGTTACAGAACCAAGCTATTGCACACCTTATTATTCTAATTCCGACGCCGATTACATCTATATCGCTGGTTTCAGCACTGAGGATGGCGAGACCAATATCAGCAATACTGGCACTTCGTTATCCTCTGGCGGTTACTTCGACTACTTCAACTCCCATTCCGCATCAGCAGAGGCTGGACAAACCATCGGATTCACCGTCACCCCCGGAAGCTTCGTCCCTAAGATGAAATACGGAATGTGGATTGACTGGAATCAGGACTACGACTTCGATGATGCTGGTGAGAATGTGGCTATCCAGAACAGCGGCATCCATACCAATTGGACTGGAATCATCTCCATTCCTATCACCACGCTCCCAGGTAGTTACCGCATACGTATTGAGGGAATGTACTCCGGAGACGTTGATTTAAACCCATGTGTCAATGGACATAATGGGGAAGCGGAAGACTACCAGCTTATAGTGCTTGAGGCTTCATCCTGCCCCAAGCCCAGCAACGTCCAACTATCTGCTTCAGACGACATAGTAACCGTCACATGGAGCGGCTATGCCTCCTCCTATAATATCAATATCAATGGTACCGTGACCAACAACGTCACCAGCCCATATAGCTTCACGGGTGAATTATCAACCACCTACACCATCATGCTTCAAGCCAACTGCGAAGGTAATGAAACCAGCGATTGGACCAACCCTAAAAGCATCACAATTGACTGTCTGGAGGAAGACAAATGCGCCGTTAGCGTTACCCTAACCGACTATTGGGGTGAAGCCTCTGGATACATGTATGTGGCAGATGCCAACACGAACAATATTTTGGCTGAGATAACACTCAATAATGAATCAGAGACGATCGAAGTTTTTGTTTGCGATGGCACCGAACTTGATTTCTATTACTATGCCCAAGGCTATTACGGATACCAAAACGGTTATGTCATTACCGACCCCTCGGGTGAAGTTATCGCTCAGCATGAGGGCTGCGAGGACCCGTTTGATTGTTCAGCACCTGCTGACGGCCTTGTCGCCTCTTACACCGTGAACTGCCCTCATGATTGCATAGCACCGTCTGAGCTACAAGCCGAAGTCACCACAGGTAGCACTGCCAAACTTCGCTGGACAAGTAACCAGGAAAGCTACAATGTAAAATACCGTAAAGTGCTCTTCTACGAAGACTTCGAAAATGGCCTGCCTGATACTTGGACCACCATTGACAACAATGGTGACGGTTACGACTGGTATGTTGACAATGATATCGAACAAGCCCATGGTGGCACACACATGGCTGCTTCTGCAAGTTACGTCTTCGACAGCGGTGACCACATCCTCTCTCCCGACAACTGGCTGATTACGCCTCAGGTTGAACTCAAAGGCACCATGAGCGTGTGGCTGCGCAGCGCACTAGCTTGGGAACCCGATAATTTCGCCATCTATGTCTCTACGACTGGCAATTCCGTTGAAGACTTCAACACCATTTTGGTTGCAGAAACTTTAGCAGGAGGTGAATACACGGAATATACTGCCGATTTGAGCAGCTATAACGGACAAGAAGGTTACATTGCTATCCGCCATTTCAACTCCGAAGGTAAGATGCGCCTGGTTCTTGACGACTTCCGCATCTACGACAACGACATACAGAACGCAACCGCAACTTCAGGATCCTTAACCATCAACGATTTGGATTCTAATATCGACTATGCATGGCAAGTGCAGGGCATCAACCAAGACTGCGATGGAGGCACCACTGAATGGAGCGAATATGCTTACTTCACCACGCCTATCGCATACACCCTTTTCATCGGGGGCTATGAAGAAGACTTTGAAGATCCCGACGGCGGCTATTACCTCATCGCTTCGCCTGTCACCGTGAATCCTGCCGATGCGATCGATTCCTATACTCAACAAAGCATGATCGATGGCGATTTCGACCTCTATTACTTCGACCAAAGCCAGGACCTTGAGTGGATCAACTTCAAAGGCAACAATGGCAACTTCAACCTCGAGCCTGGCAAGGGCTACCTCTACGCCCACAATACTTTTGGTATGTTCAACCTCTCCGGCACGCCTTACAGCGGCGACGGCACGTTCGATCTGGTTTATGACGACAACGCCGGCGAATTCAAAGGCTGGAACCTCCTGGGTAACCCATACGACTACAATGTGTCTGTTGACAAAGCTTTTTATGTCATGAACGAAGCGGGCACGGAAATAATCTCTGCCGACGAAAACACGCCAATTCTGCCAATGCAAGGCTTCTTTGTGGTGGCCACTGAAGCAGGCCAAACGGTTACCTTCTCGGAATGGGAAGCTCCTATTGTACCCTTTGATCCTGTACCATTCGACAAGTTAGTCATGAACCTTACCAACAAACGTGGCGCCACCATCGACCGCGCCATCGTGCGTTTCGACGGAGGCCACCAGCTGCCCAAGTTCCAACTCAACAAGCACCACACGAAGGTCTATATCCCGCAGGACGGCAAGGACTACGCCATCGTCAACGCCGAGAACCAAGGCGAGCTGCCCGTCAACTTCAAGGCTGAAAAGAACGGCACCTACACCCTTACCATCTCAGCAACTGCCAACTACCTTCACTTGATCGACAACCTCACCGGCACCGACGTTGACCTCCTTGCCAACCCGAGCTACAGCTTCGAGGCCAAGTCGACGGATTACGAGAACCGTTTCAAGCTGTTGTTCGTTTGCGGGGACGCAAACGACGACAATGACTTCGCTTTCTTTAACAATGACAATTGGATCATTAGCAACGAAGGTAATGCCATTATCCAGGTGATCGACGTCAACGGCCGCATCATCAGCACTGAGGCCATCAACGGCTGCGCTAATGTCAACGTCAACGCCGCCAAAGGCGTTTACATGCTCCGCCTCATCAACAACGACAACGTGAAGACCCAAAAGGTGGTTGTGAGATAAATGAGATTCCCGCGGCGGGAAACTCCAAAAGAGACAGAATAATTGAATTAAAAACTAAACTTATTATAATAAACTTACAATGAAAAAAGAAAAAAGAAACACACTCCTTTTCATGATGCTGATGGCGATGTTCTCGCCGTTGGCATTGAACGCACAAGACTTGGCTGATTACACCTATACCACGGGTGTTGATGACTCTCGATGGATTACCCTGGACGACCCACAAACTGCCTTGTCTAGCGGTCACGACGATGATGCCTCCAGCCTTCTCACCATGGGAACCGACTTCTCTTTCCACTTCGGAAATGGCACCTATACCCAGTTCTGGGTAAATTCCAATGGTATGTTCTCATTCTCCACTGAACCTTTGGGAATTGATAGGTTCTGGTCCGACTCGCGCTTCCCCAAAATATGTGGTATTTCCGCAGATCTTAAGACAGGCGAGGAGGGTTACATCAACTATCAGTTGACCGGCACCGCACCCAACCGTGTTTTCGTGTGTGAATTTGTGATGGACCCAAACCAACTACAGAGCAGTTACTCCGATGTGAAATGGCAAATCCAACTCTATGAGGCGGACTCAAAAGTGGTCATCATCTACGGCTCAGCACCTTATACGAATCCTAGATATTACCAGAGCGGTATTGGCCAGTCGGCCAACGACATCTGGCTTATGGACCCACAATCCCATGCCGCTACTCACTACACCTCTATTCCTGAAGGAAGATCAATAGGCTGGCACGGAGGATATCGCTACTACGAGTTCAACCCACCGGTTTGCTTCTACTCCACCACGGGTCTTGCAGTTGTTGAAAACAGCCTCACCACCCGTGGCGTAACCATGCAATGGGATGCCGAGGTGGGCGACATGTTCGACTATGCCATTGAATTGGGCACCGACATCGACCCCCAAGCCGTGACCTACGCTGGACCGATCACTGCTACCGAAACGACTTGCAGCATGACCTGGGACAACCTGATTCCCAACAGCGACTACACCGTCTTCATCCGCAGGAACTGCGGAAACGGTGCATTTGGCCAACCTGCAACCATGGTCATCCACACTGAAGTCGCCTTCAGCACTCTCTCCAACCTCACCGCTACGGCCAACGGAAGAACCGCCACCGTGACTTGGGAAGGCGATGCGGATTCATACGAAATCGCATGGTCTGTCGATCCTGACGCCGACCCCGACCAAAACATCGATTCAGATTTCCAAATCAGCGGTACTACGGGTTCGAAAGAATTCACGATAATCGACACCAGGTACTACTTCTGGGTGCGCGCCTACGATAGTGAAGATGGCTATAGTCTTTGGGAAGGCCCTGTGGAAACCTATATCGGCTATTGCAGGCCGAATCCCTGGACAATGGACGGAAGCGGTATCTACCAATTCCTCTTTGAGGGCACAAAGACGACAGCCAACCACGACAGACCCACAGCATTTCCTTATTATGGTTACTACATCGACAAAATCTGCGAAATGAATGAAACAGCTACCATGTCTATCCTTTATGAAACTGGTTACGGTTATAAAACCTATATTTGGGTTGACCTTGACAACAGTTTGACTTTTGAGGATAGCGAAATCCTTTACGTCGGCACAAGCGCAGAAGGTGCATCCGTATTTTTGAACGCATCCATCACCCTCCCCGGCGGAACACCTCCAGGTGACTACCGTATGCGTATCGGTGGTGCCAGAGCTGGATATATTAGTGGAATGGACTATGCTGGTGACCCTTGCTATAACCAGAGATGGGCTATTTTTGAAGACTACACCCTGCGTGTGCACGCTGTCAGCTGCCCCAGACCCTACGCTTTGACCACCACTAACTTGACGCTCAACTCCGCCACCTTGAATTGGGAAAGCGATGCCGAAAGCTTCGATGTGCAATATAGAACCACTCATGTTGAAACAGACTTTTCAGAAGGTTTTGAAAACGGCTTGCCTTCCAATTGGAGTACCATCCATAATGGCTCCAACCCCAACGACAGCTGGATCCCAAATGATAATTCATTATACGCTCATTCTGGTACCGGATGCATGTACTCCTTCAGTAACGATCCCGACGAATGGCTCATTTCGCCCCAAGTTCCCCTCCACGGGACGTTGAAGTTCTATCTTACAGCCGTGAATGAAGAGCATTTTGCAGTTTATGTTTCCACCGGAACCACGTCCATCGACGATTTCGTGATGGTCGAAGAGCGCGATGTGGACCCCTTCCAAACCTACAATGAGATCACCGTTGACCTCAATAGTTTTAACGGAACGATGGGCTACGTGGCCATCCGCCACTTCAATTCTGCATTCATGAGCGCGAACGCGCTCATACTCGATGACTTTAGTATCTATTATTCTCAGGAATATGGGCCATGGATCGAAACCACTTCTGTAACCAAACCCCTCGATCTTACGGGTCTTCCTCGCAATACGGGATACGAATTCAAAGTGAAGGCCCACTGCGACGGAAACGAAACAAGCATTTGGTCAGACATCGCCACCTTCACCACACCCGACTATTGTTCCGCTCCATACGATCTCACTGCCGAAGCGGTCAGCAACACAGTTGAGCTTGGTTGGACAGGTTACAGCGATACGTACAACGTGCGATATCGTCATTTCACAAACGATCCCTATAATGAACTTGCTACCGTCATTCTGACCGCTGGTCCGCCTTTTTACGATTATGCCGGCGGCTTCCAAATGCTGATCGACGCCGATGCTAATGCTAACGAAGAATACGACCTTTTCACAATGGGATATGACGGTTGGTTTGAATACAAGATACCTGTGGATGCTGACAAATACTATTGGACCAGTCACATGGTTTCAAACGGGAGCGTTGCCATCCAAATTCCCGCGGGCACTTACGACTGGGTGATTGTAAACCCAAATCCATATTATGAAAAAGTTACTTATATTGGCGATGAAGGTAACGTCGGTAGCCGGCAGGATAACTATGTCTTCGAGGCTGGAAAGGTATATGAATTTGAAGTGAAAATGTATGGCAGGTTGACTGGTGCTGACGTCACCATCACCGAGCAAACATCAGATTGGACGCTTGTCGAAGAGGTCCCCAACCCCTGCACGCTTACGGACCTCATTGCCGGTACAAGGTACCAATTCCAAGTGCAAGGCGTCAACTGCGACGGCAACGGAGGCAACACCGAATGGAGCGAAATCGGCACCTTCACCACGGTATATCTCGGATACGAACTCCCCATCTTAGGCTATGAAGAAGAGTTTGAAGATCCCGACGGCGGCTACTACCTCATCGCTTCGCCTGTCACCGTGAATCCTGCCAATGCGATCGATCTTTATACGCAACAAAACATGATCGAGGGCAAATTCGACCTCTACTACTTCGACCAATCCCAGGATTTGGAATGGATCAACTTCAAAGGTGACGATGGCAACTTCAACCTCGAGCCTGGCAAGGGCTACCTCTACGCCCACGATACTTCTAGGGAATTCATTTTCACCGGCACGCCTTATAGCGGCAGCGGCGTCATCAATCTGAAATATGACAGCAATGCCGCCGAGTTCGCTGGTTGGAACCTCTTGGGTAACCCCTACAACTACCAAGTCTCCGTTGACAAAGCTTTTTATGTCATGAACGAAGAAGGTACGGAAATAATCTCTGCCGACGAAAACATGCCAATTTCGCCAATGCAAGGCTTCTTTGTGGTGGCCACTGAAGCAGGCCAAAAGGTTACCTTCTCGGAGTGGGAATCTCCTATTGTACCCCTTGATCCTGTACCCCTCGACAAGTTAGTCATGAACCTTACCAACAAACGTGGTGCCACCATCGACCGCGCCATCGTGCGTTTCGACAGAGGTCACCAGCTGCCCAAGTTCCAACTCAACAAGCACCACACGAAGGTCTATATCCCGCAGGAAGACAAGGACTACGCCATCGTCAACGCCGAGAACCAAGGCGAGCTGCCCGTCAGCTTCAAGGCTGAAAAGAACGGCAACTACACCCTCAGCTTCGCTGCTCAGGAAGTCAGCTTCGATTATCTCCACCTTATTGATAATTTGACTGGCATCGAGACCGACCTTCTCGCCAACCCGAGCTACAGCTTCGAGGCCAAGTCGACGGACTACGAGAACCGTTTCAAGCTGTTGTTCGTTTGCGGGGACGCAAACGGCGACAATGACTTCGCTTTCTTTAGCAACGGCAAGCTCATCATCAACAACGAAGGCAACGCCATTATGAACGTTTACGATGTCACCGGCCGCCTCGTCAACACCCAGAGCGTCAACGGCAGCTGCCAAGTCGGCTTCAAAGCGCCTGCAGGTGTCTATATGATCCAGCTCGTCAACGGCGTCAACTCCAAGACACAAAAAATCGTGGTTGAGTAATCTGAAGTGAGTGCTTTTTAGTTACAATCCAATTGTGTATTGTAATTATTATCCATAAAGACTTTGATTTTACAACCACAAAAAAAGAGTCGCAATCGTAACGGTTGCGACTCTTTATTATTTCGACATCAGGTATGATTATCAGAGTTTAAAGGTAATGCCAACGGCGACATTCTCCCAATAGTCGTCCAGTGTGGCTTCAAGCTTTTTGCGCAAAGTAGGGTGTTTTGCGCATTCTTTGTGAAACAAATCAATCCTCTGAAATTTCGCTCATCATGGCGCGGTAAGCCGAAAACACATTGGCGCGAGAAAGGTAACCCAAATACTTCCCTCCTTGAATGACAGGAATGTTGTATTTGCCCGATTTCTGGAACTTATGCACAATCTCTTCCATCGGCTCCTCTGGGTGGATGACATAGTCAGGAAGCACCGCATAATTCTGGATCGATTGGTCGTAATGGCTTGAATCGAAGAGAATGGCGCGCACGTCATCAAACAACACATGGCCACAGAAGAAGCCTTCCTTGTCGACCACGGGGAAGATGTTACGCTTTGATGACGACACCAAAGGCAATAGATCACCGAAAGTGCAGTTGGGATCAATAGGACTGAAATTGGTCTCAATCAACTGGTTGATAGCCATCATGTTGAGAATACTCTTATCCTTGTTGTGCGTCACCTCCACACCTTTCTCTGCCACGGCATTGGTATAAATGGAATGACTGAAAAACAGTCTGTTGATGGCGTAGGCCAAGGCCGACACAATCATCAACGGCACAATGAGCGCGTAGCCATTCGTGATTTCTGCGATGAGGAAGATGCCCGTCAAGGGCGCATGAAGCATGCCCGCCACCAAGCCACTCATGCCCACGAGGGCAAATTTGGCTGGGTCTAAGTTACCTATACCCAGATAATTAACCAAAGTTGCAAAAAACAATCCCGTGAAAGCGCCTATAAACAAAGCGGGAGCAAAGGTGCCACCCACACCGCCCGCACCAAAGGTGAAGGCCGTCGCAAAGGCTTTCAACAGAATCATACCCGCAAAGAGGATGATGACCACCAAGTCGTATTCCTTGAATCTCGCAAACCACGCGTTGCCAAAGACCGGGCTGTAGTCGCCACGCAAAGCCGAGTTGATGGCCTCATAACCCTCGCCGTAAAGCGCTGGAAACAAGAAGATAAGTATACCCAACAGCGTGCCGCCAACGAGGAAACGCACCCATGGTGACTGCACCTTCTTGAAGCGCTTTTCCACACTAAAAGTCACCTTGAGGAAATAGGCCGACACCAAACCTGCGAAGAGACCCAAACCAACGTAAAACAAGGCGTTGCTAGGAATGAAACCCTCGGCGATAGCCGCTGGATACTCCACCGTCTGACCAAGGAACCAATAAGCCGTCAGAATGGCGACAAACGAAGAGCAGATGATGGGCACCAAGGCATTGAGTGACAAGTCAATCATAAACACCTCAAGGGCAAAGACGATGCCCGTGATAGGCGCTTGGAAGATGGCAGCCAAGGCCGCTGCGCCACCCATGCCGATGAGTAAGATAGTGTGTTTATAGTCCAGTTTCAAGGCCTGGGCGATGTTGGAGCCTATGCTGCCGCCCGTCGACACACTGGGACCTTCCAATCCCACCGAACCACCAAAACCGACAGTCAAGGCGCTGGTGACGATGCTCGACCAAGTGCTGCTATGGTGCACCTTACCTTTGTTTTTCGAGATGGCATAAAGGATGCCCGGGATGCCATGGCCGACGTCCTTCTTGAGGATGTACTTGCAGAACAGGATGGTCAGCAAGATACCGATGGCGGGGCAAATGAAATAAAGCAAGTGGGAATAGTTGAACTGCGCGTTGATGACCAAATCGCGGATGCCGTGTGCCAGCTTCTTGATGACGACAGCAGCGGCACCGGCCAGGAATCCCGTCGGGATGCTGAGTATCAGCATGAAACGACGGTCGGTCATGTGCGTTGTGCGCCATGCGTTGAAGCGATCAATCCATCCGTTGATTTTGTCTTTGGCTTTACCCACGGTCATTCTCGTTTTTCGGCCGCTAAAATATAAAAAAGTAACGCGCGCACCGAAAAGAAACGACTTTTTCACTATTTTCGCCATTTCAAACGGCAGGGAAAACAAAACCTACCCTTTACCGTCATTGCGGGCTTGACCCGCAATCCCCTAAGCGAAAAGTGTCGTCTTCGCGTTCAGGGGATGGCGGATGTACCTCCGCCATGACGGCAATATGTTTAAGATAGTAATACCCAGACCGACAAAATACACACCAATGAAAATCGTCAGTTATAACGTGAACGGCATCCGCGCGGCCATCAACAAAGGCCTGCTGCAATGGATCAACGACTACCAACCCGATGTGCTCTGCTTCCAAGAGCTGAAAGCCACGCCCGACCAGATTCCCCTGATGGATTTCGAGATGATGGGCTACCACCACTATTGGTTCCCTGCACAGAAGAAGGGTTACAGTGGCGTAGGTCTTATCACAAAACAGGAGCCCGACAACGTTGTCTACGGCATGAACGAACCTTTGTACGACATCGAAGGCCGCTTCCTCCGTGCCGACTTCGGCGACCTCTCGGTGGTGAGCGTCTACCACCCTTCGGGCACCACGGGAGATGAGCGCCAAGCCTTCAAGATGGTGTGGCTCGACTTCTTCCGCAAGTATGTCAACGCGTTGAGAAAAGAAAGACCACAATTGGTGCTCTCCGGCGACTACAACATCTGCCACGAGGACATCGACATCAACAACCCGAGGAAACACGACACCTCATCGGGCTTCCTACCCGAGGAACGCCAGTGGATGACCGAATTCCTCAGCGACGGCTACATCGACAGCTTCCGACAATTGGTGAAAGAGCCCAATCAATACAGCTGGTGGAGTTTCCGCGCTGGCGCCCGTGCCAAGAACCTCGGCTGGCGCATCGACTACCATATCGTGACCGACAACCTGAAAGACCGCATCGCCAATGTCGGCATCCTGCCCGAGGTGATGCAGTCGGACCATTGCCCTATTGTGCTTGATTTGAAATAAAGAATTTGGTGCATCCCTACGGGATGCCGAAAAACAGCAAACTCATAATTCAACCGAACGTCATTTCCTACGGAAATCGTAACAATCCCGAGGGATTGTCGCTCGGTAAAATATTTCGGAAGAATCCCTTCTTTCAGCGTCATGGCGGGCAAGGACCCGCCATCTCCTAAGCAAGAAAGGTAAACCCTATAGCACAGAAGATTGTGGATCAAGTCCGCGATACTCATAATTCAACCGAAGGCAATTCCCTACGAGAATCGGACCAATCCTGTAGGGATTATCGCTCGGTAAAAGAAACGACGATGATCAACTCCTTACATCCCATCGGGATGTGCGAAACTCAAATAAAGATTTCCTATTTCAGAAAAAAGTCTTACCTTTGCAGCGAATTTATCCAACGGCCTTATAGTTCAAGGGATAGAACGGAAGTTTCCTAAACTTTAAATCTAGGTTCGAGTCCTAGTGGGGCTACAAGAAAAGCCTTGCCTTTCATAGATTCCCAAGGGAATGACATGAAAGGCAAGGCTTTTTACTTCAAAACTACTTTACAGATACCCTTCTCTCAAAAACCTTCCCGTCAGCGGTAGCGATGCGCAACACATACACTCCTTCTGACCAATCGCTGACGTTGATTTGACTCTCGTTTTTGATGGTCTTCACCAACTGACCCAAAGCATTGAAAACTTGTACCTCAATAGGCTTAAGACCTTGAATATAAAGTACTTCCGATACAGGATTCGGATAAACCACCAAGGTCCCTGAGCTCGTCGAAGGGCCGTCCTCATCAACAGCATCATATCCCGTTTGGAACGCCCTTGGTTGTCCCGACTCAATCCCAGTGCCATCGTCAAACTCGCAGGCAAACATATACTCATAATAGGTGTCTTCCTCCAAGCCCTCAAGCACAGCTTCCACATAGCCGTCGGTCGGCACGTCTACCTCAATCCATTCGGTTTCTTCCCATTTCAGGTACTTGAAATAGGCCCTCGCAAAATGGTCGTTGCCCTGGTGAATCCATGCCGACAGCTTGGCTGAATGTGGGGTGATGTCGGAAGCTTCATAAAGGATAAAACTCGCCAAACTATGGACGGGATAGCCGTTGTTGGTGCCGTTGTCCATCACGAAAGCGTGTGCGCTTTGGTCGAGTTGGTTCTTGAATTGCTCGGTTTTCATCTCGTCGGCTGTCATGCCCGTGCCATAGCCATTATTGCCGCCAGCAGAGGTCAAGAAGAAACAATTACTGACATTGATTGCATTTTCGCTCTTAGTCGGGTCAATGGGACTGACCATGCCGAAGATGCCGCCCGACGCGCCGCCACTGATTTGACCGACATTGTAGCATGAATAGATATTGACTTCCGCCGACTCCACCGTGGCGGCCAAGATGCCGCCCGAAATACCCATCAGCACGGCACTAGCATTCACTGAGCCCGTGTTGTAACAACTTTGGATAGAAGCCGTTTCGCGCGCGAAGCACACCACTCCACTTGCCACAGCGGCACCCATGAAATTGCTATTCGTCACCGTCACAGTTGCTGACGATGAACATTGCACCACCCTACCGTTTTGCACCCCAGCAACCACACCGGCAGCACCGCAAAAAGAGCCGCCGTTGTTCACACTCACTGAGCCCGAGAAACTGCATCGATAGACCAAAGCATCGCCAGCGATGCCGCCCACCACGCCTGCTGCACCCATGCCCGTGGAAATAACCGTGCCGCTCACCGAAAGATTCCTGACATAATGGTCTTCGCCACCTACAGCGGCAAACAAGCCCACCAAGTCGGCACTGGTCTCTATCCTCAAATTCTCAATCTGATGATAGCAACCATCGAAACGACCTGCGAAATAGAAGCCATCCATGCTATAATTCACATTGCCAATAGGCGTCCAGTTGAGGTTGTTCAGGTCGAGGTCGTCGGTGAGCAGGAAATACTCATCCTCGAAAACACCCTGTCCTACAGCCTGATAGCCTTCGTTGACTTTTTCAGCGAGATAGGCCAAATTGGCCGCCGTTTCAATACGATAAGGATTGTTCATCGTGCCGTCACCTTGGGTCCAAGGCTCCGAAGAGCCGTCCCAAACATTGGTTGCCATCAGATTGAATGTCAACACAATGGCTAAAATAGATAATAATGATTTCTTCATTTTGTTCGGTTTTTCCGTGCAAAGTTATAAAACATTTCGGCGAAAATCGCGTTATCTCCCTATAAATTCGTAATTTTACAGCCAAATTTTACCTCTATGAACAAACTGAAATCTACCCTCCTCATAGCAGCATGGCTCATCTCCACCTTCGCCATTGCCCAAGACGGCGTTTCCATCGGCAACTGGCGTACTCACCTGCCCTATCAAAAAGTGATTGGCGTGGAACCTGTTGGCTACAAGATTTATGCAGCCACGCAGTATGAGCTGTTTTACTACGACACGCAAGACAACTCCATCCATATCCTCAACAAAATCAATGGTTTGTCGGATATCGGCATCAGCACCATCGGCTACAACGAGAGCCAACGCAAGCTCTTTGTGGCTTATACCAACGCTAATGTCGACCTCATCGACTACGAGGGCAACATCCACAACATGAGCGACATCAAGGACAAGAACATCGTGGGCAACAAAAGCATCAACCATGTCTATTTCGATGGCGACTTGGCCTACGCGGCTTGTGGCTTCGGCATCGTGGTTTTCGACTTGAAAAAAGAAGAAGTGAAAGACACATATTACATTGGAAACCAAGGAGATATGGTCAATGTCACCGATGTGGTCAAATACAACGGACGCCTCTATGCTTGCACTGACGACGGCATGTATTATGCCTCACTTGACGCACAAAACCTGGCCAATTACGCCGCATGGCACTTCGACAACAGTCTCATCCATCCCCATTTAGCCTATACCGAGATGGAGGTGTTCGGCGGCAAGTTGCTGCTCAACTATAACGGTGGCTTTAATGCCGACACACTCTTTGTTTACGATGGCAGCCATTGGGGCTATTTCGACAAGGAGAACGTCAGCGAGAAGAGACAGATGCGTGCCTGCAGTGACCGTCTACTGATATCCAACAGATATAATCTTTCGGTGTACGACCTCAACCTCAATCCCCAGCATTCCATCCATTCGCCTGGCGGCAACATCGAACCTTGGGCTGTGGCTTTGGACAACAGTGGCAACTATTGGATTGGCGACAACAAACGCGGCCTCATCAAGACCTCCGACGGCTGGAACAACATGGATGTGAAACCTAATGGCACCGCCTCGAAAAACGTCTTTGAGCTCAAGGCCTGCGGCGACCAAGTCTGGATTGCCACAGGAGGCCATGCCTCCAACTGGAGCAAACGCTATATGCGCGAAGGCGTAGCCCGCTTCGATGGCTTATGGACCATCCTCAACAACACCACCCTACCCAACTTCAACGACTATACCGACTTCGTGTGTACCGCTACCAACCCCAACGATCCCTCAGTCACTTACGTGGGCACCTGGGGCAACGGCATACTGAAGTTCAAGGGTGATGAACTAGTGGAAGTATACAACGCCGAAAACAGTTCTCTTGAACCTTGGGCTAGTGACCCCAGTCTCATCAACATCAGCGGCTTAGCCTTCGACAGCAAAGGCAACCTCTGGGTGGCAAACACTGGCGCCCCCGATCTACTCTCCGTGATGGAACCCAACGGCACTTGGCATTCCTACAACTTGGGAGGTAGCCTCAGTGCCATCGACATAGGACCGCTCTTCATCGACCACAACGACTACAAGTGGATCACGCGCCGCAACGGCGAAGTCATCGTCTTCAACGACAACGGCACCCTCGACATTCCAGCCGACGACCAGGCCGTCAACCTCAACTCGGCAGCAGGTAGCGGCAACCTCCTCGGTTCGGTCAACTGCATCACCGTCGACAACAAGGGAAATGTTTGGGCTGGCACCGACAAAGGTCCTTGCTTGTTTGACGACTCAAGAAAGATTTTCAACGGCTCTAATTTCGACGCCACGCAAGTCCGCGTGCCACGCAACGACGGCACCGACCAATACGACTATCTCTTCGACGGCTCCAATGTGCTTTCGATGGCCGCCATGGAAGGCGTCAACCAGATTTGGTTTGGCCTCGAATCGGGTGTCTACCTCATGTCGTTCGATGGCAAACCCAAGGAAATCCATTACTTCAACACCAACAACAGTCCTTTACTCGACAATGCCGTCACCACCATGGCCGTCGACAAGAGCGGCGAGGTGTTTTTCGGCACAGCCAGTGGAGTCATCTCTTATCGGGGCGAGTATGCCACTCCCGATCCCATCGTCACAGACGTGATCGCCTATCCTAACCCCGTAAGACTTGGGTATCACGGATTTGTCGGCATAAAAGGTTTGGTTTCCAATTCATTGGTAAGAATCACCACAGTAGATGGCACCTTTGTCACCCAGCTGATTTCCGAAGGTGGCCAAGCCGTGTGGGACTGCACCACCATCAATGGCGAGAAGGTAGAGCCCGGCGTCTACCTCATTTTCGTCAGCACCAAGCAAGGCACCGACAAATTTGCCACCAAGATCCTGCTCATGAACTGATGGACGACACAATCCAAGGCATAGTCCTGCAATCCATCCGCTACGGCGACACCAGCCTCATCGTGAAGGTGTTCACCCGAAGCCTCGGACTGCGTTCCTATATGGTGAAAGGCGCCTTCAACCACAACTCGAAGAGTCGCGTGGCCTTATTCCAAAACCTACACCTTATTAATTATGTGGAAGTTGGCAAAACCAACCGAAGCAGCTTGGGCTACATGAAAGACGTGCAACTCGCCACGGTTTATCAAAGCATCCCTTTCGTGATGAACAAAAGTGCCATTCTGATGTACGTCAGTGAGTTGCTTTCAAAAACCATCACGGAACAAGAACAAAACGAGCCGCTTTACGACTTCATCGAACGATCGATGCTATGGCTCGACTTGGTCCATCAGGACTATGCCAACTTCCCATTGTTTTTCACCTTAGAGCTGACGCGACACCTGGGCTTCTATCCCAAAGCCAACCATGAAGCAGGCTATTGCTTCGACATGATGGAAGGCTCGTTTGCCCATGACTATCCCTTGCACCCCTACTATTTCGATGCAGAGGACGCACAACTACTCTCGAAACTGCTCAACGCAGGCATCGATGAAACCTGCCACTTACCTCTTAATGTGAACCAGCGCCGAGCCTTACTCGACGGGCTCATCGTGTTCATGCGGCTCCATGCCCCCGTGATGAATGATTTCCATTCGCACGAGGTGCTGAAGACGGTTTTGGAATAAAAAAGTAGAGACGCAAAATTTTGCGTCTCTACAAAAAATTCACGAAATGTTTTGCCTTTATTTCAAATCTACAGTGGTTTGTCCAATGACCTTGCCACCTTCCTCGTAGACATCGATGAAATAGGTGCCAGGCATCAGCTCGTATGCGTCAGGCTTGGTATAGTAGGCGCGCACGGCAGTTTCCTTGCCGTCGTAGTTCACCCTCACCTTCTCGGTGAATTGCAAGGTCTCGCCATTCGCCTTGAAGGAATACTCGTCGCCCGAGCCCTTGGTGATGATGGCACGCCTGGGGTCGGCGATACGCACATAGAACAACTTCGTTCCGGGCTGGATGAGCTCGTTGGCGGCCACGGTAAAGTCGATTCTGATGCGTTCGGCACGGCTGGCCCTATCGGTGTCCGATTCTTTGCCGCTACCCTTGAAACGCACAGCTTTAGCGCTGTAGTTGGAGATTCTCATCGTAGCAGCTTGGTTCACCTTGTTGGTCAGCTCTTCCTTCTGACGGGTGAGGTTGGTGTTCTGACGGCGTTCGTTTTGGTATTCCTCACGGATGCGCTCGTTTTCGGCCACCAATTCGCGGTTAACGGTATAGAGTGAGTCCATCTGGCGCACATAACGCTGCGAAATCTCCTGCAATTGCGTGACTTTCTTCTTGATACGGTTGTAGTCCCATTGCGAGTCAAGAAGGCGCTTGATTTCGATGGCATCGGCTTGGATAATGCTGTCTTTCTCAGCCAATTCCTGACTGAGTTCGCCATAACTATCTTTCAGTTTGTTGTGCACCTTCATCAGACTGTCCACTTCGGCCTGAAAGTCGAGGCGTTGCATCTCTTTTTCGGCTTCAAGATTCTTTACTTTGCCTTTGTCTCCAGACCACAAGACACAGACAACCGCCAAAACTATGGCCAACAAAGCCAATAGGGCATAAAGCCATAAAGGTTGATTTGATTTTTTCTTTCTCTCTGAATCCATGACTTATTTGTTTTGTTTCGATTCGTAGTATTATGCTGCAAAGATAGAAATTATCTTTAAATGCAGAACTTTTTCAGCCCTTTTCTTCGCAAGGCTCCACTTTTGCCCTGGGTATGTGAACGGGGATGCACTGTCCTACCACGTCAATATAGACAATCAGATGGCGCTTGTTGCAGATGGTTTCGAGCCTGCCTGTCAAGCCTTTCATCGGGCCATTGATGATGCGCACCCGCTGTCCTTCCTTCAGTTCCTCGTTGTTCAGCATTTTAAATTCCTCACCTTTATCGTAATCGCTGACAAACTTTTGGATGGCCAAAATCTGGTTTTCGGGGACGACGACAGCTTTCTTCTCAAAGCAGACAAACTTGATCACACCATACAAATTCAAAATCGGGATGTACTCCTTATCGTTGGAATAGACAAATACATACGATTTGAACAAAGGCTCCTCTACTTTCTTTTTCCGATCACTCCATTGCTTAACCTGAGTAACTAACGGCAAATAAACCGTAAAACCTTTCTCCTCAAGTTGCGACAGCACTTTCTTCTCAGACCGTGACCTGACATAAAGGGCATGCCAATGCCTTTCTTCACGATTGTCCATCGCACATGTTTCTTTAGCTATTCTTTTCTTTCTTACGGAAACGGGACTTCTTCTTGCCATTTTCGGTTTCACCGTAATAATCATTCCCGTAGCCGTAACCATAGCCGTAGCCATAGCCGTAGCCATAGCCGTAGCCGTATTGTTTACCACCATAGCGATAGCCATATCCCTTCTCGGCTTGCAAGCCATTCACCACGATGGAGAACTTCATATCGCGGTCTTCAAGGTCTTTGATGATGCTACCGAAAGCATTCTTGTTGGTCACGCCTTGACGTACGATGAAGAGGTTGGCGTCGGAATGGCGCATGAGCAACAAGGCATCCGTAACCAAACCGATAGGAGGCGTATCAATGATGATATAATCATAACGTTTCTTCAATTCCTCAAACAACTCGTCACACTTTTTCGAAGCAATCAGTTCGGCAGGATTCGGCGGAATCGGGCCGCTGGTGATGATGTCGAGTGTCGGGATCTTACCGGAGGCTTGAATCACTTCATCAAGTGATTCCTTATTTCCCAAGTAACTGCTTAATCCAATATTGTTGTTCAGGCCAAACTCTTGGAACAACCTTGGTTTACGCATATCGAAGCCCAGCAACACGGTCTTCTTTCCGTAAAGGGCGTAAATTGATGCAAGATTGATGCTGATAAAAGTCTTTCCAAGGCTCTGCACATCGCCCGTGACGAGTACGCTGCATGGGGTCTTGCTTTGGGTGATAAAATCGACATTGGTACGAATGGCACGGAAGGCCTCCGACACTGGCGACTTGGGATTGTTGACCACCAACAGCGGGTCTTTGTTGGCAGTTTGGGCCACCTGACCGACGATGGGATAATGGGTCAGCTTTTCGACATCCTTGCGGTCGCTGACCGTGTTGTTGAAGAAGTTCTTCAAAAAGAGGTATAAAGCCGGTATCAGCAGACCTATGATGACAGCTATCAGGTAGTTCATGGCAGTGCGAGGCGCAATTCTTATCGTCCTTTCCAAACGTGCTTCATCAAGAATCTCGTTGTCGGGCATATTGGAGGCACGCAGAATTTGGGCTTCGGCACGACGTTGCATCAAATACTTATAAGTGTCGTCAGTGAAGTTGAAATTACGTTGATAGTTGATCAGCTCCTGTTGCTTGGCAGGCAATTGGCGCGACTCCACCTCCAACGACCCTATACGTCGATCAATTTCATTGATGCTCAACTGGGCATTGTCAACCAAGTTGTTGATGGTCTCAAGCAGAGCCCTCTTCGTGGTGATGATTTGCTCGTTGAGTTTCATAATCTCGGGGTGCTGCTCAGTTTGGGTAAGCAACTTAGTGGCTTTGGTCTGCGACAGCGTGACAAGGTCGCGTGCCAACTGATTGAGCAAGGGGTCGTTAATACCCATGGTGCTGGGCGACGCCAAGTTTTCAGGATCGTCGATTTGAACCCTGATATAGTCTTGCATTCGCTTGTAGATCTTGAGGTTGACAGCTTTTTCGGCCCGTTCTTTCTCCAAAGTGCGAAGATTGGTATACACTTGGTTGGCCTGCAGGTCAAGGTTCATAAGGTCATTCTTCGTGCGGAAGTCTTTCAATTCCGTCTCAGCCTGACTCAACGATTCCTGAATACCACTCAATTCATTGTCGATAAACTCGATGGTATTCTCTGAAACCATATTCTTCTTTTCCAAGCCGCGATTCACATACTCATTCATCAAAAGGTTGACGAAATCCACAATCTTATTCTTATTGGTACCACTCATTACGATAGATACCACCGATGACATCTTACTAAGCGGACCCACGGAGAAACTCTTCATCTGTGAAACAAGAGAAGGATAACTATTGAGCCAGAACATCATCTTGCGGTTCTTGAGGAGTTTTGGATCACAATTCTCATTCAAAGTGACACGGATGCGGTTATACCCGTTGTCAATCCATTCTCCCTGCTTGTAATCGCCAACAAAGTCGATTTTCTCTCCTGAACTGCCGCCTGCAGATTGGCAGAGGATGTAATCATATTTGGAATAGCCTTCACCCACGGCATGGAGGCTGAAATCACCATTTTCTTGGAAAGCAATTTCATAAACCAAACCCACCGCTTGAGGCACACTGCGTTCAAATTCGACCAAGAAGGGGGAAGTGTTGTACATTTCCGTGGAAGAAATACGACCCTTTTCCGAATAAGTCACTTCGATGCCCATCTTCTTGACAACGCGTTCAGTAAGCGTATACGACTTCAAAACAGCAATTTCATTGTCGACATTCTGACTATTTCCGAAACTCCCCGAAGTCATGATGGAGGTAGCATCCAAGCCACGACCTTCTTTGATGAGCACCGTACCCGAAGTTTGGAAAACCTTGGTAGAATAGCGATTGATGACAAAGCCGACGACCAAAGCCGCCACAACAAAGATAACAAATAGATACCAATACCGCAAAGCCGTAAAAATCAGCTGTTTGATATCAATACTCTGTTCTTCTTTAGCTTGCTGAGGAATGTATGTTTGTTTTTCGTTTGCCATAACGTTATCTTTCTTTTTAAAACAACTCTACCTTTTTAGTTTTAATTATTCCGGTTTAAGTCTGGTATAAAGCGTAATCAATGTGACGGCCAATGAAACAACAGAAATAACCGTCGAATAGGGGAAGGACGTGAAGCCCCATTGCTTGATCTTGAGCGGCTCGATATAAATGATATCATTGGGCTTCAAATAATAATAAGGCGACGAAAGGATGTCGGCTTGTCCCATGTCAACCGTGATGATTTCCGAGCCGTTATTCGTCTGACGAACAATCTTCACGTTGTCTTTTTGCGCAAAATTGGTCATATTGCCGGCCAAGGCAATGGCCTCAAACAAGTTGATCTGGGACTGGTAGACCTTATACATACCTGGTTTTGACACCTCACCCAAAATGGTCAAGTTGAAATTCGACAACTTCACGATGAGCGTGGTTTGATTGACAAATTTGGAGACTTCCTCTTGAAGCTTTTCCTTAGCCTGGTCCACCGTCATGTTCTTCAAATTGATCTTTCCAGTCAAAGGCATTTCGATGTAGCCGTCCTCATCCAAAGTATAGGACTGAAGGTAGATGCTGGCCTCTGACGACATATAATTCCTTGCACTATTCTCACCAGCAAGCGCAGCGGCGCTATTCTGGTCAATCGTGTTGAGGAAACGAATATAAAGGTTATCGCCAGGTTGCAACTTGTAGTCGACGGTACGGTCGTTGACATACTCTTTAGAAATGTTTTCGGCCGCCATCTGGGCCTCCTTCAGATACAACATCTTTTTCTGAGGCACGCATGAAGCGAAGGCTACGGCAAAAAGCATCGCAACCAATCCAACTTTCAGTAATCTATTCATGTGTTTCATATTTATATTTCAATCAGTTATTCAAAAGCACAAGCTCCTTAACGCCCACCACCGGTGTGATGGGCATCTTTTGTTCGAGCCTGAATTGGTATTTACCAGGGTCAGAAATCAACAATTGTTTGTTGATAGGCAAAGTGAAAGTGTAGCATCCATCCACCTTTTCAACGCTCCAATGACCTTCTTCATCCTTAAGGTTGAACTTATAGCCTTTGGAACGATAAGGATTCCCTTTATCATCAAAAACAGTGAAAATCAATGAGATGTCATTGTATGGATAATCGTCGGTGAAACTGATACGCACGCTCAAATCGTAGGTCGTTGCCTTTGTGACGTCGACATCGGAGGTCACATAATCAAAACGCTCCCAGATGGTTTCATAAAAACTGCGTTGCAGCAACTCCCTATTGCTCGCCTGCTGCCCACACCCGAAAAGGCATAAGGAAAAAACTAAAGCCAAAAAGCGGTATCCTTTCATTTTTAGTGCATAAAAACCGTGCAAATATACGGAAAAAAAGTCTTTCAATTCGTTTTTATCCATGCTTTTTGAATGAAAAGATTTTTTTTTGAAAAAAACCTCTTCTTCCCCTATCGAGCTTCAAGAAAAACTTATACCTTTGTAATCCACAAAATCATCATGAGAACGAGCAACAACAATCTGTCAACCAGGAAGTTATTGGTGATGGGTATTTTCATCGCCATAGGTGTGGTGTATCTCATCAGGTTGTTTTCGCTCCAAGTGCTCGACAAACACTACAAGCAACTGGCCGACAACAACGCGCTCCGTTTTGTAACGCAATATCCCGCCCGAGGCAAGGTTTACGACCGCAACGGCAACCTTTTGGTGTTCAATGAAGCTGTTTATGACCTTATGGTTGTCCCAAAACAAGCCATGGAGAAAATGAAGGATACCGTGAATCCCTTCGACACGTTGTTGTTCTGCCATCTTCTCGAAATCGACAAGGAATCCTTCATCGAGCGGATGAACAAGGCCAAAAAAGAGTCTTATTTCAAGCCCTCGCCCTTCATGACGCAGGTCTCGAAAGAAAACTATGCCCACATCGCCGAGGTGCTATACCGTTATCCCGGTTTTTATTTCCAGACCCGTACCGTACGCCACTACCCCAACGCCATCGCTGCCCATACTTTAGGTGACATCGGTGAGATCAATGCCAACGAACTGGAAAAGGACAAAGAAGGGGAAAACTACTATCGGCAGGGTGACTACATCGGCAAGTCAGGCATAGAGAAATCGTATGAAAAGGAACTGCGCGGTGTGAAGGGCCTGAAAGTGATGATGGTAGATGTGCACAACCGCGAGATGGGCAGCTTCATGGATGGTGAACTCGATAAGGAACCAGTGGCTGGAAAAGACATTTATCTTGGTCTGGACGCTGAATTGCAGGCCTACGGCGAGAAGCTGATGGTGGGCAAAATCGGCTCCATCGTGGCAGTCGAGCCTTCCACGGGACAGATTCTGGCTTTCGTCACCAGCCCCACCTACGACCCCAACCTCTTGGTGGGACGCGAACGCGGACAACATTATAAGGAGTTGCAGGCCGATCCGATGAAGCCCCTCATCAACCGTGCCATCAGCGGTACCTATCCTCCTGGCTCCACTTTCAAGACTGTGGTGGGTCTCATCGCCATGCAGAGCGGTAGCATCACCCCTGCCACCTGTTTCCATTGCAGCGGTACTGGATCCTTGCCCATCAAGTGCACCCACTCGCACGGCTCCAGTCCCGACTTCGCCAACGCCATCATGAACTCGTGCAACCCCTATTTCTACGAGTCGTTCAAGGCCACCATCAACAACCCGAAGTTCGGAGGCATCAAAGAAGGCTACCAATATTGGAAGGACATGACTTATAAGTTGGGGTTAGGACATAAGTTCAACACCGACATCCCCTACGAGCGTTCGGGCAACATCCCCACCCGCGAATATTACGACAAGATGTATAATGGGCAATGGAACTCCGTGACTATCCGCTCCTTAGGCATCGGACAAGGCGAGGTTTTAGTAACGCCTTTGCAACTCTGCAACATCGCTGCCTTGATTGCCAACGAAGGCTATTTCTACCCGCCTCACCTCATCAAATGTTTCGGCGACAGCACTGCCATTCCCGAGGTGATGACCACCAAAGTAGACCCCGGCATCGACCCTAAATACGTCCGCACAATGAAAAAAGGCCTGCGCACGGTGTTCAGCGGCCCTGCAGGTACGGCACGACGTTATGAATTGAAAGACATCCCCCAATGTGGCAAGACCGGCACCGCCCAAAACCCACATGGCAACTATCACTCCAACTTCATTGCCTTTGCCCCTGTCGACGACCCCAAGATTGCCCTCGCCGTCATCATTGAGAATGGCGGCTACGGCGCCACATGGGCGGCACCCATCGCCAGCCTGATGATTGAGAAATACATCCGTGGCTACACTGTGCGCGAAGACTTGGAAAGACGCATGATGGAAGGCAGAATCTCTTATAAGAACGAACGATGAACGAAAGGAACAGCATCATAGGAAAAATCGACTGGCTGACTGTGCTCATCTACTTGGCATTGGTGATTATCGGCTGGTTCAGCATCTTCTCGGCCAAATACGACGAGATGCACCCCAGCATATTCGACCTGTCGCAAGTCTACGGCAAGCAACTCATCTGGATTGGCGCTTCCCTGCTGATAGGGTTTGTCATCCTATTGATTGACGCTAAGTTTTTCAACGCTTTTTCGCTGTGGATCTATTTCTTTTTCCTAGCCAGTTTGTTTGTCGTGCTGGTCTATGGTAAGGCCACCAAAGGCGCCACCTCTTGGATTGACCTTGGGGCGGGCGTCAAGTTCCAGCCCTCCGAATTTGCCAAGATGGGCACAGCCTTGGCATTGGCAGGCTATCTCGGCCGATTGGATGTCGACCTGCAAAAACGTAAAAACCAAATCATTGCAGCACTCATTGTGCTCGCCCCCATGGCGCTCGTCTTGTTGCAAAACGACACGGGTTCGGCCATCGTCTTCGTTTCCTTTATCTTTGTGCTCTACCGCGAAGGTTTCCCTGGCACAGGTCTGGTGATGGTAGGAGGCATAGTGGCTATTCTCTTGTTTGTCCTCACCCTGGTATGTAGCCAAATGGTCATGTATATCATTTTGGGCAGCCTCCTTGCCCTCACTTTGACTTACTATTTGATTACCAAGAAGAAAGGCATTGTAAAGATGCTTGCCGTCTTCGCCATCATGTTCGCCTTCGTGTTCTCGGTTGACTATGCTTTCAACAAGGTGCTGCAGGAGCACCAGCGCAACCGTATCTTGGTGTTGCTTGGCCAACTCGACGACCCGCAAGGTGTGGGTTACAACGTACACCAGTCTAAAATTGCCATCGGATCGGGCGGATTCTTGGGCAAAGGCTTCCTGCAAGGCACACAGACCAAGTACGACTTCGTCCCAGAACAACATACCGACTTCATCTTTTGCACCGTGGGTGAGGAAGGTGGATTTTTGGGTACCGCCGTTGTGGTATTGCTTTATGTGGCGCTTTTGGTTAAGATTGTCTTAATGGCTGAGCGACAACGATCTACCTTCAGTCGTGTTTACGGCTATGCCATTGCAGGCATCCTTTTCGTCCACGTAGCCATCAATATCGGCATGACCATAGGCTTGGTGCCCGTCATCGGCATCCCCTTACCTTTCTTGAGTTACGGAGGATCAAGCATGCTGGCCTTCACCATGATGCTGGCCATCTTCGTGAAACAGGATGCCAATCGGTTGAATATACTGTAATTAAAGTTTCGCAAGTCGTGGTGCATCCCGATGGGATGCTGTTGTCACTAGGTTTCGTTTTTACCGAACGTGCATCCCGATGGGATGCCATTAAGTCCAACTAATCCCGTAGGGATTAACTATCGGTAAAACAAACAACATCAACCTTTTGCATCCCGTAGGGATGTGCGAAACTTGTATACTGTAATTGTGTTTTGTGGTTATCAACCCATAGATTCCCAAGGGAATGACATGGGTTGAGAGCCACAAAAATCTCATTCATAAATCGATGTGAAACTGAATGTGTTAACGTCAAACAGTCCCCGGTCGCTGACTTTCAGTTCAGGGATGACGAGCAATGCCATAAAGGCCAAAGTCATGAAGGGCGCATAAAGTGTCGACCCCAAGCGTTTGGCCAAGGCATCGGCATTTTGATAGGCGGCCGCCACCTCGTAGCCGTCCTCGTTGCTCATCAGTCCCGCCACGGGCAGAGGCACCGCCAACATCTCTGTGCCACAATAGGCCGTCACGCCGCCAGTGTGCTCGATGAGCAGGTTGACAGCATGAAGGATGTCTCTGTCGGTGGCACCCACGGCCACAAGGTTGTGGCTGTCGTGGGCCACACTCGATGCCAAGGCGCCTCTCTTCAACCCGAAGTTCTTGATAAAGGCCACTGTGGGCGTGTATGGCTGATAGCGGTTGACCACCACCATCTTCAAGATGTCGCGGTCCACGTCGCTGACGATGCCACCATTCTCCACTTTGGGTTCGGTCGTGAAACACTTGGTAATCAGCTGCCCGTCAAAACACTCTATCACCTTGATTCTCTTCCCTTGGTCAGGGACAAAGAGGTCTTGAGGATAAAGGTAGGGTCTCTCAAAGATATTGGGCGTGCCAGTCTCCACATACTTGATGCTTGACACCCCGTTTTCGGCCACCAACACACCTTTTATATAAGTCTGCTTGGCGACGGGATTGCGCAAGTCGTCGACCACGATGAAGTCGGCATCGTCGCCCTGCTGGAGCAAGCCCACGCTGAGCCTGTAGTGTTTCACGGCATTGAGCGATGCCGCCTTCAACACATCCATCACGTTGTAGCCCAAGGCGATAGCACGACCCACTAGCTCATCGATATGACCTTTCACCAACTCGTTGGGATGCTTGTCGTCGGAGCAAAACATCAACTTGTCAGGATGGGTGGCCATCAACGGAATCAAGGCCTCGAAGTTCTTGGCTGCACTGCCTTCGCGGATGAGGATTTTCATGCCCAGGCTAATCTTCTCCAAGGCTTCGGCCAAGGTGTAGCACTCATGGTCGGTGGAGATACCCGCCCCAACATAGGTCTGCAAATCACGACCCGTCAAAGCAGGCGCATGGCCGTCAATAGGCTTGCCATAGCGCTTGGCAGCGGCAATCTTGGCCCTAACCTCAGGATCGTTGGAAAGCACTCCAGGATAGTTCATCATTTCGGAAAGATAATGGATGTCGGATGAGGCCAACAACTCCTCAACATCAGCAGCATCCAACACACGGCCCGACGTCTCAAAAGCCGTGGCAGGCACACAACTCGGCGCGCCGAAGAAGAACTTGAACGGTACCTTTTTGCCATTGTCAATCATGTACTGAACACCCTTCTTACCCAACACATTGGCGATTTCGTGCGGGTCGCTGACCGTGGCCACCGTGCCGTGGCAAACTGCCAAACGGGCAAACTCCGACGGCACCAACATAGAGCTCTCAATATGCACATGGGCATCGACAAAGCCAGGCATGATATATTGTGTGTTGCCCACAGGCTGTTCCTCAATCTTGGTGATCTTGCCATCCTCGACGACAACCACACCCGAAAAAATCCTGGAGTTGACGAGATCGACAATCTGACCCCCTATAGTAAAAGAATTATTCATGAGCTGATTTCAATTTTGGCGCAAAGTTAAGGAAACGGTTTCACATCGTAAAAAGAAAAAACATATCTTTGCAACAAAATCGAAATGCAATGGAACAAACTCCACTCTATCCCGTCGTAAGGCTCAACCCAGGCAAAGAGGAAGCCTTGCGCCGCTTCCATCCCTGGGTGTTCTCGGGCGCCATCCACGACGCTGCCAAAGACCTGCAGGCGGGCGACACCGTCACCGTGACTGACTACGACGGCCACATCCTCGGTACCGGCTTCTGCGAGTCGGACAGCATCGCAGTGAAGATGCTCAGCTTCGAGAACCAGAAAATCGACGAATGGTTCTTCCTCGACCGCCTCAAACAGGCCTTTGAGGTGCGTAAGGCCATGGGGCTTACCGACAAACCCTGCACCAACTGCTTCCGACTCGTTCACTCCGAAGGCGACGGCCTGGCCGGTCTCATCGTCGACATCTACGGACACACCGCCGTGGTGCAGGCCCAAACAGAAGGCATGGCGCTCCACTTGAAGGAGATCGTCCGAGCCCTCAAGCTTATGCCCGACCTCGGCTTACAGGCCATCTACAATAAGAGTGCCGAAGCCATGCAACGCATGGGCAAGGAAGATGCCATCGTGGAAGACGGCTACCTCTTCGGCGAAAGACTGGATGAAATGATTTTGGAAAACGACAGCCGCTTCCTGCCCAACTGGGAGGAAGGCCAAAAGACGGGCTTCTTCCTCGACCAACGCGAGAACCGCGAACTAGTACGACGCTTTGCGGCAGGCAAGACCGTGCTCAACGCCTTCGGCTACACGGGCGGATTCTCCGTCACGGCGCTGAAAGGCGGCGCCCGCAGGGCCATCACCGTCGACGCTTCCAAAAAAGCCATCGCCATGGCTGAGGCCAACCTCGAATTGAACGGCTATTCGAAAGAGGAGAATGCCTGCCACGTGGCCGACATGAAAGAATATGTGACTCAGATGCGCGAAGGCGCCTTCGACCTCATCATTCTCGACCCTCCAGCGTTTGCCAAGCGGCATCAGGATCGGCATCGCGGCTTGGGTGGCTACAAATTCATCAACGCCGAGGCCATCAAGCGCATCGCCAAGGGCGGCCTACTGTTCACCTTCAGCTGCTCGCAGGCCGTCGACAAGGCTACCTTCCAAAGCATCGTCACCGCTGCGGCCATCGAAGCCAAGCGCAATGTCCGCATCGTCGACCAGCTGTCGCAGCCTGCCGACCATCCCATCAACATTTTCCACCCCGAAGGGGCGTATCTGAAGGGGTTGATGCTTATTGTGGAATAAAAAAATGCCGTGCATGTCATTCCCTCGAGAATCTATGCACGGCATTTTTTTTCAGCCTTTAATTCTTATCTTCCGCCAAGGAACGAACCCGGCTTATGCGGGTGATTCACAACTTGTCGGCTTCCCGATTTGGAAGCTGATTTACTGATGCGCTTCAGATAAGCTTTCTCCATATAATCCTTAAAATACTCGTTTTCATAGATGAACGAGTTATCTGTCATGTCGTAGATAGCCATTCTGAAGGTACGCATTTCTGTACCATAGTCTATGTTCATGTACAATGACTTGTCAGTATTATCATAGGAATAAGTGAATGAATACACCATCACGGTATCGGGGCAATAGATATAGTCATAATTCCCTGTCTCTTCGTTTTCAATCCAGAGGGTGTCGATGGCGCTGTCGCGCATCACACCAGTTTTATCTTCCTTGAAAACCAACTGAATACTATTGTCAGCATCGTTAATATCAAACGAATGTGAATCCATCGAGGCAGCGATAGGATTGCCTGCGTAGTCGATGTTGTAGTACTCAATCTTTTCGACACCCCAAGTGCCAATAAAATTCTTGTAGTCCACCTTCTTGCAAGAAGTGAACAGCATTGCCGCAATGGCCAATGTTGTCAATAAAGCTAATCTTTTCATTTTTTCTATTATTTAAGTGTTATTCGATTCGTTTCAAGTAAAAGCGTTCAAAAAAGGGTACGGGCTCCGAGAAATAATTAGTCCACGATGCCTGAACGTGGTTGTCCGTCACCTCCTCTATGGTCATGTCAGCGCTGGTCGCATCCGAAAACATCGAGATGATCCAAGAGGTGTTGTATATAGTAAGCGTATGACTTATTGAGTCGTAGTCAAAGTCACAATTGAACTTTTTGATTAAAGCGGGACTGTCGTTAAGCAAGAGCTTGCCTGAGCCATCGGCATAAAAATATACCTCGTAGCCGTGACCCGAGCCAACTTCATATTCGAAGGTCTCCCATTTCTCGTAGCCTGTACTATCCGTGCGACAGCTGACATACTTCTCACAGCCCCAATGACCCAATAGCGAGCAATGGGCATACTGCTCAGTTTCTTTATGGCAGGAACTCATCGCCATCAAGAGCACTACCGCCAAGGCACAACAACCGCTTTGAAACTTTTTTTCCATAACTAAAAACGTTGCAAAAATAGGATTAATTCAAATATCACGCCAAATTTTCTATCTTTGCTGCACAAAATAACCTGAAAATGAAGCGCAAATACTGTCTACTTCTCATCACGATTTGTATGGCATGGCCTTCCATGGCCCAAGACACCCTCACCGTGATGCAATACAACCTGCTGTATTATGGCAACTACCAAAGCGGCTTTGCCGACTGCTACGAAACCAACAACAACACACAACGTAAGGACGAATGCATCCGTACTCTTGTCAATTATGTGAAGCCCGACATCTTCACCGTGTGCGAGTTTGGCGCCACTTCCGCCCTGCAAAACGATTTTCTACGACATAACCTCAACATCAACGGAGCCAACTACTGGCAGTCGGACAACATCATCAACTACGCCAGCAGTAACATCATCAACCATATCTTCTTCAACGCGCAGAAACTGGGGCTGAGCAAGCACATCGCCTTACGCACCAACCCACGCGACACGGATGTCTACGAGCTTTACCTGAAGACCAAGAGTCTGTCGGCAGGCGACACCATCAAGTTGGTCTGCATCGTGGCGCACCCCAAAGCAGGCATGGGCTACGAGTCGAGCCGGAGAGCCTTGATGCAGGTCGCCATGGACTACGTCAACCAGCATTATCCCCATGACAACGCCCTGATCATGGGCGACTTCAACATGTATGGCGCCAGCGAACCTGCTTACCGCCTGCTCACCCAGACCTATAGCAACCCCGAGATCTGCTTCATGGACCCTGCAGCCTTGGTGGGCGGCGTGGGCGAATGGAACAACAACAATCAGTTTGCCGCCTTCCATACGCAATCCACAAGAAACTATTCCGATGAATGCTTCTCCTCGGGCGGCCTCGACGACCGCTTCGACTTCATCTTGATGGCCGACGAGATCGCTTTCAGCTACAACCATTTGCGCTATGTGCAAGGCTCTTATCATGCTGTGGGCAACGACGGACGTCATTTTAACATGAGCGTGAATCAAGGCAACAACACGGCCGTGCCCGATGAGGTCGCGGAGGCCCTCTTCGATGGCTCCGACCACCTCCCCGTGACGATGAAGATCGCAGTGGATGTGCATCTCGGTGTGGAAGACCTTGAAGCACAGAGCCTCTATGCCACTGTGGCGCCCAACCCTGCCTCCGATAGGGCTGTCGTGAGCTTCTTCAACCCTACGCAAGGACAAGTGCAATTGGAGCTGTACACGCTGCAAGGGCAGTTGCTGCAACGCTATACGGCCGAGCTTAGCGAGGGCTCACAGCAGTTTGAGTTGGCGCTTCATGACATTACTACGGGGTTTTATTTTCTGCGCATCAAGCATGATGGGGGTTGGGGACAGACGGTGAAGCTGGTGGTCGACTAAACCCATCCCAAAGCCCTCATCGCGGGCAAGGACCCGCGATCTCCTACGCGTTAGGGACACCCTTTCGCTTAGGAGATTGCGGATGTTCCTCCGCAATGAGGGCTATTGGTCTATAGTAGGGCTTCTCTGTGAGTTGGATGGGCGATAGCCCACATCTCACTACCCACACACTGCGTATGGGGTGCTATGACGATGATGATCTATGTACATCGCGTGCTGAAGGCACGCTACATCAGTCTCACTCTGATGATGTAGCGTGTCTCCGACACGCAGTGGATGAGCGATATCCCACATCTCACTACCCCACACTACGTATGGGGTAAATAGGAGAGTGTGTCTCCGACACACCCCTTACTCCCCTACCTTCACACGCATGCCATCAGAGTAGGCACTGAACTCAGGTGCATACTGGCACTGGATCAAGGCATAGCCATTGTTGAGGTAGCCTTCCTTGGTGACGAACATGCTGTACTCCAGCTGGTGCGTGCCCTTGGGCAGGAACTCGATGAAGAACTCCATGTCGGTGTCGGTGTTGCTCTGGTAGTAACACATCTGGTCGTTGTACTCGTAGCGCGAAATCTGCTCAATCGGCTCGAAACCTGCAGCACGGAGGTCCTTGACGAAGACGAAACTCATGTCTTGCTGGCTGGTGAAAGTGATCTTCACAGTGAGTTTGTCGCCTACTTGTAATGTCGGCCCTTCGACGGGCTCAGGGACCTTATATCCAACGGGAACCAACTTCTTGCCCTTGTCGGTCACCGTCTCCACAAACAGCTCGCGCTTGATGGTGAAGCCGGATTCGTCACTCTTGACCTCGTCGATCGGAACGAAGTACTGGCGGAACAGGCCGCCCCACACCAAGTGGGGGGTCGGGTTGTTGACGGTGAGTTGGCGCATGTCTTGGGTCACCTCGCTGGCGTTCCAGCGGCGTTGGATGAAGCCCGTGCCAGCCACGCCGCCCTCGGTGCTGATGGGCGTGTTGCTGAAGCGCAGGGTGACTTCCTTGCCTTCATCAAACCAGTCGCTGCCACGCATGAGCAGAGCGTAGATGGCATCGGCGGTCGAAGCGGAGTTCTCCCACATCGTGGTCTGCTTCTGGGTGAGTAGCCACACACGCAGTTCGTCAATCATCTCCTGGTCTTGGTCGATTTCGGCGAAGGCTGCCATAATGTTGGCATGGGTGGCGATGTGCGACTCAAAGCTGAAGTACTTCTTCGGCCAGTACATGCCGATTTGCTCGTTCTTTTGGGCACACTCCTTGAACGACTGTATCATCAGTTTCGCGGTCTTTTCGTTGCCGTTGCGGTAGAGCACCAAAGCACCCATTGAGCGTTGGTTAAAGTTGAACGAGGTCCACTCCTTGTCGAGGCTCTTGAGGTAGTAGTCCTTGGCCTTAGCAAAGTCTTTGTCGGAGTTTTGTTCCTTGAAAAAACTCAAGGCATAGAGCTCGTTCAAGGTACTGGAGCCGATGGGCCAGTCTTTGCCTTTGCTGTAGCGTTTCATGTTACGGTAGGTCTCGGCCACCTCATATTCAAGGTAGCGCACGGCCTTGTCACAGATGCTTTGGGCTGTGTTTTGGTCGGTCTTGCTCAGCGAGCTCCACGCACCCATCTTTTGCAACTTGCCGAAGCCGCTCAAAATGTAGGTGCTGATGTAGGGACTCTCGGGCATACCGTCCATCCAAGGCCAGCCGCCATTGTATTTCTGCTTGTCCTTGATGAGTCTCAAGGCATTGGTCTGCTGGTTGCGAATCGTATTCACCTCGAAGAGGGTGGCGATGCGGTTGCGTTGCTCGGTCTCGCTCTTGGCCTCAAGCACCCACGGCGTCTCTTGCAGCATGATGGCCTTCAGATCTTGGTCCTTCTCGAGTTGCGAGAGCAGGGCATCGGGCGTCTCAATCTGCCATTTCTTGATGTAGTTCAAGAGGTTAGGAATATTGTCGGCGATGTAGGACGAGAGCGTGTTGGCGTAGAACACATAGAAGGCGGTCTCGGCGCGGTCGGTCTTGACGTTAGCCAGGTAAGGCAAGGCCTGAACGGCGTACCACACGGGGTTGGTGCTGAAGTTCAAGGTCAGGCTGTAGTCGCGCTCGTGATTATGGCTGTCCCCTGGCAGAGATTGCGGGTCTTCGCCCGCAATGAGGCTGCCAAGGGGAACGTCGAAGGTCTTTTCGGTCTCGGCTTTCACGGTGATGGGCAGGGTTTGTGTCATGAAGATTTCGCTGCTCAACACAGGCAAGAGGTGCTGCTCGGCATCGCTGAACTCACCCGCGTAGGCCGTGAAGCGGAAGGCCAACAGGCTCAAATCATATTGTCCTTTCACCTTCCAGCGCACTTCCTTGCTGCGACCGGGTTGTATGGTTTCCATCGGGATGGTATAGGCCCCTGAGCCCTGAGCCTGTCGAAGGGTCGAAGGGCCGTCCATAACAATCATGTTGACAGGCTTCATCGTTCCCGCATCAAAAATCTCGAGTTTCGCCTTGGGCGTGACCGGTTCGTCGCCCGTGTTGATGACGTTGGCGACAAACCACAGCTCGTCGTTGTCGTACATATAGCGCGGCAGTCCTTGCTGCCCGTCTTGCGGTCCTTGGTGTAGGCCATCAGCATCAGGCGCCAGCGCGTGAGGGCGTCGGGCATGGTGAAGCTGAAGGTCGCGCTGCCGTCGGTGTTGGTGCGCAGCTGCGGGAAGAAGAAGGCCGTCTCGTTGAAGTTCTCACGGAGAGTAGGCTCGGCGGGCTCTTTTTTCTCTTCCCCTTTATCCAGCTTAGGAGCTACGCTTTCTTGTTTCTTTATTTCAACCATTTCTTCAGCATCTGCCGTTTCGATGGCTCCATTAGCCTCAACGGATTTCTTTGACAACACTGGACTTGACATAGGCATAATGGCTTCTTCCATCACCATTTCGTCGTACATCACCCTACCGGCTCCCAAGCCTTTATACATTCTTCTGCCGAAACCATATCCAAAATCGAAGAAGGGCGCATCCGAGGGCAGGCTGAAGTTGAAGAGTTCGGCAAAATAGAAATATTCCAAACCCGTGTTAGAAGAGGTGAAACCATGGTCGTCTGTGCCAAAGCTATTTCCATACACACCCGAAGGAGACATGCTGAATCCCCAATAATTGCGTTCAAATTCATCCAACGAGGCATCGTACATACCAGCGAGTAAGGCAGCTTCCAAGGGCTTGTCTTTGTAGTCGCGGACGGTCACTTCCCATGTCTCTTCGGCACCGGGGCTGAGCTTGTCGCGCATGGTGGCGAGTTTCACATCCAAGTCATAGTTGTCAAAAGGCACGGAAACACTCAAACGGTCGGTATTGTAGCTGTTTTCCTTCACGAAGGCATAACGCCAAGCAAGGCCACCACGGTCGCTTTCGGTCACCTTATAAGATAAGGTCTGCACGCCGTTGCTGAGGTTGATTTTCTTGTCCAGACGGACTTCGTCTCCATGGAGCAACTGCACCCAGATGTCCACGTCCTTGGCCGAACTGCCGATGCTGAAATGGATTTCGTCGCCGGGATGGGCGGTGGATTTGTCAAGGTGTTTCCATTCCATCGTGGTGACAGGCAGCTTCTTGGAGTCGTTTTCAAACACGGTGAACTGTTGTGAAGTCTTCGCCAAGGGGTCATCGAGACTCGTTAGGTCCACGACGTATCTTCCAGGTTCCAAAGCCTTGCCTTCGTAGAACTTCGCTTTGTCATCCACCATTATTTCAGATTCGTCAACCAAGTGGGCCGGCCCTTCGACAGGCTCAGGGACCTGGTTTTTATCATAAAAACTATACATAGGGAACAACCTCTCCAATTCAGCATCACTCAACATCTGCCTATCCAGCTTTGCGGAAAGTCCCATCGCTTTAAAGTAGTCGATCTTGGCGGCATCCTCATAGCGGTATATCTTGCGCGATATGCGGCTCTTGGCAGGCTGCCAGCTGAGGTTGCTCACGGTGATTTGGTACTTGCCGATGTCCGATTTCTCGACCTTTGAAGGCAGGTCCGTGCCAATCGCGATTTCATTGTAGCCGGCGCGGATGCTGTAGGTGTCGGCGTGGGTCTCGCCCTGTTTGCTCGTTGCGGTCACCTCGATTTCGTAGGTGAACATTGGCTGTTTCTCAGGCGCGATGGTCTTGGAAGGCTTCAGACGGAAGGTGACGGCGAACTTGCCGTTCTCATCGGTGCACGCCTTGCCGTAGGTGATTTGTTCATCCTCGACGGTCGGGTACCACCACCACCAGCAACGCCAAGGGAAGGAAGTCTTGCGGATGACGCGGTAGCTGTATTCCACATCATCCAAGCCGAAACCGGCGTATGCCTTCACGTCGCCATGCACTGTCACCTCTTGGTTGAGCTTGTATTGCTCTTTCGGACGCTCAAACGTAACCTCGAAGGTAGGGCGTTTGTATTCCTCCACGCGGATGTTGACGCTACCTTGCTTGGCGTTGAGGTGGAACACGCCGTTCAGCCTATCGGTGGGGATAACGAAAGACCCGCTGAACGAGCCGTATTCGTCGGTACTAAAGTTGGCCGAGGTAATCTCTTGCCAGTTGGCATCACGGAAGGAAACCGTCTCCGAGTAATTGTTCACAAGGGTCAAGTCTTCGCCTTGGCGGCGCGTTGTAATGCCTTGGAAATAGACGGTCTGTCCGGGACGATAGATGGCGCGGTCGGTGAAGAGCTTGGTGGTGATGTCTTGAGCTCTGTTGCCGTACTTCTCACTGAGATAGAAGCTTTGTTCCGACAGCAGGTTATCGTCGCCCTTGCGCAGGTTGATGCAAAACGAATTGTTTGTCTTTTTCGAAAGTTGCACCCTGCCATTGCTGTCAGTCTTGGGTGTTTCAAGAATAATGGTCTTGTACTGGCGGTCCTTATAGTCGAACTCACGTCTGTAGAGTTCCACGGTGACACCTTCCACGGTTTTCCCCGTTTTGCGATCCACGACGACCAAGGTCATCTTGTGATCCTTTTCGTCGGTGATGAATCCGAGACTCGAGACTTGGAACTGGAGCACCAATGTCTTGTCACGGCTCTTGATGCCTTTCTCGGTGGTGGCCATGAGGAAATAGAAGCCACACTCCAAAGCGGGCAAGGCAATCAGGGTGCTATGGTTGCGGTAGTCGGTCTCGGCTGCCAATGTGAGTTCTTGCTCCAGCAAGGCTTTCATTTTGGACAACTCCTTAAAGCGGTCTTCCCCATACAATTCGTTCAGTTTCTTCAATTCCTTCTCGCTCACCTTCACAATCCTATAGTAAGGTGCGGTCGTGTTCTTATATTCCAGCACGGCGGGGATGGCCTCGTTGGGCAGTTGCACCGAGTTCAGCGTGATGTCGATTTGCGGCTCCTCAATGCGCTCGATGAGGTTTTGGCAGTTTTTGGCGCCCTTTGACTTCGGGAACTTGGCAATAGCTTCCTCGCACATCGCCTTGGCCTTTTTGTAATGGTCGAAATAGGCACTGTCGCTGCTGTTGCTCTCGTATTGGTTCATCATGCTGCGCGCAATCAGGGAGGTGATTTCGGCGGAAAGCGGGTTGTCCTTGTGCTGTGCCTTCAGATCCTCCATGGCGGCTTGGTATTGTGCATCCTTGTCGAGTATGCCATTGACGAAGCCAAAGCGCTTGAAGTCGTTGTAAATCAGCACATCCTCATTCGAACTCTTGAGGTTAAAGGCAATGAGGTCTTGATAGATCTTCAGGCATTTCGTAAGTGGGTTATCAGCAGTTCCGAGATCAGCCTTCACAAAGTCCTTGGCGGGCAACCACCAGGCATCGGTCTCGCCCTCCACATCGTCGGCATCGGCCTGTTCCTGATAGTATTTCGCCACACGGTGGAACATAAACTCAAATAAGGAAGCCTCGTATTCAATGTTTTCCTCGTTGTTGTTCTTGTTTTCAAACAGCACCATGAAATCTTCCGTTTTGGCGTTTTTCAGTGCCTCGACGGGTTTCAAAGCCTCATCATAATGCTGGTTGATGCGTGTTTTGAAACTCTCCTTGTCCCAATATTTCATCTCCACCTTGGAAATATCACCGTCGATGGGCAGGTTATCGTTGATGCGCCATTCGTTGCCATCCAAATACTCGGCATACGCCTTGGCGATTTCCTCATGCAGCAAAGCATCGTGCACGGCATCCAACTGCCCAATTTTCGTCTCGACGTATTGGATGAAGGCTTGCTCTGGGTCTTCTTCCACGGTAATACGCATGATATTTTGCCGATAGAGCCACACCTTCAGCAACTGGGTTTGGTTTTTGTCCTTTGTGGCCTTCTCCTCAATGGCATTCAGTTCTTTTTCTGCCGATTCCGGCAGGTTTTTTTCAAGGTTTTCCTTTACGTTTTTCCACATATTCTCGTAGTTGTTTTTCGGGGTTTTGGGGTTGTCGGGGTTGCCAGGGTTCTTGTTTGGCATGGCAAAAGCCAATACGCCGATGGTAACAAGGGCGATGATTCCGATGATGATTCCAAGGTGTTTCATATTGTATCTTGTTTTATTGTTCGTTAATGTAGGAGATTCCCTGCGGGAATGGAGAACCGTTTGTGCTGCTTTATGCGGCGGCTTGTGGCGTTTACATTCAGAAAGCTCTACAGGCCGCCGCCATTTAAATACATGACCAATTCCATTCCCAACGGGAATCTCTTGCATCTTATTCAACGCAAAAATAGCAAATATCGTGCTATTTTTATCACAAAACTCACAAAACAAGGCAAAACCCAAATTAGCAGTTGAAAAGCAGCCCCTCATTCCGAACTTGATTCGGAACGGCCTGCTTTCCTGTGGCCACTCGGTTGGGTAGGCCGCACCAACCAAATAATGTTTTATGCGTTTTGCTAGTTTTGTGATAATTCCTACCTTTGCCGCGTGAAAACGTTGGAGCATATCATCGAGCCCATTCGTGTAGAATTAGCTCAGTTTGAGGTCTTTTTTGAGCAGACCATGCAAGCCGAGACCAAGCCCATGGACAGCATCATGCGCTACGTGCAGGAGTCGCAGGGCAAACGCCTGCGTCCCATCCTGGTGCTGCTCAGCGCAAAGCTCTTTGGCGAAATCAATGAGCGTACGCTGCGCGCAGCCACCTTTGTGGAGATGATGCACAGTGCCACACTCATCCACGACGATGTGGTGGACGACACCACCGAACGCCGTGGCCGTGCCTCGGTAAAGGCACAGTTTGGCAACCACTCGGCGGTGCTGGCTGGCGACTATCTCTTAGCCAAGGCCATCCTGCTCCTCTCCCACCCGTCGGACAGCCCTATTTTGAACGAGATGCTCCATACCGCTACCGCCATGAGCGAAGGGGAATTGATGCAGGGGGCTGTAGGGCTGTCGTACCACGGCAGCCGCTGTGATGCAACACAACAGCGGCTGCCACGATGTGACAGCCCTACAGATCAATATTTGGACATCATCACCCGCAAAACCGCCACCCTATTGCGTTCCTGCTGCGTCGCTGGTGCCCTCTCGGTGAATGCCACAACTGAACAGGTAGGCCTGATAGCCAACTTCGGCATCAACTTCGGCATCCTCTTCCAACTCCGCGACGACCTCCTCGACGGCGAGAACGTGGAGCAGGCGCAAGCGCTGCTTCCCATTTATTACGAAAAGACCTTAAAGATTTTGGAGGGTTTTCCTTCTTCGGAAATCACTGAGACACTGCGTGATTTGACCGTGTTTTGCGCGGAGAGAGAGGAATAATCCATACTCTATGGCCTCATTGCGGGCGCAGACCCGCAATCCCCTAAGCAATAGGAACACCCTTTTGCTTCAGGGGATCGCGGATCGAGTCCGCGATGAGGCTAAAAAGGGAGTGTTATTCGTTATTTCTATAGAGGAAACAAAAAAAATCGTATCTTTGCACGCTAAATTAGGATGCATAGTATATGGAAAACAACTACAAAGAATATAAACAGCTGAATCTCACCGAGACAGCCAATGCTATCCGCCAATATTGGGAAGAAAACGATACCTTCCAGAAGAGTTTGGACAACCGCGACAAGGACAATGCCTTCGTTTTCTTCGAAGGTCCTCCGAGCGCCAACGGCACCCCGGGCATCCACCATGTGATGGCCCGTTCCATCAAAGACGTGGTGTGCCGCTACCAGACCCTGAAAGGCAAACACGTCGTCCGTAAGGCCGGGTGGGACACCCATGGCTTGCCCGTCGAACTCGGCGTGGAGAAGAAACTCGGCATCACCAAGGAAGACATTGGCAAGAAGATCAGCGTCGACGACTACAACCGCGCCTGCCGCGAGGAAGTGATGAAATACAAGGACATGTGGGACGACCTCACCCGTAAGATGGGCTACTGGGTCAACCTCAACGATCCTTATATCACTTTCACCAACGACTACATCGAGACCTTGTGGTTCCTTCTGAAAGACCTCTACAACAAAGGATTGCTCTATAAAGGCTACACCATCCAGCCTTACTCCCCCGCTGCCGGCACCGGCCTCAGCTCACACGAACTGAATATGCCCGGCTGCTATCGCGACGTGAAAGATTTGACCTGCGTGGCGTTGTTTAAGTTAAAAGTGAGGAGTGAGGAGTTAGGAGTTGCCTGCGGCGATGAGTTGCCTGTTTTTGCTATTGCATGGACGACCACACCGTGGACCTTGCCGAGCAACACCGCTCTTTGCGTCGGTCCGAACATTGACTATGTACTTCTGAAGACCGTACATCCCTACACCGAAGAACCGTGCCAGATCCTGATGGCCAAGGCCTTGGTGGAAACAATGTTCAAAGAGGCTCCTGAAGTCGTGAAGGAATTCAAAGGCAAGGACCTCGTCGGCTTTGAATACGAGCAGCTGATTCCTTGGGTCAACCCTGGCGAAGGTGCCTTCCGCATCATTCCTGGCGACTACGTCACCACCGAGGATGGTACGGGTATCGTCCACATCGCCCCGACCTTCGGCGCCGACGATAAACGTGTGGCCGCCGCTGCGGGCATCCCGCCCTTGCAGATGATCGACAAGGACGGCAAGCCGCAACCTATGGTGGACCGCACGGGTAAGTTCTTCCGCATCGAAGACCTCGACCCGGAGTTTGTCAAGAACTGCATGGACGTGGAGGCCTACCGCCCCTACGCCGGACAGTTCGTGAAGAATGCCTACGACCCCGCCAAGACCGAGAAGGACAAGAGCCTCGACGTCGACATCGTGATGCTCCTCAAGGAACAAGGCAAGCTCTTCAAGAGCGAGAAACATACGCACAACTACCCGCACTGCTGGCGCACCGACAAACCCGTGCTCTACTATCCCCTCGACAGCTGGTTCATCAAGACCACGGCCCTCAAAGACCGCATGATCGAACTCAACAAGACCATCAACTGG
>CACXIM010000008.1 GCA_902767725.1 uncultured Bacteroidia bacterium | reverse complement strand
AAACAAAAGCGAAAAACAACTGATAGAATGAGCGTTCCTTTTCACTTGGCACCCAAATGTCAAACTCTGGCGTTACCGTCATCAGGCGAAAAGCCTCCAACATGGCACAAGAAAAGAAATAGAACACAAACGACATGAGAAGTGCCATCACAACTCCCGACACCAACTTGAAGGTCGACAAGCGAGAACGCAGCGGATGCCAATAAACCGTTGCTATTGCCCTCAAAACCCTGTTCATATTGCTTCAGTTATTTCTTTGAGACTACAAAGAAACTAAAAAAAGCCTGATTTTGCAAGGTTGTCTTATGAAATTATACAATTAGTGTTTACAAACATTGTTTTTATTATTGATTTAGTATATTCAAACATTATTTTTTGCTGTTTTTAGTGTTTTAAGATACTATTTTTGTAAAAATAATCGTGTTTTGAAATATTATTTGTATCTTTGCAGCAAAATACAACAGCCATGAACTCAATTGAATATCTGCAAAAGGTCTTGGACAGGAAACTTCAAGCCACCTCCACCGACTTCAAACGATACCTGTTCGAAAAAATCGACTGGAGAGACCGACTTATCGGCATCAAAGGGCCAAAAGGCACAGGCAAGTCCACACTGATGCTTCAACACATCAAGGAGGCTTTTCCCGACACTTCGGAAGTGCTGTATGCTTCCTTGGACGACCTATGGTTTGCGACACACGCTTTTGCGGATGTCGTAGAGGACTACTATGCCTATGGCGGTCGCTACCTTTTCCTCGACGAGATTCATTATCTGGACTCGTGGCAGACTGTCTTGAAGAACCTCAACGACAACTACCCCGGACTTTATGTTGCCTACACTGGCTCGTCGATGCTTAAGATGGAGAAAGGCAAAGGCGACCTCTCAAGAAGGCTGATGGAATACACCCTGACGGGACTTTCGTTCCGTGAATACCTGAAGTTTGAAGGCATCAAGGACATCCCCGTCATCGAGTTGAAGGACCTACTGAAAAAGCACAAGAGCATCGCTATGGAAATCATCAGCGATGGGTTCAAGGTGTTGCCTGCTTTCGTCCAATATCTGAAGATTGGGTATTATCCTTTCTACAAGGATATTTACGGAGGCTACACCAACCGCTTGCAGAATGTGGTCAACCACATCCTGGAGAACGATTACGCAGTGATTGAGAATGTGGAGCAATCCACCATCAAGAAAGCCAAGAAGATGTTCATGATTCTGGCCGAGCAGGTGCCGCAGAAGCCCAACATGTCGGAGCTTTACCGCGAGCTGGACACCGACCGCAATCAAGGGCTGAAGATGCTGTATGCCTTGGAAAAGGCAGGGTTGCTCTCTTTGCTCACCGACACGCCCAGAAAACTGTCGGACCTGTCACGACCCGAGAAGATCTACCTCAACAACACCAACCTCATGAGTGCCTTCACGATGCAGCCCAACATCGGCACGATGCGTGAGTTGTTCTTCTTCAACCAGTTGAGCCAGTCGCATCAGGTGACTTATCCACCCAAGGGAGATTTTCTAGTGGGCGGGCGCAAGAAAAGCTTCGACCAAATCAAGGACATCCCCAACAGCTATTTGGCCATCGACGAAACCGAGGTGGGCTTTGGAAACAAAATCCCGCTTTGGATGTTCGGATTGCTTTACTGACGGCAGCACACCGCCCTGACCGTTTGTCCTCGGTTGCGGTCGCTGCTGCCGCAGAGGTGGCCTTGGAACGAATTGAAATGGAAGCCCCAAGCGCGGTACGGATACTCCTCATTGAGCGTGACCGACCAATAGACACCCAAGTCGGCAGCATTGAGTTCGCCATCCCAATAGTAGCCTGCTGCAGGCAAAAAAAGGCTATTACCGTTCGAGGCAGTGAAGCGCCACCCATTCACGCCGTTTTGGGCTGTCCAATCGTTAGTAGTATGCTCAAACAGCTCCTCCCATTCCTCGATGGTGGGCATGCGCCAACCGTCGCCCCAACAAGCTCTTGCAGCATCGTCGTCAAGTTCCAAAAGGGTCAAATCGTCAACAAAACCATTGAGACCGTAGACGGAGTCAGTGCAGTATTTGTTCAACTCATAGCGCTCATGGATGAAACGGCCATATTTATAGCATTTCCAATCGTAGATTTCCTTTGGCTCGGTCTCGCCCCAAGCAAAGTAATCGCCAAAATCTTCAGGCAAATCCGCTCCAAGATTACATGTCGCCCACAGAATACTACTTGGCAAGCCAAGGTCAACGTAAGCATGACCATTGAGTAGCCCATCGTCAATAACACTGTCGTTTTGCGGGCCGTTGCCACCACCATTGTTGGGCTCAATTGGTTTGTTGCAACTCACTGCAAAAACCATCATCAGCATAAAGACAGCCATGGATTTCAAAACTCCGCTCATAGCATTCCGTATTAGTCGTTCCAAATTGCAAAGAAACAAAATAAACAGGATATGACAACTTTGAAATGCAGAATTACGGAAAATGACTATTTTTGCATTTCAAAGAAACACATCATGTCGAACGCCATCACCATACTGAACCATGAGGAAGACCGCCGCGTCGTGGAGGCCATCAAGCAGGCTGAACTCAACACCTCGGGCGAGATCAAAGTGCACATCGAGAACCGCTGTCGAGGCAATGTGGAAAAGCGCAGCCTCGTCGTCTTCAAGCACCTGAAGCTCAACGAAACCAAGCTTCGCAACGGCGTGCTCATCTACCTCGCCATCAAGGACCACAAGTTCGCCATCCTTGGCCCGTTTCGTAGAAGGCCTTGAGCAAGGCATCATGCGCTGCGGCGAGAAGCTGAAGACCTATTTCCCCTACCAATCCGACGACATCAACGAAATCCCCGATGACATCTCCTATGAAAACAACTGACAGACAGAAATATACGCTTTTGTTAAGTCTGCTTCTCGTTTTGCTCTCCTTTGGCACGACGTTGAAAGCCCAACTGCCAAGTCCGTCCTATCCTCCACGCTTGGTGAACGACTATTCCGGCACTTTGAGCCCATCACAAATCAACTCGTTGGAGCACAAGTTGGTAGCTTACAACGACAGCACCTCTACCCAGTTTCTTGTCCTGCTCGTCGACGACCTACAAGGCTACAGCATCGATGAGTATGGCAGGAAGATCGGACACGCTTGGGGTGTTGGACAGCAAGGCAAGAACAACGGTGCGGTCATCGTGGTCAAGCCCAAAAAAGGCAGCGAGAAAGGTCAGGTGACCATACAGACAGGCTATGGCATCGAGGAATACGTCACCGATGCCACAGGAAAACACATCATTGAGAACGAGATGATTCCCGCTTTCAAGGAAGGCGATTACTACCAAGGCATCGACAATGCCGTCAACGTGATGATGGACCTCTGCTCGGGCAAGTTCACGCAAGATGAATATGCTCAAGGTGGCCGTCCCATCCCTGTTTGGCTCATCATCATGGTCATCATCGCCCTCATCTTCATCTTCAGGAGCTCCAATTCGACATACACAGGCAGAGGCTCACGCACCATCTGGATTCCCATGGGAGGTGGTGGCGGAGGAGGTTTTGGAGGCGGCGGAGGCGGAGGCTTCAGCGGCTTTGGCGGCGGTGGCTTCGGTGGCGGCGGCGCAAGCGGAAGCTGGTAATTCTATTCATCACAAAACTAACAAAACAATGCAAAACCAATACAATCCCAAAGAGACGTGTATGGCGGCACCCAACAGGGTTGCCGTCGGAAAGCGATCCATTCCGAATCAATTTCGGAATGAGGGGACGCTTTCCATTACACAAAAAAAAAGGTTTTGAGGGTTTTGCAGGTTTTGTGACAATATAAAAATCAATTTACATACGAACATGTCGGAACCTATCATAGAAATAAAAAACGCCTCGATATTCCAGCAGGAGAATCTCGTCTTAAGCAATGTCAACCTGACCCTGAACAAGGGTGAGTTCATTTATCTCATTGGTCGAACTGGAAGCGGCAAGTCCTCCTTACTGAAGACCTTGTATGGCGAATTGCCCGCCCGTGACGGCATCGTACACGTGGCTGGCTACGACCTCACCCAGCTGAAAAGGAAAGACATCCCCTACCTGCGCCGCAAGATCGGCATTGTGTTCCAAGACTTCCAACTCCTCTCCGACCGCACGGTCGAAAAAAACCTCTCGTTCGTGCTGGGTGCCACGGGCTGGACCGACTCGGTGGAGATTTCCAAACGCATCGATGAGGTATTGGCTATGGTGGGACTGGCCGACAAGCGCAAGAGCATGCCTCACCAAATGTCGGGCGGCGAGCAACAAGGCGTCGCCATCGCCCGCGCTCTTCTCAATGCTCCCGATGTCATCCTCGCCGACGAGCCCACGGGCAACCTTGACCCCGACACAACTTTAGAAGTCATGAAACTCCTGCGCAGCATCAGCGAAAGAGGCACAGCCGTGCTGATGGCCACACACAACTACACCCTCATGCAAAAATATCCTTCCCGCATCGCCAATTGCAAGAATGGGACGGTGGTGTGTTCGGAAATGGAGTGATTTTGAAGCTTTAAGCTGTAAGCTATAAGCAATAAGCCTGGCTGTGCCTTTTGCTTACAGCTTATGGCTTATAGCTTATTGCTTCAACGATTTTCCGCGCATTGGCCTCATTATCATACAATTGCCTCATCTGCGCATCGCGTTCATCGATGTCGTCCTCAGTGAAATCCTCCTCCATCAAACGCTTGATCTCGGCAATCATCTGCTCCGGATCGTCCGCCACCACACAGAGGCTTTCCAATGATGTTCCCTTCACCATGTCGGCATTGACCAGACAGAAACGCCCATTATAGAGCGCGTTCAACAACTTCAGTTTCAAACCCGTAGGCTGGTTGGTCACCAAGATGTTCACTTGCGCCTGTCGCAAAAGGTCGATCATCTCGGCATCATCGGGATTGGCCACCAAAGTCACGTTGCTGTATTTTTCAGCAAGCTTTGCCAACTTGTCAGACGGATTCAATCCCGAAACGATGCAATGTAAATCTAGTTCACAAAAGACATTCTCTATCAGCCACTTGGCGGCTTCTTCATTCTCACGGACCGACAGATTGCCATGATAGAGCACATATTCTCCCCTACCCGTCTCCGAGCACACCGAGTCGGTGGCACTGAAGCCAGGAACAAGCACCACATTTTTATAATGTTGCGCAAAGTAATCGCTGTCTTTCTGTGAGATGGCAAAAATGCCCGCCGCTTTTTTCATAACCGGCTCGTAACGCCTTAGTTTCCAAGCCTCTGCATGATAGAACAAGCGCTTCCAACCACATCGTTCGGTATCGCCTAACCCGTTGTAATAGTCATGCTCTACATTGTGGGCACGGACATAGATTTTTCTGTCTTTCAAGCGTTTGTCGAGAAGCACGGCCGTGGTATGCAAACCCTCGCAAAGGATGGGATAGTCGTCCTTCAACAAGTCCTGCACCAAAGCCTCTGAACGGCGCGAATTGACGATAAAAGGCGTGAGACTCAGCTGTTTGGCAAAGGAAGTGTCACGTTTGTAGTATTTCACCTCGTGGCAGCGCTTCAGTATATCTTGCTCGCCGCGACCGTACTCAAAGCAATGCAGATGCACCTTGATGCCCGCCTCGGACAGGGCTTTCACGCGATAGAACACATCGATGACACCGCCGTAGTTGGCAGGATAAGGCACGTCGAAGGAGATGATATGTAGGTGATAATCAGAATCATTCATAATGTCGGTAGATTTCAAGCAGTTTTTGTTCCTCGTTCTCCCAGCACAAATCTCGTGCCGCAACTGCCAAATTTTGTTTCCATCGTTCCCTTCTCGCCTCATCTGTCAAAGCCTCACGGATGGTTGCCGCAATCGTGGCTGGCTCATGGTTTTCGATGAACAGACCCAGGTCGTATTGTCGGATAATCTTCTCGATTTCAGTTAGATGCGAAGCCACAATCGGCACACCTGCTTGGATGAAGTCGAAGAGTTTGTTGGGGAGGCTGAAACGGTAGTTGAGGTTGGTGTCCTTGTCGAGGCAGAAGCCCAACTCGGCCAGCTGCGTATAGGCCATCATCTGCTGGTAAGGCATACGCGGGAAGAAACGCACGCGGTCGGAGATTTTCAGGTCTTCGACCATTTGTTTCAAGATGGGCAACACATCGCCGCCGCCGATGATCATCAGGAAACAATCATCCAAGAGTGCCATGGCTTGAACCAATTCCTCAGCCCCACGCTGGATGTTGATGCCTGAGCCTTGCAAGACTAACAAATGCTTGTCGGCAGGCAAGCCCAAGGCTTGTTTGTCACCTTTAGGAGGCAAGGCCTTGCGTGGCGGGATGTTACGGATGACATGGCAATTGACTCCATATTTCTTGCGAAACAGGTCAGCGATGCTGTCGCAAACGGTAATCATCTCGTCCAGATTGGACACAACATAGCCTTCAATCCTTTTCCACACGCGTTGCACCTTGGGTCGATGGACCAACTCTGGGGTCTCGGTGAAGTACTCGTGACTGTCAAAGATCATCTTTCTACCTTTCAGACGGGAAATGCAATAATTGGGCAGAATGGTATCCAAGTCATTGGATAGTAGCAAATAGGCACGATGAAACAGCAAGAAGAAAAACAACCTGATGTTGTATTCGGCATAAAACAACGGTCCTTTCTCGAAGAGCAGTTTCATGCGGTGCGTGGCGTAAGGACGTTCGTCCATGGGTGGACTTTTGCGTTGCTTTCGCCCGACCAAAAGCACTTCGTATCCAGCCTTTTGCAAAGCCAGGCACGACTTGTTGACCCTTTGGTCAGTGACCAAGTCGTTGATCACCGATACGATGGCGCGTTTCATGGGACAAAAATACGAATGTTTTTGATGAAACGATGAAAATTCGCATCTATTGTTTATATTTGCACCCATGAAAACCAACATCAACCTAAGACCTTACAACAGCTTCGGCTTTGATGCCGTGGCCAAAGAATTCGTTGAAATCAACGATGCTAACGACCTACAAACCCTCATCAGAAGAGGGATATTGAAAAACAAGAACGTCCTGATTCTCAGCGGCGGCAACAACATCCTGTTCACAAAGGAGGTCTTCGACGGTATCGTCCTCTACATGAACAACAAGGGCATCAAGCGGATTGTGGATGAGGACGATCATGCCATTTTCCGCGTCCAAGCCGGCGAGGACTGGCCCGACTTCGTCAGGCAGATGGTCGCTAAGGGGTTGCACGGCGTGGAGAACCTCGCCAACATCCCTGGCAAGGTGGGGGCAGCACCCATACAGAACATCGGCGCCTACGGTATGGAACTGAAGGACAGCTTCGTGCAATGCGAGGCCATCCATCTTGAGACGGGCAAGAAACGCACCTTCGTCAACAAGGAATGCCTGTTCGGCTACCGCAGCAGTATCTTCAAGGGCATGCTGAGGGGACAATATGTCATCACCTCAGTGGATTTCCTATTGAAGAAAGACGCGCCGCTCAACCTCGAATACGGCAACATCAAGAATTATCTGGAGCTGAACGGCATAGAGAGTCCTACTTTACAGCAACTCCACGACGCCATCTGTGCCATCCGCGACGCCAAGCTCCCCAATGTGAAGCAGATTGGCAGCGCGGGCAGTTTCTTCAAGAACCCCGTGATTGAAAGGTCACAATTTGAGGCTTTACAAAAGGAGTATCCTACTATGCCGCATTACGACGAGCCCAACGGTAAAGCAAAAGTCCCGGCAGGATGGCTCATTGAGCAAGCAGGCTGGAAAGGCTGGCACGATGAGCACGTGGGTGTTTACGACAAGCAGGCGCTCGTCCTAGTGCATTTTGGCGGCGGCAAAGGTGAGGATATCGTCTATCTGGCCAAACGCATCCAGGATTCCGTGGAGGAAAAGTTTGGGATTCGGATTAGCCCTGAGGTGAATTTCGTCTAAACCTCTAAAGCCCCAATCAAATCCGTTGTCTTATGGAACCCATGCCGCTCACAATATTCATTGATACCCCAAACGACCTTTGCTGAAACTGCCGGATCAATGAAATTGGCCGTGCCAATCTCAATGGCAGAGGCGCCGGCGAGCATGAACTCGACGGCATCGGTGGCATTGGAGATGCCACCCAAGCCCACTACGGGAATCTTCACCGCCTTGGCCACCTGCCATACCATGCGCAAGGCCACTGGCTTCACACAGGCACCCGACAAACCACCTGTAATCACAGACAGTTTAGGCTTGCGTTTCTCAGCATCGATGGCCATGCCCATTAACGTATTGATGAGGGAGACCGAATCAGCACCAGCAGCCTCGGCGGCCAGCGCGATTTCAGCGATGTTGGTCACATTCGGCGACAGCTTCACCATCAAGTGCTTGTGATACACCTTACGCACCTCGGAAACCACCTGCGATATGCCCGTGGTAGTCACGCCAAAGGCCATGCCACCTTGCTTCACATTGGGGCAAGACACATTCAACTCAATAGCAGGAATCTTCTCCAAGGCATCCACCATCTCGGCACCTTTCACATAGTCCTCCAAGGTGGAACCCGAGAGGTTGAGTAACACGTTGGTATCAAAGTCCTTGATGCGGGGATAAATCGTGTCGATAAAGTATTGTACGCCTTTGTTTTGCAGTCCGACGCAGTTGAGCATCCCTGAAGGCGTCTCGGCCATGCGCGGATAAGGGTTGCCCTCGCGCGGATGCAGGGTCGTGCCCTTCACGATGATACCGCCCAATTGGGCCAAATCCACGAAATCGGTGTACTCCTCGCCATAGCCAAAGGTACCCGAAGCCGTCATCACGGGGTTGCGCAGCACCAAGCCGCGACCCAAGTCTATCGTCATGTTCACCATTTCAACCTCCTTGTGTTAAATACCGGACCTTCATTGCAGACGCACACATGGCCGTCGACGGTGTCTTCCACGCAGCAGAGGCAAGCACCGAGGCCACAGGCCATCAAGTTCTCGAGCGAAACCTCACACCAGACGTTCTTTTCGGAGGCCAGTTTCGCCACGGCCTTCATCATCGGTTTCGGACCACAGACATAGATCTTGTCGAAGCTTTGCTTTTGCCATACCGAATGTTGGGTGACGAAGCCTTTCTCGCCCAACGTGCCGTCCTCGGTAGTGACGAAAGACTCTCCAAATCGCTGGTAATCCTCCAAACGAATCAGGTCGGACTTGGATTTACCTCCCAGAAGCAAAGCGGGTCGAATCCCTTTCTCGACCAGCATCTTAGCAAAATAATACAAAGGCGCGATACCGATGCCGCCACCGACGAGCAGGCACTTCTCCCCTTTCTCGGGCATGCTGAAACCATTGCCAAGCGGCAGCACCACATTGATGGTATCGCCTATTTCGGCCGCGGCCAAATGTCTTGTCCCCTCACCTATTTGTTGCACCAAAAGGGTGATTTCATGGTTTTGGAAGTCCACATCGTGGATGGAGATGGGGCGACGTAGGTAAGTGGACGGCGAGCCGTCGACGCGCACCTGGACGAACTGCCCGGGCTTGATCTCGGGCAAGTTGCGCTCCGAATGCAACCGCAGCAGCACCGAGCGACCGAAGTCCTGCTTCTCGACGAGTTTAAAGTCTATTATTCGCTTCATAATACTATTATTACCAATGGGTCATCGTCATTGCGAGGAACGAAGCAATCTAAAGTGAATACCAGTTTCTGGTCTAGATTGCTTCGTCGTGCCTCCTCTCAATGACTATAAGGTTCACGGGACAAAGATACAAAAAAAGCCGCAAAAGCGGCTTTCAACAATTAATAATATGCCATGAAAAAAATTATTCTTTTTCAGCCGGCGCTTCGGCAGGTGTTTCAGCTTCAGCCTCGGGTTTTTCTTCCTCCACAGTGAAATCGAGCAGGTTCTTGTCGACCAGCATCTGATACCAAGCGAAGACTTTCTTCATGTCGGAAGGATAGACAGCCTCTTCGTCGTAGTCGGGCATGACGAAGGCAAATTTCTCGCGCAACTCTTCGTTCGATGCTTTCTTATAGTCGAAGTCGACCTTGTCGCCCATCTTGTCGTGGATCATCATGAAGACTTCCTTCAGCGGACGGTCTTCGTCGGTCGAGAAAATCGAGATCTCCTCAAGCGAGCTCATACGTTCGCGAGCAAAGGCAGGTGAGCACTTGCCGTCGATGACAGATTCCACAATAAGCCTTCCAACGGCTTGAGATTTAACTACATAAAGTCCAGGTTTACCGGATATCGATACAATCTTGCTTAAATCCATAGTTCAATACTTTTTTTTCAAAAACGGCTGCAAAAATAGGAAAAGTTTTGAAAAGTCGATTCAAATCAAAACAATAAATGAAAAAACCTGCCCGCCTCCCATAGATTCCCGCTCACGCACAATCCTCTGCTGGAATGACATGGGAGGCTATACGGATGAGAAACATCTCAATACTCCAATCGAATTTCATCCACCCAAATCACGTTGCCCACGGCACCGATGAAAGCCCCTTGGCTGCCAGAGGTAATCATCATAATAGCATGTGTGACAGGACAATCCGCCTCAGCCCAAGCCTCTTCCTGAATGGTTTTTTTCTTGCCTTTCTTGTTCAAGGCATACATGGTCTTGTCGCCCGATATCAAATCCATATAAGGCTTGTATTCTTTCGCCTTTCGGGCATCGCCATAGATGACGGGAATCCTAAAATTGCTTTGCCATCCACTGGTACTCTTTTCGACATGATACACCGCAGTTCCCACCCGCTTCGCATGGATGTTGCCTTTCTCGTCCTCCCAACGGTTTTGCAAGATAAAAAGGATCTCAGCAGCATCGTAACCGTTGAATTCCGTGGTGCGGAACGTGGTGCCTTTCACCAGCTTGCCTGTGTTCGGAATAGAGGCTTTATAATTGAGCACAAATGCTTTAGGCCGCTTGGTGAAGGGAATGCCCCAGTCCATGAAGGCATAAGGGTCGCTGACGCCAGTGATGGGCTCAAGCATCTTGCCCCAATAGATGGAGCCTGCCGCCAATACCTTTATATTAATAAGGCCAGCAACTTTGCATGAGGCGAACTCGGTAGCTAGTTTGGCACATTTGCCCGTCGGGCCATCGTCGGGGGTGACGTTGGTGCTCGTCTTCACCACACCCATCACCTTGGCGAAGGCATTCGACGACGACCAAATCGTGTTCTTGTATTTATAGGGGTCGTTACCACGGATGGTATCAGTAGGGCCTATCACATACAAGGTTTTTTCCTGTCCACCAATGACTTGCGACTCGGTGACAAACCGAACCGTCCAATGCTCGAAGTCGCCAAAAGGCACCTTCTCGTAGCGTTGGGCCGAGGCCGTCAAACAGGCCAACAAAAACAACATCGTTACTTGAATTTTTGCCATAGCTTATTCACTAATCCGTGGGGCAGAACGGCAATCAAAGGCGGCAGATAATGATTCATCAATCCGGGTTTCACTACCCTTTTCTTCTTCATCATGCCCTTCAAGGCCTTCCGCACCAACCATTGTGGTGTACCAATCAGTCCAATTTTCACGCCAAACTTCAACAAGTTGGGTTTTAATTTGTAGAGCGGCGTGGCGATAGCGGCTGGGCAGACCGTAGTCACGCCCACGCCGTAGGGTTTCATCTCGAAGAAGAGCGACTTGCCGAAGCTCTTCAGATAAGCCTTGGTGGCCGAATAGATTGTGATGCCCGGACAAGGCAGTTTTGCCGCCATCGACGACATATTAATAATGTATCCACAACCACGTTTCTTCATCTCCTCACCAAAAACGATGCACAAACGGGTAGGCGTAAGGATATGCAATCGCATCATCGTCAAGGATTTGGCTTCGTTTTGGGTGGTCAATTCCTCGAAGAAAAACATCCCTGCATTATTGATGAGGATGTCAATTTGCAAGCCTTCCGCTTGGCAATAGGCCAGCAGTTCTTCCGCCGCCATCTCCGTGGCCAAGTTTTGGTAATGCGGTATGACTTGGATGGTTCGGCCTTGTTTCAGTTCCTCGGCGGCTTTTTGCAACTCCTCCTCTTGATTACTGACCAGGACTAGGTTGCAGCCGATTTCAGCCAACTGGCGGGCATACTCCAAACCCATGCCTGAGCTGCCACCCGTCACCAAGGCCCAAGGCAAATGCCCTTGAGACTCCTGAAACCTTTTTATCCATTTCTTTGCACTCATATCGCGTTGTTTATCACAAAACCTACAAAACAACACAAAACTGTATGAAAGCGTATGGCGGCACACAACCGTGATGCCGCCAGAAAGCGTGTTTGTTGACCGCTTTCCCAACCTCTACAAAAGGTTTTGAAGGTTTTGTGACTATTCATAACGTTCTTTCCGCTTCGTCAATCTCTTCCTGAAGCCGTTTGGGCATGTTCTCCACGCAATGGTGGCACTTCATCTCCAAAGTGTACATGCGTCCGATGCAATAGTTGGAGTGCTTGCACTCACTGCGCGTCACATCACCACGTTGGAGCTTGTTGATGAAATCAGTGTCGTTGACCAAGGCACGTGCCATCTGCAAAGCCACGAAGCCTGAATCAAGCACTTCTTCCATCTTTTCCCTCGAGACCATACCGCCCACGTAGATAAGGGGCATTTTCAGGGCGGCGCGAAACTCCTTGGCATCCTCCAGGAAATAGCCTTCGCTGAACGGCACGGTAGGAATCAACAGCCTGCCTGCAAAGGCAAGGCCTGCCTTCAGCCACCAGAATTTCTTCATGTCCATGTAATAACGCAAGGTCTTGAGCGGCATTGCGCCACGCATCACCTCCATCGGAGCCTTGCTGACGAAACCTGCCGTGAGCACAAGGGCATGCACACCGAGACGTTCCAACTCCTGCGACACTTTAATACACTCTTCGCGCTGCATGCCACGATGGAAGCCATCGTGCATGTTCACCTTGACCACCACCGCCATGTCATCGCCAGCAGCGCGCATCACCTCCTCAATGACGAGACGCATGAAACGCATGCGGTTGTCCAACGAGCCTCCAAACTCATCGTGACGACGGTTGGTATAAGGCGACAGGAACTGACTAATGAGATAACCATGTCCCGCATGGATCTCCACACAGTCGAAGCCAGCCTCTCGCGCCAGATTCACGGCTTTGCCGAAATCACTCACCAACTCGTAAATCTCCTCCTTTTTCAGCTTTCTATGAAACGTCGGCGAATACATATTGAAGCCCCCCGATGCGCCCACAGGCATGCAACCACAGGTGGCGCGGTGCGTCATGTTGCCACAGTGCCCCAACTGGATGGAAGCCTTAGCGCCGTAGGAATGGACGGCATCGGTGAGACGTTTTAGTTCAGGCACAATCTCCTCGCGCATCCAGAGTTGACCGTCGAACGACAGCCCCGACTGGTTGACAGCAGCGTAGGCCACCGTCGTCATGCCGACACCACCACGAGCCACAGCCGCATGATAATTAAACAGATCCTCTGAAGGACGGTTGCCGTAAGCCATATTCTCGAAGGCGGCCGAACGTATCACCCTGTTGCGCAAGGTGATGGGACCGATTTGGCAAGGAGTGAAAATCATTGATTCTACCATAGTCATCAATAGATAAAAGGAATAATCCTCTTGACTTTTTTCGTATTCAGCTCATCGCCGAACTCCACCTGATAGCGCTTGTAGATGTGGTCGGCTCGAGGTCCGAGGTTGGCGAAGGTCCATAAAGCGAACACGGCGCCCGCCCACGACCAGGTCAGGATGGCGAAACCGATCCATTCAACGAACTCGCCGAAATAGTTGGCAGAAGTGACATAACGAAACATGCCACCCTTAGGCAGGTAGTGGTTAGTGTCGCCCTCCTTGCGCAAGTTGCGGATAATGTCGTCGGATTGGATGTTGACATACATGCCGATGATGAAGACCAGGAAACCGGCGATGAAACGTGGGTCTGTCAGCCAATCGGCTGGATAATAGTCCTCTGGAGAAAGATAGAAAATCCAACCGCCTTGCATCAAGGCGTTCAGCACGTTGAAGCTGACACCCATGACGACAATGGACAAGGGCATCACGCTGTTGCCGCGTATCCTAAACGGAAACACGAAGGAGCGTTGGATATAGTGCAATTCAAAAAGGAAAAGGAAGGCCAAACGTACCATGTCGGCACGACGGTCGGAAAAGAGCCACAGCAGCAGCATGGCGACGAACACAGGAGACTCCATCAGCACCCAACCCAACTTGTTGTTGACCGCAGGGCCCCATTTCGGGTCATAAAACTTACCGTAGCCTGCATCCACGAAGAAGAGGCTTACAAAAACCACCACAGCCACTACAGCCATGACGATAAGGAAGATATAAAATGTATGTAGCGTCATAATCGTCGTAAATGGTTTTCAAAAATAGAAAAAAGATGCATTTGCATCATACTTTTTCACTCAAAAGCGAAAAAAGTTAACCATAAAACAATCAAAAACGGCATTCCTTATTAAGTAAAACCATATCTTTGCATTATAATTCAAGCAAAACACAACACCATGAAGAAATCCGTTTTTTTGTTATTAGCTACACTGTTTCTTCCCTACTCGCTTGGCCTGGCTCAAAAAAAGGGAGATGCCGACCCCATTCAAGCCTTCAAAGAAGGCTGCATGAGGACCTTAAAAACATGGAACGACGCGATTAACTCACGCGATGAGGGAAAGCTCTCTTCGACATATTGCAAGATAGTGAGATACTATCAATCTTACCTTACCATTGAGGAAGTCGACGACAGCCATGCCAAATTTTTCAAAAAGAACGACTACTATCACCAATACTACGACAATGTTAAGGTAAATTTTATCAACGAATGTCAAGCCCAACTCAGTTTCGACAAACATGTACAGATGGAAAAAGACAAGCCTTACAAGACCTACCATGCCTACATGCATTTTCTAACCGACTATCAAGGCGGAGCCGAAATCATTGGCGAAAGTGACCAAACCACAGATACTAATTTGGAGAAAAAACATAAGATTCTCGAAGTGGACAACGACATGACCTTGAATGACATTTTCTGCGAAGAAAACGTAGGAAAAAAAATAGAGGCATCCTATTGGGATTTGGTTGAAAACGGAGAAAAAGAAGACGGACCTTTAGCCAATCTCATTCTCATCAGCGGTTTTCCCCGCAGTTACATTGATGGCTTCATTGTTAAAGATTACAACGGGAAAAAGGGCACATACGCCTGTGGAGGGTATGCAGTAGGCAGCGAATGTCAAGCGCCTATCATCTTCACCTACAATCCCACAACGAAAGAAAAGCGTATCATCAGCATTGCCGATGACGAATAAAGGCTTACTGCCTCATGATCAATTCACGCACTGACTATAGATTTCCTTGATTTGTGCAACAAGCTCATCATTGCCATTCTCATTTACAGCTTTGATAAACTCCAAACGTGCAGCATCAAAACGGAAGACGTCCTCCTGACTCATTAGAGGCTTCTTATCCACAAAATCCTTGGTCATTACAGCAAACTGTTCAACTGCCACCTTCCATTCCTCGGCATTGTAACTTGAGGAACGCCTCACGGTCTGCTTGGCGAATTTTTCGGCATTATCAGCCATTTCTTTCGGATTTTCAGAAGCTTGATAGACGGCAGGACCTCTCTGGCAGCTGGCAAAAGCCAACAGGACAAACAATAAAAGCGGTAATACTTTTTTCATTTTATTAAAGTTTTAGTTTGCAAAAATACGACTTTTTGTTTCGATTTGAGAAAAAAACCGTATTTTAGCCGACTATTTTGTTGTTGAACTGTTGATGGTTTAATTGTTTAATTGAAAGGTAAACAACTGTCAGCATTCACAACATCAAAGATCAACATTTTCAAATCAACAATAAACAATCAACATCAATGAGCTCTATCAAAGATTTAGAACCGAATGGCGTGTGGAGAAACTTCTACAGTCTCACCCAGATTCCCCGCCCTTCGAAGAAAGAAGCCAAAGTGATCGCCTTCATGAAGCAATGGGGCGAAGAACACGGCCTTGAAACCATCGTCGACGAATGCGGTAACGTCATCATGCGCAAACCCGCCACTCCAGGCATGGAGAACCGCAAAGGCGTCATCCTGCAAGCCCATCTGGACATGGTCCCGCAAAAGAATGCCGACAAAGTGCACGATTTTGAGAACGACCCGATTGAGACCCACATCGAAGACGGATGGGTGAAGGCCAATGGCACCACCCTCGGCGCCGACGACGGTCTGGGTGCTGCCGCAGCCATGGCAGTGCTCGAAGCCACCGACCTGCAACATGGTCCCATCGAAGCCCTCTTCACCATCGACGAAGAAACCGGCATGACGGGCGCCAACAAGCTGCAGCCCGGTGTGCTGAAAGGCGACATCCTGATGAACATGGATTCGGAGACCGAGGGCGAGCTGTACGTCGGTTGCGCTGGCGGTGTCGACAACATCGGCACTTGGACGCCCACCTTCGAAGCCGTCCCCGCTGGCATGAAAGCCTTCCGCCTCTTCGTGAAAGGACTGAAAGGCGGTCACTCAGGCATGGACATCAACTTGGGTCGCGCCAACGCCAACAAAGTGCTGAACGCCATGCTGCTTATGGCAGCCGAGAAATATGGTTTGCGCCTCGCCTGCATTGATGGCGGTAGCCTGCGCAACGCCATCCCAAGAGAAGCCGAAGCCATCGTGGTGGTCCCTGCCGACAAGGAAGAAGAATTCAAAGCGTATGCCGCTGAATACGAAGGCATCTGCAAAGAAGAATTCGCCGAAGTGGAGCCTGAGCTGGCCATCCTCTGCGAAGACGCTGAGATGCCCAAGCAGGTCATCGACGTGAAGACGCAAGACAACATGTTCTGCGCCATTGCCCGCTATCCCAACGGCGTCATCGCCATGTCGGAAGACTTTGAAGGCACCACAGAGACCTCGAGCAACCTGGCCACATGGAAGATGGAAGACGGCAAGATCACGACCGCCTCGCTGACCCGCAGCCTCGTCGATGCCGCCAAGGATAAACTGGCCGAGCAAATCCGCAAGAACCTCACCGACAACGGTGCAGAAGCCTACTCCACTGGTGACTATCCTGGCTGGAAACCCAACATCAACTCCACCATCCTCAACCTGATGAAGAAGGTCTATCTCGACAAGTTCGGCAAAGAACCCAAGGTGATGGTCATCCACGCCGGTTTGGAATGTGGCATCCTCGGATCGAAGTATCCGAACTGGGACATGGTGAGCTTTGGCCCGACCTTGGTGCACCCGCATTCACCCGACGAAGCCCTGCTCATCGAGAGCGTGCAGCCGTTCTGGGACTTCCTCGTTGAAACGCTGAGCAACATCCCAGAAAAAGAAGTAATTGCATAACAAATTAGTTATCAATGATTTGAAAAAGGCAAAACCGAATTCGGTTTTGCCTTTTTCATTTTTTTCAAGAAAAATGTTGTAGCAAAGGAAAATCTTTGTACTTTTGCAGCCCAATTCAGAGGGATTTCAGCTGAAAAATAACAAATAAACAGATACAGAGATGAAGCGCACTTATCAACCTTCGAACAGAAAACGTAGAAACAAACACGGTTTCAGAGAGAGAATGTCGACGGCAAACGGCCGTAAGGTTTTGGCCCGCAGAAGAGCCAAGGGCAGAAAGAGACTTACAGTTTCTGACGAATATTAATCGTCATTCCGTGGAAACGGAACGGAAGCCGTTATATTTCTCATTTAAGGTAACGAAGGCGACCCCGTTAGGGAATCGCCTTTTGTTGTTTTAGGTCGTATCGGCGCATCTCGATGGGATGCAGGCAGATGCTCCTAACAGTTTTTACCGAGCGTGCATCCCGATGGGATGCTTCACTTCTCGCAACGATAAATAATCTCCTCTCCTCTACGTGAAAGATGCATCCGTTCGCGCTGCTGTTCTGAAATCTCGTAATAAATCCGATCTTCCGTCACCTTGAAGCCTGCCCTGCGCAGCACCTCGGCGTAGTCACGGCCAAACTGACGCACATGGTCGTATTGTCCGAAGAGACGTTCACGTTCCTTCGGGTCGGTGATGCTGGGATCCTCGAAGGTATCAACATCAGGATTGATGGGCACCAGCAGAATGGCCCATCCACCAGGCTTCAGGATGCGTTTGATTTCCGAAAAAGCCTTGTTTGCATCGTTGACATGCTCCAACACATGGTTACAGATAACCACATCGTAGGTGTCGCTCGGCTGGTTGATGTCCGTCACGTCAAGATGTAAGTCGGCGATGGGCGAATCAAGGTCGGCGGTGGTATAATCGAGATTCTTCAGGGTTCGAAAACGCTTCAGGAAAGGCTGCTCGGGCGCAAAATGCAAGACCTTCAACGGCGCGGTGAAGAAATCCGTCTTCTCCTTCAGATAAAGCCACAACAAACGGTGCCTTTCAAGAGACAAACACTTGGGACACAAACGATTATCCATAGCCTTGCCATAACCGTAGGGCAAAAACTTGCGGAAATGGCCACCACAAACGGGACATTCCACCTTGTTGCCAATATAGAACGGACGGATCAGTAGGCTAAAGAGGTAGCTCAACTTGATGAGCCATTGCCGAGGAAAAATCTTGGTAAAAAAAGCGATTAGTTTCTTCATTTTCAGATAATCGTGTTTTGATAGCGCAAAAGTACGGAAAGAATCCCTATCTTTGCAAAAAATAATGAAAATGCAGTTTTCGATCATCATACCCGTCTACAACAGGCCGCAGGAAGTCGACGAGCTTCTGGAAAGCCTTTGTCAACAGTCGCTCAACGACTTCGAGGTCGTGGTGGTGGAAGACGGCTCGACGGAAAAGTGCGACACGATTTGTGAAAAATACTCAGACCGTTTGACTTTGCACTATTACTACAAGTCCAACTCGGGTCCGGGTCCCTCGCGCAACTACGGTGCCGAACGCAGCCAAGGCGAGTACCTCATCATCTTGGATTCCGACGTCATCGTGCCTGAAAACTACTTGGAGATTGTCAAGCAAGAGTTGGACAGGGAGCCTTGCGATGCCTTCGGTGGCCCCGACCGCGCCCATCCCTCGTTCACGCCCATACAAAAGGCCATCAACTACTCGATGACCTCGTTTTTCACCACGGGTGGCATCCGAGGCGGAAAGAAAAAAATGGACAAGTTCTACCCTCGTAGTTTCAACTTGGGCATCAGAAAAAGCGCATACGAAGCCTTGGGCGGCTTTGCCCCAATGCGTTACGGAGAGGACATCGACTTGAGTACAAAGATTTTCAAAAATGGGTATAGCTGCCGCCTCTTCCCCGATGCCTTCGTCTATCACAAGAGGCGCGTCAAGTTCAGCTCCTTCTTCCATCAGGTGAAACACTCGGGCGAGGCACGTGTCGTCTTGAAAGACAAATATCCAGAGACCTTCAAGCTCGTACATCTGTTGCCTGCCGCTTTTGTAGTCGGCAACGTGTTTTTAGTAGCGGCCTGCATAGTACATATCATCTTGGCTTTCCTCATAAGAGGCACGTTTTCATGGTGGGCCTTGCTTTGGCTCGCTCCCACTCTACTCTACGCCTTGATGGTCCTCATCGACTCACTCATCAAAAACAAGAGTTTGAAAGTCGCATTACTCTCAGTACCAGCCGCCTTTTGCCAGCTATTTGGCTATGGTTTGGGGTTCATTGGAGCGTTTTTTGGCAAAAAAAAGCCTTTGCAAAGGGAAAAATCGTAATTTCGCAGCACCTTATAAATAAAGCCATGGGGTCATTTTGGAAAATATTACTGCTCGCCGTCCTGATCTTCTACATTTTCACCATCATCATCAAATGGTTATTCAGGAGGAAAGTGAGGAAGTTCGAAGAGCAATTGGAGCAATTCGGGCAGAACAATCAAAATGAAACCCAAAGGGGAAATGAAACGCCCAAAAATCCGCGCATCGACCCAAACATTGGCGAATACACTGATTTTGAAGAAGTTGAATAGAAATATTTTACATTATGAAGGATATATACAAATCACCTAAAAAGAATAATGAAAACAATACTGAGCCGGCCCTTCGACAGGCTCAGGGACCGGAAGCTCAGAGGCCTAAAATTTGGGCCCTTATTGTTGCCATCGCCGCTTTTGCGGTGATCACTTTGGTCTATTTCTATCCCGTGTTGCAAGGCAAGCGCATCAAGCAGCACGACATCGAGATGCACATGGGCATGGCGAAGGAGATCACAGACTACCATGAGGCCACTGGAGACAGGACCCTATGGACCAACTCGGCCTTTGGCGGCATGCCCACTTGGAACATCTCGGTCAGCCAAAACGCCAACCTCACCAGTCCTATTTACAAGGGTTTGGGGTTGGGCTTCCCGCATCCTATTGGCTCCGTATTTATCTGTATGTTAGGCTTTTTCATCCTGCTCTTAGTGCTCGATTGCGGCTTCTGGATTAGCTTTGTTGGAGCCATAGCCTACGGATTCACGTCCTATCTTTTCATCGTGATTGGTGCGGGGCACAATGCAAAAGCCATGGCTATGGCCTTCATGGCACCTGTCATTGCCGGCGTGTTGTTGACTTACAAAGGCAAATACCTATGGGGCGGTCTATTAACCGCCTTCGCCTTGGCTTTCGAAATTAGGACGGGGCACCTGCAAATCACTTATTACCTTCTGTTGATTATTGTCATCCTCTTCATTGCGCAACTCATCAGCGACTTGAAAAACAAAGCGTTGGGACGGTTTGTGAAAGCCTCTGTCGTCTTACTCGTCGCAGCCATTTTGGGTGTTTTGACCTGCTCCACAACGCTTTACGGCAACTACGAATTTGGCAAGGAGACCACCCGTGGCAAACCCGTGCTGGCTCGCAATGAAGCCAACCAAACCAAAGGCCTTGATCGCGACTACATCACGCAATGGAGCTATGGCAAAGGCGAGACTTGGAGTCTGCTGATTCCCAATGCCAAAGGTGGTGCATCGGCTTACATCGGCAAGCAGAACGCTTCCCTCGACAAGGCCGACCGCCAATTCAGAGACAGCATCGCACAAAGCAACGCCTATTGGGGCGACCAACCTGGCACGAGCGGCCCGGTCTATGTAGGAGCCATCGTGGTATTCCTCTTCGTCTTGGGCGCCTTAACGGTGAAAGGCAAGCTGAAATGGGCCTTGCTCATCGCCACCTTGCTATCCATCCTGCTCAGCTGGGGCAAGAACTTCATGGGTTTCACCAACTTCTTCCTCGATTACATCCCTGGTTACGACAAGTTTAGGGCAGTTTCCATGACCTTGGTCATCGCCGAAGTGACCATGCCGCTATTGGGCTTCTTGGGTTTGGCAGAGATGGTCAAGAACCCCGAGAACGTCAAGAAAAACATGACGAAGTTTTTCATCGCCTTGGGCATCACCGCTGGCTTCTGCCTCCTCTTCTACCTCATGCCCAAGACCTTCTTCAACTTCCTTAGCCAAGAAGAGGCCAAGCAGTTTGCTGCCATGAGTTCGGGCAAGGATGGTGCCGTCTACGCCCAATATGCCTCCCAACTCGAAAACGTCCGCATGGCCATCTTCCGCAAAGACGCCCTGCGCAGCCTCGGCTTCATCATCTTGGCCGCCGTGCCGTTGTTCCTCCACTTCAAAGGCAAACTCAAAGCGACACCCGCATTCATCATCCTTGGCGCACTTGTCATCGTCGACATGTTCCCCATCGACAAGCGCTACCTCAACAACGACAACTTCATCGACAAGGAGAGATTTCAGCACCCCTTCACAGCTTCTGCCGCCGACAAATCTATCCTGAACGACAACGACTTGGACTTCAGGGTGGCCGACATCACCAAAGACATGTTCAACGATGCCAGCACCTGTTATTTCCACAAGTCGTTAGGTGGCTATTCGGGTGCCAAGCTGCGCCGCTACCAAGACGTCATCTCACAATATCTTGCCCCAGAACTTAACCAATTGAGAACGGCAAAGACGGCTCAAGACCTGGATCAACTCTTAGAGCAGCAACAAGTCGTCAACATGCTGAACACCAAGTATGTCATCTACAATCCCAACGCCCAGGCCTTCCCCAACGACAATGCCTTGGGTAATGCTTGGGTGGTGAACGATGTCCGCTGGGTCAATACGCCCAACGAGGAAATCGATGCCATCAAGACCACCGACTTGGCTCACACGGCCATCCTCAACAAGGAATTCGAGCAACAGATTGGGACTTACCGACTTACCGACAGCATCATGCCAAAGGTTTGGCTTGAGGATTATCAGCCTAACAGGTTGAGATATAGATTCAGTGACAGTTCCACAGGCTCAACGGCCGCCAAATACCTTGTCGTCTTCTCTGAAATCTGGACTTCAAAGGGTTGGACGATGTATGTCGACGGAGAAGAGCAGCCCTTGCTGAGAGCCAACTATCTGTTGCGCGGTGCCATCATCCCAAGCGGGGAGCATGAAATCATGATGGAATATGCGCCTAAAGCATACACAATTGGCAACAAAGTGTCGTTTGCCAGCTCGCTGATCCTCATCTTGGGGCTGATAGGAGCCCTTGTTTATACCTTCGTTCCTAAAAAAGAAAAGAAAGCATGAAACGGGTACTGATCATCACCTACTATTGGCCTCCTTCGGGCGGCAGCGGCGTGCAGCGTTGGCTGAAAATGTCGAAATACCTGCCCGAATACGGCTGGCAACCTGTGATTTACACGCCCGAGGACGGTGAATATCCCGTTGAGGACCCGTCGCTCGAAAAAGACGTGACGCCAGAAGCCGAAATCATCAAAAGACCCATCGTGGAGCCTTACACCTTGTACAAAAAGTTTCTCGGCATCAAGAAAGAAGAGAAAATCAAGGCGGGCTTCATCAAAGAAGACAGGACAAAAACGAGTTGGAAGGAACGCCTTGCCCTTTGGATTCGGGGCAACCTCTTCATCCCCGATGCCCGCTGTTGGTGGGTGAAGCCATCGGTACGGTACCTAAAGAACTATCTGAAGGAGCATCCTGTTGACGCCATCATTAGCACAGGTCCACCCCACTCCATGCACCTGATTGCCATGAAGTTGAAAGAAGCCTTGGACATCCCGTGGATTGCCGACTTCCGTGACCCTTGGACAGAAATCGATTACTACGACAAACTCCTGCTCACCCGTCGTTCCGACCGCAAGCACCACAAGCTTGAGCGCGAAGTGCTTACCAAAGCCGACAAGGTGGTCACCGTGTCACCCGATTGGGCGAGAAGTTTGGGCAGACTGGGCAATCGTAGGGTCAGAGTGGTGTACAACGGTTTCGACCGCGACGACACCGTGCCTCAAATCAGCGCCATACCTTCCGAGGACTTCAGCATTACCTATCTCGGTGTGCTTTTCAAGGTGAGAAACCCCGAACGGCTTTGGGAAGCCTTAGGTGAACTCGTCAGAGAAGATAAAGGATTCGCCAAAAAGCTGAAAATCAACCTCATTGGCCAGATCGACAACACGGTAATGCAACACATCGCCCAAAACGGTTTGAAAGAGCACGTCAACCAACGGGCCTATATCCCCCACGATCAAGTGGCATCTGCTTTGCATGAGTCGGCCCTATTGCTTCTGACACTCATGCCCGAAACAGAGTCGGACACCCATGGACTGATACCCGCCAAGCTCTTCGAATACATCGTTTCGGGGCGCCCCATCCTTTGCATCGGCTCTAAAATTGGCGACGCAGCAAGAATCATCAAGGAGACCCATGCGGGACAGACCATCTGTTTCGAGGACAAGGAAAAGATGAAAGAAGCCCTTAAAGACCTGTACCAGAGACATCTCGAAGGCCTCCTTACCGACAATACCAGCAGCAATATAGAGCAGTATTCCAGGAAAGCCTTGACGGGAAAATACGCGGGACTATTGGACGAAGTCAATGAAAACAGAGCCATTTGACCCTAAAATGAAAACGAAATAGATGAAGGACACCAATAGTCAAATCGACATGGAAAACAAACAAAACTTATCGATATCAAAAAAAGTATGTCATTTAGCATGCAAGCACAAAATGAATGACATGCGTATTTTTGAGAAAGAGTGTAAAGCACTCGCAACGGGAGGTTTTGAAGTTACGCTGATTGGTTTTGGTGAAAAAGAACAGACCAAAATGATTGACGGTGTTTGTTGTATTTCACTTTTTTGTCCTAGCAAGAACGACATTGACGTCCTCACAAAACGCAACAAGCTGATTTACAAAGCTGCAATTCAAGTTGATGCCGATCTTTATCACTTACATGAGCCTGAGCTTCTCCCTGTTGCAAAAAAACTGAAACGAGACGGTAAAGTCGTTGTTTTCGACAGCCATGAGTTCTATGGTTGGCAACTTCATGACAACATTCACAAGATAAAAATCATCAGAGTTCCCGCTTTTTTGATGAGGGTCTTTGGTAATCTGTACATGCAATATGAAAAACGCATCTGCAAAACAATAGACGCTGTAATTCAAGTATGTACGATGAATGGAGTAGATTATTTTGCAAATAGATGCAAACAATCTATTTTCATAAGGAATTTACCCAACACCAACGATTACCATCGTAAAAGCTCAATAGATTTTACAAAGGACATATCTGTTGCCATGATAGGCGGCATAACCAAAGAGCGTGGTGTCACTCAACTGGTTTTAGCATCGCATCGAGCTGGAACAAGACTATTGTTAGCAGGGGATTTCACCCCAAAGAGCTATAAAAAAGAGTTAGAGGAAATGCAAGAATACAATTGCGTCGAATACAAAGGCTTTTTAAACAAAGACGGGATGCTTGCTTTGATGGAACAAGTTCAGATTGGGGCATCAAACCTGCTTAATGTCGGGCAATACGACAAAATAGATACACTTCCCACCAAAGTGTATGATTATATGTCTATGGAGCTACCCGTAATCTTATCCAACACACCTTTTGCTTTAAAAATGAATGAAAAATATCATTTCGCCATTTGCGTCAACCCTTCTGATCCTGTTGAAATAGCGGATGCAATAACATGGTTAAAAAGCCATCCAAAAGAAGCTATTGAGATGGGGAAAAATGGTCGTCGTGCCATTGAGGAAGAGTTGAATTGGCAAAAGGAATGCGAAAAGCTTATAGATTTTTACAATCAATTACTTAAACAAGCTCCATAAAAGCCAAAACAACATGAAACATCTGCTCTCTATTCTTCTGCTGTTGTCAAGTATTTCATTAGTTGGCCAAACCCCATTTCCTGACAATGTGATTGAATCTGAATGCAATGGCTCTATCCAGGGCGAACCATGGAACATACAGCGACTCTATTCCACCAACAACCATCAAGTGGCCAGCTACTCCCCTATTGTGGTCGGTGACATTGACGGAAATGGTGTAACGGACATCGTAGTGGGAAAATACGCAGGAGACAACAATTACCGTACTCGCCAAATCCTCGTATACAGCGGTCTTGACTTATCGTTACAACATAGTTTCAACGTTCACGACACAATCTACCTTCAAAATGGTCCATACGCCATAGGCCGTTACCCCTTGTCTAATGGCACCATACAAGGCGCTATCTTTATCCATGGTTATGACAAAAAAATACGTTCTTATACCATTGACGGGACTTTACTCAATGTATCGGATCGACCAACCAGCTGCGATGGGATGGTTTCACTAGCCGATTTCAACGGCGATGGTTATCCTGAAGTTTACTCAGGTAGCGACATCTTCGATGCAGCCACGTTGAAATGGCTTTGCTCAGGACCAGAAAGCGGCAACAAAGGATTAAGTTTTAGAGGGACACCATATTATTCATACGGAGTGCACCACCATTGCTACTATGCAATGTCATTAGCTTACAATGTATTGGGCGACGAGAAGCAAGAACTAATTTGCGGCAACACGATTTACGATGTGGACATTCAAAGCCGGACCAATCCTTCATTGAACTCTATATCTATAAATAAGACCATCACGCCTCCATCTAACTTCACTCCTGACGGCCATGTCAGCATTGCCGATTTCGACCTTGATGGAGAGTGTGAGATCCTTGTTATTCGAGACGACACTGATGATCAAACTGTAGATGACTGTTATTTCTATGCCTACAAGCCCTCCTCAGGACAAATCATATTCCAAAATGCACATCTTTGTTCCAGTACAAGTTACGTCTTTATTGGCAACACGGATAGTGACCCATATCCCGAAATCGTTTTTCTTGAGAATCAGCCCAAATACCACAACGAAGCTATCATCTGTTGGCGTTACACTCCTCAAAGTGGATTAAATACCATTTGGTCACAAAATCACAATGACACTTCTGGTATGACTGCAATGACCTTATTCGATTTCAACCAAGATGGTATTTTTGAACTCGTTTTCCGCGACAACACACACTTGCGCATCATCAATGCCAGCGGCATAAGTCATGTAACAGGTAATGACACAATTAGACCATATAATATCTACACACAAGTGATGGGAGCAGGAACAGGAATTGAATATCCCGTGGTTGCCGATGTCAATAACGATGGAGCAGCTGAAATCGTAGTGACCGGAGTACTCAACCAAACATTCAATGACAATGTTGGATATGGTGATTTGCACATTTTCGGCAATCCGAACAGTTGGGGGGCTGCCCGTAAAGTTTGGAATCAGTATATGTACCACGTCACCAACGTCAACGAAGACCTCACCATCCCCACCTTCTGCTTCGATATAGCCACAGTTTTCACCGGATCTGACGGCACCATCCGTCGCCCCTACAACAGCTTTTTGCAACAGGCTGGTTACATCACTCCAACTGGCGAACCCTATAACCCCAGCAGCACTACCCATACTTACTTAAGTAAGACGGCCTGCGACAGCTATACCTGGAACGGAACAACCTACACCGAAAGCGGCATCTACGAGCAGACCTTCACCGCTGAACAAGGCTGCGACAGCATCGTTGTCCTTGACCTGAACGTGGAGGCCTCTTCCTACGTCAGTCCCATCCATGGTGAGAACATCATCTATTACCAAACCAACGGACAATACACCTACAGCATCGACCCTGTCGAAGGTTGCTTTGGCTACGAATGGAGCCTTGAAGGGCCTTGGCCCATTCAATTTTCGCCTGACTCGCCCGAATGCACAGTCAACATCTATTCACCTGGTACCGCCACGCTGAAAGTTAGGGTCTACTCCGAATGTGGTTATGTTGAACGACACCTTTTCATCAACCATGATGCCCATCCCGACATTGTCGTCTACCCTAACCCAACGAAGGGCGAATTCAACATCGTTCTCTATGGCATGCAAGGCGAAGCCGTCATCGTGTTCTACGACTATCTCGGACAGTTCATTGACCGGTTTGGTGTTGACACGAACTTGGAAGGCACAATCGTACCCTATTCCCTGGCAGGCAAAGCGGCTGGGGTTTACCTCTTCTGCGTCATGAACCATCAAGTAAAGGTGACCAAAAAAGTCATCAAAGAAACACCCAGTTCATACGGGATATTTATCTGGAATTGATGATGTCGCCATAGCATCATATTGGACTCAGCGCTTTATCTTCACCACTTTCAATCCCTTATCAATCAGCCTATTGACTGATTCGGATATCTTCAGCTTGTAGACCGACAACAAACTAACGGTCAAGAAGACCAATGATTTCAGCAGCGAATCTACAACCAAACCATTAACAGGTTTGGAGAACTGTCCAACGAACCAAGGCGTCAGCGTCTTCGACCACAGCCAATCGAGACCAAACATGACACCCACGACCAAAAGGACAAGCAATTGTCTTGACGACAAAGGCAATGTGCCAATTTTCCAGCGAATCAGCGCCAAGAGAAGCGTATAATGCACCAAATAAGCCACCAAGGTGGCAAACGCTGCGCCATTGACGCCCCACTCGCCCACCCATCGCGCGTTAAGCCACCAGGCCAAGACCGTCAGCAAGATGGTGAAAAACAGCGAGTAATAGTAGATTTTGGAATAACTCAGCACGGTGACACCCACATTCAGCGTCGAATTGATCAGACGGCTGAGACCAAGGATGAACACTGCCCATTTGCCTGCTGCAAACACCTCACCGTTGGGTAACAAGGCAAAGATCGTGTCGATATTGATCCAAATAAAGAAAAACACCAAAGCTCCTGCAAGGAACTGGTGCAAGGCAACGCTTTTGCAGATACGATCGGCTTCCTTTACGTCGCCATCCGCCATGGCCTGAGAGATTTGCGGCTTGCTGATGGAGCCCAGCGAGCGATAAGGCATCTCGACTAGGGTCGCGATATAGATAGCAATGGTCAAGATACCACCCACAGCCAATCCCTGCTTGCCCGCCACAAAATAACGGTTAAGCAGTGGCGTGATATTGCCTGCCAAAGCAGAAGTGATGAGGAAAACCGTGTAAATGAGGAAATCGCGTTTCAGCTTGGGGGTGATATACTTCTTTTCGATGCGGAAAGAAACCCGATGCAAAGTCAACAGATAGACAATGTTGATTATAGTGGCCAAACCGTATGACACACAGAACGCGACGACCATACCCGTCAGTGAAAGGACATGGAAACCATAGAGCAGATAGATGACCAATGTCATCACCCGCAAACCCACTTCGCGGATGAAACGGGGCACCACAATGCGCATCAACAGGTTGGAGTTAGTCTCGAACACCGAGATGTAGAGCATGAAGAAGGCCAGCGGAATCACATAGTAGATGTAATCGATGAACAAGGCCGACTTCTCGGAGAAAAACGATGCAATAGGGCTGCGAAGAGCAAAGAAACATCCAAGGAAAACGGCAAAACCAATCAAGGGAACAATGAGCGTCCAGCCGAAAAAGCCATGGTCGCGATGCTCCTCATCCTTGAAATAGGGATAATAGCGCATCGCCGAGGTGTTGGTGCCCAACTGCGCCAAGCCTGAAAACAACAAAGCCGACTGGAGCAACACATCAACAAGGCCAATTTCTTCGGTTGTCAGATATTTGGTCTGCACGAAAAACGTCGTGACGATGCCTACCGCCACTCCAACATAGGTGGCAATGGTACCCTTGATGCTCTGTCGTGCTACGATACCCATGTCGAAAGTCTAATCTTGGTACAACGGCTCATCGGCCTCGGCCTCCTCGTCGAAGCCGATATTGTATTGTTCATCGGAGCTCTTGCGCTCGAACTCGGCATAATCCTGATACGCCTTGATAATCAGCTCGTAATCCTTATTCCTTTCCTCCAAATCTTGAATCAGTGCCTGTTGTTCTTGGACCGCCTTTTTCATTTCTTCAATCTTGACTGTCCGTTTCTCATTGGCGCTTTGATAGGCCACGATATGCTTCCTCAAATCATCGATGACAATCTTCTTGCGGCGTGTGGCATTCTCGGCAGAACTCAATTTCATGGCTTCGCGGCGGATGCCCGAATTCAAGTCGTTACCTGCCAAAATCAAGATGGCAACGATCCAAATCCAAAGCAAGAGGATGATGAGCGTGCCAATGGAACCATACAGCACGTTGTAGCGTGAAAAGTTGGAAATGTATGTGTTGAAGGCTACGGTGCCAAGGATGAAGAGCGTGGTAGCGAGTATCGTACCAGGACTAAAGATGACAAACTCGCGATATTTCTTGCCACTCGCCCTCGGGCGCTTGAGCTCCTTGCGGTAATGCTCGTTGAACCTCACGTTGCCGAAATAGTACAACAGGGAGATACCGAAGCTCAAGGCGAAGATACCAACCACCCATCGCAATACAATGAACAGGAAGTAGGTGAACGAACCCCATTCAATGATATTGCTGTCCACCAAATATTTGATGGCCCTACCACCCAACGAAATCAGCAACACCGAAATCACAATCAACACGCCGATGACAATGAGCATGACGAGGGCGAAAATACGTTGGATGACCCAGCCTTTAAAGCCCAAACCTCTTTCGGTAATGTAATCGGCATACACATTACGGAAACCGTTGAAGAAAGCCACAACACCCCCCGAGCCGAAAATCAAGCACAACACAATACTGATGGAAAGCAAACCATCATGTGGCTGATTCATGATACCATCGATGGTCTTTTCCACATAGTCGAGCGTTCCTGATGGGATAAAGAAATCTTTAAGGAAGAACATCACCCGCTCATAGAGGTGCGGAATGGGGATATAGGGAATCAGCGTGAAGAAGAACAAAACCAGCGGGAACAGAGCCACAAAGAAATTGAACGCCACACCGGCAGCACGGTCGATAGTACGACCTTTGGTGAACAACTTGATGAAATTGATCAACACCGTCAAGAGAGGCAACCTGGTACCAGGGAAACGTACTCTCCGCAAGAAGTTGTCGTCCTTGTTGTACCAATCCGTCACGGCTTTCACCTTGGCTTGAAACCAAGTCTTCAGTTTACCGTCTTTCTTTTCTTTTTGGGGCATAATTCCAATGAATTAACTTGCAAAAATAGTGGTTTTTGGTTGAATAGTGAAAAAAAAGTAATTTTGCAGCATGAAAAACACTGAATCTATCTCTCACGAGGGTGTCATCACCAAAATCACCGACGACGAACTGGAAATCAAGATACTGGCACAAAGTGCCTGCGCAGCTTGTCACGCCAAGAGCGCCTGCGGCATGGGCGAGCAAGCCGAAAAAATCCTCACTGTGCCACGTCCAAAAGACAGAGCCTTTGACATCAACCAGAAGGTCAATGTCAGGATGGCCATTGGGCAAGGCAACAAAGCGGCTGTCCTGGCATATCTGATTCCCATTGTTTTGCTTTTGGCTGTGCTTTTCGTATGCCTAGGACTGAGCATGAACGAAGGCCTCGCCGCCCTCATCAGCATTGTTGCGCTCATACCTTATTATATTGTCCTTTACATGAAGCGCGACCAACTCAAGAAACGTTTCGAATACACCGTTGAATAAAAAACGGAAAAAATCCTTTGCCAAAAAAAGGAGTTTCCGTATTTTTGCGGGTTTGAAATCGAAAACAAACTCAAAATTCTATACAAATGAGTAATACTTTACTAATTTCCCTTGCGGTTCTCGGAATCCTGGGCGGCATCTTGGCCGTGGTTCTGTACTTCGTGGCACAGAAGTTCAAGGTGGAAGAGAATCCATTGATTGACGAAGCGGAGGCTTGCCTGCCTGGCGCCAACTGCGGTGGCTGCGGCTTTGCAGGCTGCCGTGCCTTGGCTGAGGCTTGTGTGAAGCAAGCCGCCGAGAAGGGCAACATCGACGGATTGGCATGCCCTGGCACCGACATGGGCAAGGTGGCTGCCGTCCTTGGGCTGACCGCCGGCACCTTCGAGCCTAAGATCGCCGTGGTGCGCTGCAATGGTAGCTGCCAAAACTCACCCGCCAAGGTGCATTATGAAGGCGCCGACATCTGCGCTTTCGCCAGCACCCTATACGCGGGCAAAGGCGGTTGTTCGAAAGGCTGTATGGGACTCGGCGACTGCGTGAAGAAGTGTAACTTCGACGCACTGCACATCGACAAGGAGACGGGATTGCCCGTCGTCGACCCCGACAAGTGCGTGGGTTGTGGCGTGTGCGCCAAGACCTGCCCGCGTGGCATCATCGAAATCCGTCCGCGTGGCAAGAAAGACCGCCGCGTCTACGTGTGCTGCTCCAACACCGACAAGGGTGCCTTGGTGGTCAAGAACTGTTCAGTGGGTTGCATCGGCTGCCAGAAGTGCTTGAAGGAATGCCCCTTCGAGGCCATTGAAATGCGCGGCAACCTTGCCTATATCGACCCGGCCAAGTGCAAGGCCTGCGGCAAGTGCGCCAAGGTATGCCCACGTGGCAGCATCCACGCCATCAACTTCCCGACACCCAAGGCTGAAGATCCCAAAGTCCTCCAAGGTGCTGAACCAGCCGTGAAACCTCAAACTGAGGCAAAGCCTGTGGAAGTGAAAACTGAAGTCAAACCCGAAAACACCGTCACAGCATGAACCCGATAAAGACTTTCAAAAAGGGTGGCGTGCATCCCGAAGAGAATAAAATCTCGGCACACCAACCCATACAAGACTTCCCGATGCCCAAGCAGATCATCGTCCCGCTGGGACAATGCCTCGGCGCACCGGCTGAATGTATCGTCAACAAAGGCGACCGCGTGCTGACGGGTCAGCTCATCGGAACGGCAAAGGGCTTTGTCTCAGCCAACGTCCACTCCCCTGCCACCGGCACCGTCGCAAAAATTGACGTGGTGATGGACCACACTGGCTACTACAAGCCCGCAGTATTCATCGACCGTGAAGAGCAAGACGAATGGGCTGAGGGCATACTCGTCACCGACGAGTTGCTCACCGACATCAAACTAGACTCCAAACAAATCATCGACAAAGTGAAGGAATGCGGTATCGTCGGTATGGGCGGCGCCACTTTCCCCACCCATATTAAGATGATGGTCCCCGAAGGCAAGAAAGCTGAATATGTCATCATCAACGCTGCTGAATGTGAGCCTTATCTGACCTGCGACTTCCGTCTGCTTTTGGAGAAGACCCAAGAGTTCCTCATGGGCGTGAAAATCGTGATGAAAGGCGTAGGCACCGAGAAAGGTATCATCGGCATCGAGACCAACAAAATGGAGGCCATCGAGCTGCTTGAGAAGACCATCAACGAGCACAAGGACTTGTATGCCGGCATCGAAGTGCAGCCTTTGAAGACCAAATACCCGCAAGGCGGTGAAAAGCAGATTATCAAGGCCATCACAGGCCGCGAGGTGCCGTCGGGCAAGCTGCCCATCGAGACGGGTTGCGTCGTGGTCAACGTGGCTTCGACATACGCCATCTACGAAGCCGTGCAGAAGAACAAGCCCTTGATTGAGCGTATCGTCACCGTCACAGGCAAGTCGGTCAAAAACCCAGGCAATTATCGTGTGCGTTTCGGCACCCCTGCCGACCTCCTCATTGAGGCTGCTGGTGGTCTGCCCGAGGACATCACCGATGTCATCAACGGAGGCCCCATGATGGGCAAGTCGGTGTCGGTCACTAACTTCCCATGCATGAAAGGCACCTCTGGCATTTTGCTCATGACTCTTAAGGAAGCGCAAGACCGTCGTCAGACCAACTGTATCCGCTGTGGCCGCTGTGCCATAGCTTGCCCCATGGGTCTGCAACCCTTCCTGCTCCACAAGGTGGCCAAACATAATGATTTCGACGAGACCGAGAAGAACCACATCATGGACTGCATCGAATGCGGTTCGTGCGAGTTCACCTGTCCTGCCAACATCCCGCTGCTGGACTATATCCGTTATGGCAAGGCCAAGACTGGCGCGATAATTCGTGCGCGTAATCAGAAATAAGCTATCAGCCATCAGCTGTCAGCTATCAGCCAAGTCAACACTTGCTGAAAGCTGATTGCTGAGAGCTGAAAGCCAAAACAATTCAACGATTAAACAATCAACATTTAAACAATGAACAAATACACAATATCAGGTTCGCCGCATGTACATTCGACGGAAAACACGAGGAAGATCATGTACCGTGTGCTCCTCGCCTTGGTTCCCGCCTTGCTTGTGGCCATTTACTATTTCGGCTGGTATGCCCTTCGCCTGACCCTCATCACGATGGCGACCTGCATGCTGACCGAATGGCTCATTCAGAAATTCCTCATCAAAGGCCCCTTGACCATCAACGACGGTTCGGCTGCACTGACGGGTCTTTTGTTGGCCTTCAACGTGCCAGCCAACCTTCCCATCTGGATGGCCATCGTGGGCAGTATCGTCGCCATAGGCATCGGCAAGATGGCCTTTGGTGGTTTGGGCAAGAACCCCTTCAACCCGGCATTGGTAGGTCGTGTGTTCATGCTCGTGTCGTTCCCGACAGCCATGACCACTTGGCCGCAGGCCGCACCCATCTTTGAGAAAGGCTTTTTCGCTGACGCCGTTACGGGTCCCACCCCGCTCGGCATCCTGAAAGAAGCTGGTGTCGGTTCGTTGGCCGAAGCAGGCAACCTGCAGTTCCTCGACATGGTTCTAGGTAATCGTGGCGGTGCCTTCGGTGAGATTTGCGCCATCGCCCTTTTGCTCGGCGCCATCTATCTCATTTGCCGCAAGGTCATCGATATCTGGACGCCGTTGAGCATCCTGCTCACCGTGTTCATCTTCACGGGTATCTGCTACCTCATTGACCCGACCCAATACATTGCTCCTTGGTACCATCTGGTATACGGTGGTCTCATACTCGGCGCTTTCTTCATGGCTACCGACATGGTGACCTCACCGATGACGGTACGAGGCAAGCTCTTGTTCGGTTTCGGCATCGGTGCCATCACTGTCATCATCCGACTTTGGGGCGCCTATCCTGAGGGTGTGTCGTTCGCCATCCTGATTATGAACGCCTTCACGCCGCTCATCAACAAGGCCTTCAAGCCCAAAGTATTCGGTGTTGTCAAACCCTCTAAAAACTAATCGCCATGGCAAAGAAACCATCCACTTTAATTAATATGCTCGTGGCCCTGCTCGTCATCGCAGCGGTCTCGGGCGGCGTACTCGGCTTGGTTTATGGCGTAACCAAAGACACCATCGCCCAAGTTGACCAGAAGAAGAACGAAGCAGCCATCCAAGCCGTGTTGCCTCTTGATGGAGAAATCACTTATAAGGCAGACACGATTCAATACAGCTACGAAGGTGTCGACATGACTTTCCCCTGCAACCTCGCTTTTGACGCTAACGGCAACTTCCAAGGTGCCGCTGTCAAAACCAGCGAAGGCGGCTTCGGCGGCAAAATCGAAATGATGGTCGGCTTCCTCGCCGATGGCACTATCAAAGGTACCTCGGTGCTGTCGCACGCTGAGACCCCTGGCCTCGGTGCCAACATGACCGGTAAGTTCAAGGACCAGTTCGTCGACAAGAATCCTAACAACTTCAAACTGATTGTCAAGAAAGACGGTGGCGACGTCGACGCCATCACCGCAGCCACCATCACCTCGAGAGCCTTCTCAAAGGCGGTCGACAAGGCTTACCAAGCCTTCATGGCCAACAAGGCACAATTCATGAACAACGCTCCCGCCAAGGAAGCAGCTCCCGTCATGGAAGAGGCTCCCGCTGAGGAGAACAATGAAACGGAAGGAGGACAAAGCAATGAGTAACAACCTGCAAACCTTTACCAAAGGTCTCATCAAAGAAAACCCCATCCTGGTGTTGCTGTTGGGCTGCTGCCCGACCTTGGCAACGACCACCAGTGCCATCAACGGCATGTCGATGGGTCTGGCCACCACCTTCGTGCTGGTGCTTTCCAACATCTTCATCTCCTTGCTGAAGGGCTTCATCCCCGACAAGGTGCGTATCCCCTGCTTCATCGTGGTCATCGCCTCCTTCGTGACGGTGGTGCAACTCGTCATGCAGGCTTACGTGCCCGACATCTATGAAACCCTCGGCCTGTTCATCCCCCTCATCGTGGTGAACTGCATCGTGCTGGGTCGTGCTGAAGCTTTCGCTTCGAAGAACCCTGTATGGCCTTCGCTTTTGGACGGCCTCGGCATGGGCTTGGGCTTCACCCTCGCCCTGACGCTGTTGGGCTGCATCCGTGAGTTCCTCGGCAGCGGCTCCATCTTCGGTTTCGGCATCCTGCCTGAAACGGCCAACATCCTGGTGTTCATCCTGCCTCCCGGTGCCTTCATCTGCCTCGGCTTCGTTATCGCTATCGTCAACAAACTCAAAAAAGAAAGTCACTAAGCCATGAAATACCTTATCATTATCTTATCGACCATCTTGGTCAACAATGTGATCTTCTCCCAGTTCCTGGGTATCTGCCCTTTCTTGGGCACCTCTAAGAAGACCTCGACCGCATTGGGTATGGGCGCTGCCGTCATCTTCGTGTTGACCCTGGCCACCCTCGTGACATGGCTGACGAATCAGTACATCCTGATTCCCTTGAAGCTGACCTTCTTGCAGACCATAGCCTTCATCCTCATCATCGCTGCCTTGGTGCAGATGGTGGAGATCATCCTGAAGAAAATCAGTCCGTCGCTGTACACCGCCCTGGGCGTGTTCCTGCCGCTGATTACGACCAACTGCGCCGTCCTCGGCGTGTCGCTGACCGTGGTCACCAAGGAATTCAACTATGGCGGCGTGGCCCACATGCTGAGCCTTGGCGAGTCCATCGTCTATGCCGTTGGCATCGCCCTCGGCTTCGCCATGGCACTGGTCATCTTCGCAGGCATCCGCGAGCACATCGACCTGATGGAGCCTCCCAAGGGCATGAAGGGTACCCCTATCGCCCTGATTACCGCCGGCATTTTGGCCTTGGCATTCATGGGATTTACTGGGATTGTGTGATCCTATATGGCCACGCGTCCGTACAGGCTATGCGCCATGTACGGCCGCGGGCCATGCGTGAAAGCAGGGACTCACGTCACCTGCTTACTGATATGTCGTCCCTACGGGACTAGTATGAACAAAAAGAGTCACCAAGTGGCTCTTTTTTCGCTTTTTAAGGCGTTTTTCCCTTGTTTTTTACAGAAATTTGTATTTTTACGCCCTGATTTTTTTCAAGAACGCCCTGATATGAAACGCTTTGCATTCTTTCTGCTCCTATTGATGGACTTCCCTATACTTTCCATAGGCCAGACCTTCACCATCACCTCTTCCGACCCTAACCATCTCAATATTCATTTCGAACTCAACGACTTCAGCATCGACACCATGCGCTGCGATGGCGAGCTGATGCACACCATCGCGACCAAAAGCATCGTTTGTCCCAACGAGTATGGCTTACCAGACCTCCCCACTTTCAACCGTTTCATCGCCATCCCGCAAGGTGCGAAAGCCACCGTTGAGGTCAGGACCATACGCAACGGGTGCACGACGGGAATCGACATAGCGCCCTCAATCGGGAGCCAATGCGAGAACGACCCTGAGAGAGCTTTCTTTAAAGATTCAAAAGTATATGCTTCCAACAACTTCTATCCAGCAGCTGTTTATTGCGTGGCCGACCCCCAGCAGCTGCGGGGTGTAGATGTCATCCACTTGGGTATCAACCCTTTCCAGTTCAACCCTGTGACAAAAGAATTGGCCATCCATCGTGAGATGGACATCGACATCCGCTTTGAGGGTGGCAACGGGCATTTTGGCGATGACCGACTGCGCTCGCCTTATTGGGACCCCATACTGAAAAACATCATCCTCAACCATGAGTGTTTGAAACCAATCGACTATGACACCCGCCGACAGCAATGGTCACAAACCCAAGCCACCGGTTGCGAATACCTCATCCTCACACCCAACAACGAGGCTTTCATCACAGCCGCACAAGAACTGGCCGACTATCGCACACGCCAAGGCATCCTCACCAATGTGATGTCCCTTTCGGAAACGGGTGCCGACAACTCTGACATGTTAAAACTTTGGATTAGGGATATCTATTTCAACTGGGACATCCCGCCAGCGGCAATATGCATCATTGGCGGCCAAGGAGACGACATCACACAATGCCCATCTACATCGGCAAACAGATCGAGTATGAGTACACCAACCCTTGCATGAGCCCATACTACTACGAACACCCTGTGACAGCCTCGGCATGGCAGAGCGAAAGGTGGTTCCAAATCACCACCGCAACCGTTTACGGCTACCTCAGCCAACACGGCAAGGCACCATCTCTCCTCAGCGAACTATACTCCGGCTCTTTAAGCGAACAATGGTCGACCGCCTCCGGCACTGATGCCGTCGTATCCTATTTCGGTCCCAACGGATTGGGCTATATCCCTACCAATCCGCTCGAACTCGACTCATGGACGGGTGCTAACGCCCAAGATGTCATCCAAGCCTTCAACCAAGGCACTTACCTTGTGCAACACCGCGACCACGGATGGGACAATAGATGGTACCAGCCCGAAATCTTTACCTATCATTTCGATGCTATCAACAACCCAGGGCTGATGTCTTTCCTCTTCTCCGTCAATTGCAGAACAGGCGCGTTCAACGGAGGAGGGAGTTGCTTCATCGAAGAGCTCATGCGCATGACGCGCGATGGCCAAAACGCAGGCATCGCTGGTGCCATCGCTCCAGCGGGACAGACCTATTCCTTCGCCAACGATATCTTCGCCTGGGGCATCTGGGACCTTCTTGACCCTGAATTCCTTCCTGACCACGGCCCAAACGACAGTCACGGCGACGAATGGATGCCGGCCTTTGCCAACGTGTCGGGCAAGTATTACCTTGACGAACAAGTGTTTCCTGGCACCGACGAAAGCATGCGCACCCTCACCCACAACGTGTATCACGCGTATTGCGATGCTTTCCTGCGACTCTTCACCGACGTGCCTCAGCCCATAGAAGCCTCCTTTGACGAAACTATCACCTGCTTCTCACCATTCCACATCACCGTGCCGGAAGGCGTACAAATTGCCATAAGCGCCAACTATGACGGCAAAGTGCATCTTTTGGCCACAGCCACAGGCACGGGTGAAGAACAAACCCTCTACGTGATGGATTATGCACCCGCCGACTCGGCGCTATTGACCTTGACCGGAAAGAACTACCTCCGCCAAGAGGTGACCCTTCCATTGCATCCCTTCGACGGGCCTATTGTCATCGCCGACAGCGTCTTCTTCCACAATGGCACCAACCACCTGCACTACGGCGAATCGACTTCCATGGGCCTCAAAGTCCGCAATGTTGGCTTGGCGACAAATGAAGCCGGGACGGCCACCCTTGCCAACGCCACGGAACAGATGCAAATCACAGTGGCTCAGACCTCTATCCCGACCCTGTTGTCTGGCGAGAGCCTTTTGATTGAAGACGCTTTCCAGTTTACCCTTCCCGACAATCTCCCTGACGGAAGCCGTGTACCCTTCACCGTGACAACCGAATTCGACGGAGGAAGCCTCGAGCGCGAGTTTAAGGTGAACGTCGTCGCCCCGAACATTGCTGCAGCGCTTGTCGACATCAACGACCAAGCCGGAAACGGCAACGGACATTTGGATGCGGGAGAATATGCGAGTCTCACCTTCCGCCTCACCAACACAGGCCACTACGAAGCCGAGAGTGCCAGCGTCGCCTTAGTGAACCACGAGGGTTATGTCAGGATCATCACGCCAGAGACGGCCATCGAAAACCTGGCTATTGGGGCAACAGCCGACATCACCTTTGACGTCTATGTCGAATATCTCGCAGGCGAAGTGACTTCCGTAGAGTTCCTTCTCAATGCCACTTATGGCGGCCTCGTCATGGAGGAAAGCTTCGATTGCCCGATCAACCTCTCCTTCGAGAGCTTCGAGACGGGTGTATTGAACCCTGAATTTTGGACCAACGATACCGTGCATCCTTGGCATATCGTTGACGTTGGGGCTTTTGAGGGCACCTATTGCGTCCAATCCGATACCACTCTTAATAACAACGAGTTGTCACAACTCGTCTTGAACTGCACCTCAAACGCAGAGGGCATGTTTTCCTTTTACATCAAGGTATCATCGAATTATTACTACGATGTTTTGAGGTTTTATATGGATGGTCATTACATGTATACTTTTTCGGGGGAGATAGATTGGATGGAATATGTATGCAACGTTGTTCCCGGACAGCACCGATTCGTCTGGACTTACAGCAAGGGCCAATTACATCCGCATGGTGACGATTGCGCCTGGATTGACTACATCACCTTGCCGCCCAACTTAGACGACACCGCCGAGCACACTGAACTACCGCTAACCCTGCACCCCAACCCTACCACTGGCCAAATCAGCATCGGCATGGAACATGAGGGACACTTCACGGTGCAAGTCTTTGACGAAAACGGGCGGCTCATCATGGCGGAACAAGACATGCCTATCATCAGCATAAAGGACAAACCTGCGGGGATGTATCATATCGTCGTCACGCAAGACGAACAACGATGGAGCCGCAAAATCATCAAAATGTAATTGAAAAAAATGTTTTTTTCAGGTTAATTCTTCGTTTTATATAAATTCGCGGTCAAATAAACTATCATAACTATATGAAGCATAAAGTACTACCTCTCATTCTATTGTTTGCCTTGCCTCTTATTTCCCACGGGCAAACCTTCACTATCACTTCGTCCGATCGTAACCACATCAGCCTTCATTTCGAGTTGGGCGACTTCAACCTCGACACTATCAATCACGAAGGAGAACTGATGCACACCATCGCGACCAATGGCATCGTCATGCCTAACGACTATGGCTTGCCCGACCTGCCCACCTTCAACCGTTTCATCGCCATCCCGCAAGATGCAAAGGCCACCGTTGAGGTTAGGACCATACAGAATGAATTCTTGACGGGAATCGACATAGCGCCCTCGATGGGTAGCCAAGCCGAAAACGATGCAGAACCACCTTTCTTCAAAGACCCTAAAGTGTATGACAAGAACTGCTTCTACCCTGCTGAGACCTACTGCATCGCCGCCCCCCAGCAGCTTCGCGGCGTAGATGTCATCCACTTGGGCATCAGCCCTTTCCAGTTCAACCCTGTGACAAAAGAATTGGCCTTCCATCGGGAGATGGACATTGACATCCGCTTTGAGGGTGGCAACGGGCATTTTGGCAATGACCGACTGCGATCACCTTATTGGGACCCCATTCTGAGAAACAACATCCTCAACTATGCGTGTTTGAAGCCCATCGACTATGATGCCCGCCGACAGCAATGGTCGCAAACCCGAGCCACCGGCTGCGAATACCTCATCATCACACCCGACGACGATGCCTTTTACGAAGCCGCGCAAGAGCTTGCCAACTTCCGCATCAAACAAGGCATCCTCACTAACGTGATGCGCATCACGGAAACAGGAGCCACCGACCATCTTTCGTTAAAGCAATGGTTCAGAAGCATTTACTCCACATGGGACATACCCCCAGCGGCGATATGCCTCATCGGAGAGAATGGCACCGACCTACATCAATTTGTGCCTGGCTATCGAACCCTGCATCCCAAAGACAACTTCATCACCTCCGACAACCCTTACGCCGACATCAACGACGACTACCTGCCTGACATCTGTTTCTGCCGCATCCTTGCACAAAACACGTCGGAGCTGTCAACACTTCTCAGCAAACACTACGAATACGAATACACCGCTCCCGTTACCGACCCTTATTACTACGACCATCCCATAACTGCAGCTGCTTGGCAAAGTGCCGTGTGGTTCCAACTCACCATTGCCACCATCAGCGGTTATCTGACCCAACATGGCAAGACCCCGATACGTCTCAACGAGATCTATAGCGGCGAGTTGGGAGAGACCTGGTCGACAGCGGCTGGCACCTCTTCCGTAGTCAACTATTTTGGTCCCGACGGGGTAGGCTACATACCTGCTACGCCAGGAGAACTCGGAGGCTGGACAGGTGGCGATGCCGACCAAGTCATCAGTGCCATCAACAGCGGCACCTACCTCATCCAACACCGCGACCACGGATGGAACAACAAATGGTACCAACCCGAAATCTACACCAACGACTTCGGTGCCATCAACAACATGAACTTGCTGACCTATCTCATCTCCGTCAACTGTAGAACAGGCATGTACGACTCTCCAACCATCAGTTTTGTCGAATCCCTCCTTCGGATGACGCGTAACGAAGAAAACGCCGGCATTGTGGGAGCCATCGCCCCGACAGGCCAGACCTATTCCTTTGCCAACGACATCTTCCTTTGGGGCGTATGGGATCACTTCGACCCCTCCTTCATGCCCGACTTTGGCCCTTACGCAGCGCATTACAACACTTGGACACCCGCCTTCGCCTGCGTTGCTGGCAAATACTTCCTTGAAAGCCAAGTCTTTCCCAATACAGACCAAAACAAACGCATTACCACCTACAACACTTATCACACCTTTAACGACGCCTTCCTCAGAGTGTTTACCGACATACCTCAACCCATCGCCACCACGCACGATGAGAGCATACAATGCTTCACGCCCTTCCTCATCACTGCGCCCGAAGGTTCAAACATTGCGCTGACGGCCTATTATGGAAGAAAATGGAACATCCTCGCCACCGCCATCGGCACGGGAGAAGAACAGGAAATCACCATCCTGGAGAACGTTCCCGTATCATCTGTCCACCTCACCATAACGGGCGAGAACCTCATCCGCAAGGAAGAAGACATCACGCTTGTGCCCTTTGACAGGCCCTTCGTCGTGGTCGAAAGCATCGACATGAACGGCGGCGGGCTCACCTTGCACTACAACCAGGAGGTCATGGCCGACATCAAAGTAACAAACGTAGGACTACAAAGCAGCAACGGTGGAACCGTCACCTTGACCTCCAGCTCCGATCAGCTGACCGTCACTCAAGGTGAGACCTCGTTTGAAGCCTTGGCCTCCAATGCAAGCCAATTCATTGGAGAGGCCTTCCATCTCAAGCTCAGCGACGACATCCATGACAGGACGAACATCCCTTTCACACTCACCACCCAATTTGACGGCGAGACCTATTCACAAGAATACAACATCGCCGTCGTGGCACCCAACATCCGTGCGGAGCTCATCGCCATCGAAGACGAACAAGGCAACCAAGATGGGAGACTCGACCCAGGCGAATACGCCCGACTGTATTTCCGCGTCACCAACGACGGCCATTTCATTGCCGAAAATCCTCGCATCTCATTGACACACAACGAAGGATATATCCGTGTTATCACCCCTCAAACATCTTTATCCGACCTCGAAGTGGGTGATTTGACCATAGTTACGTTCGATGTCTATGTCGAGTTCCTTGCAGGCGAAGTGCCATACGTCCATTTCACGCTCGAAACGGTCATCAACAACATCCATATCGAGGAAGAAATCTCCACTTCTATTGGATATGTCTTGGAGAACTTCGAAACCGGTGCATTTGAATCAGGCTATTGGACCAACGACCCCTTGCATCCTTGGAGCATCGTCACCACCAGCATGTCATTCGAAGGATCACAATGTGCCAAGTCGTTCGACATCGACCATAGCGAGACCTCGCAGCTCACCTTGGTTTTCACCTCGTCGGAGCCAGGAGACATCTCCTTCTACCGAAGGGTTTCGAGCGAGTTCAACTATGACTTCCTCACCTTCTACATCGATGGAGAAGAACAAAACAAATGGTCGGGTGACCTTTGGTGGGCAGAGCAGACCTTCCCCGTCACACCTGGATACCACAGCTATAAATGGGTCTATTCGAAGGACCACTCCGTTGACAGCGGCTCTGATTGTGCCTGGATCGACTACATCACTTTGCCGCCCCATCTTGACGAGACCTCGGAACGAACAGAAATGCCGCTTACTGTGCACCCCAACCCCACAACAGACCAAATTTATGTTGAATTGGAACAAGAGGGTAATTTCTGCATCAAGGTCTTCGATTCGAAGGGAAATCTCATCCTTACAGAACGCAACGAATCCCAAGTATCATTTAGGGATTGCCAAGCAGGCATGTACCTCATTGTAGTGGAGCAAAACGGCCAACACTGGAGCAGGAAAATCCTGAAAATGTAGGGGCTCAACACAAAAAAACTGCCGTTGATAACAAAAAACACTTCTTTATTCCAAAAAAGTGCGTATCTTTACGCGCTTTTTTATTAATGTCCCGTTTAGGATATGTGGCTTAATGAATAACATTCATAGTAAATACAATTGGTAATCATTCGCTAAACAAATAGTCATGAATAAACCTACGAAAATCACCTTGTTGGCCTTGCTTTTATTATTGGCCTTACCGATGAGACATTTCGCACAAACGCCCTATAGGCATTATTCAGAAGAAGGTGTCGTATTGAATTTCCACACCATCGACAACGTCTACTTTAGATCTTTTTTGCTTTATAACATCAGCAATGACAATCGTTTCGTGTTGATTCCCGAAGAGACTTTTGGCCAATTTATCATCACTCCGAAATACGATGACAGCCACTTCATGGATGAGTTTGAAAGCTTCTATGCAAATGTTGAAACAGACTTCTCTTTGTTGAGCAAGATTGATATCACTAACTTGATGAGTGTGTGGAAAAGCTCTGTTGAAGCCACTGACTACCTCTCGATTATGATGGATGTGAATACAGCGAATCTGAGGTCTGATAATGACCATTGCTTGAACTCCATGCCTTTCTGCACTTCAGAAGTGATAGAATTTGAAGCCGCTTACCAAGGTGGTGCCACTGGCGAGCCTGGTCCTGAATACGGTTGCCTCTCTAGTCAGCCTTATCCTTCATGGTATCACATGAGGATACATACTGCTGGTCAATTTATCATTCACATGGAAGCCCACGATGCTTCTGGTCAAGGCCATGACATTGACTACTGCATTTGGGGCCCGTTCACCGATCCTTATGAGCCTTGTGTTAACGGCTTGACTTGCGACAAGATGATTGACTGCAGTTACTCAACCTCAAGCGTTGAAAATGTGTACCTCGGATATCCTATTTCGCAACACAACCACGGATCTTCATCTCTCGCTGATGGCAGTTGTGTTACAGCTAATAACAACCCGCCTCATACACCACAAGTTGGTGAGTACTACATCCTGATGATTACGAACTTCTCGCAATATCAACAAACCATCTCTTTCACTAAAACGCCCAACTCAGGTCCGGGAGAAACCGACTGCGGCATCCTTCCCGGTGTCGTGGAAAACGACGGTCCTTATTGCGTTGGCGAGACCATCCATCTGACGGTCAGTTCACAAAACGGGGCAACCTATTCGTGGTCAGGTCCTGGCGGCTGGACTTCCACCCAACAGAATCCCACACGCCCCAACTGCACTATGAATATGGCTGGTACTTATACCTGCACAACCACGGTAGGCGCACAAACCACTACAGGCACCACAGAGGTCGTCATCTATCCCATGCCTAACGCGAACTTTACGTTCAATACCGTTTGCCAAGGCAATCCCACCCAATTCACCAACACCTCCACCACCAACCCTGCGGGACAGCAAATCACGAGCTACCAATGGAACTTCGGCGACGGACAGACCTCAACACAACAGAGTCCTTCGCACACCTACACCAACGCTGGCACTTATCCCGTAATCCTCACTATTAGCACGGGAGGACACTGCACCAGCACTAAGACCCAAAACGTCACCGTGACTCCCCAACCCGTGGCCAATGCGGGTCCCGACCAAACCATCCCATACGGTTCTATAGCACAATTGAACGGATCGGGCGGCGCAGGAACCTTCAACTACCATTGGGAGCCCGCCAATATGGTGACCAATCCCAATGCGCAAAACACACAGACCGTAATCTTAACCGAAGATCAGACCTATACCCTCACCGTCTCCAATGAGAGTTGCACCAGCACCGACGAAGTAACCATCCACATCAGTGGTAGCGCCATGACAGTCACCGCGGGTCCCGACATCAGCATCTGCCAGGGAGGCAGTGGACAGATTTATGTTAGTGCAGGCGGAGGAACAGGCAACCTCACCTATTCATGGACACCCACTACTGGCCTTAGCAACCCCAACATTTATAACCCCATCGCCTCTCCCTCACAAACCACAACCTACACCTGCCATGTCACTGATGGCCAAACCTCACAAAACGTCAGCGTCACCGTTACTGTGAACGATGTCATCGTAGATAACGAATACATGTCCATCTGTCCCAGCGACATTTACTATTGGCACGGTGACCCCTACACTGCAGTTGGCACGTACCAATTTGACACCGTCACCAGTCAAGGATGCGACAAAACCATTTATTTGCACCTTGACCACTACTCCACTTACGACGAGACGACCATTGACGTAGCCATCTGTCACGGCGAGAGCTACAACTTCTATGGCACCAACTATACTTCTTCCATCCAGACATCGTATACCGACCACACTACGCAACACGGTTGCGACAGCATCGTCAGACTAAACCTCACCGTCTATCCCGATAACGGCGTGACGCCAAAGCCGGTCACTGTTTGTCCCGAGCAACTGCCTTATAACTTCTATGGCGTAGATTATTTTGACAATGCCGATGTCACCTATTTGGACACCGACGTCCATGGATGCGACAGCGCAGTCAGACTTATTCTGAATGTCAGCGATTACTACATGCCTGAGCCTCAAGTCAGCCACACATGCTCGCTTCCCTTTGAGTGGGTCATTAAGGATGCCGACAACAATGTCATCAGCACCCAGTACATCACTGTGCCAGGCATTCATACTGACACTTTGCCGACAAATGCCTGCGAAGGTATCTTCCAACTCGACCTCCGCTATCAGCCCGTTCCTGAACCCGAGCACATCTATGACACTGCCTGCAACAACTACAGATGGTTCATTGATGGACAACTAATCGATGAATACCAAACTACAACAGAAGACGAATACCATATTTCGCAGTATCCCTATCCCTGTTCCAAGGACTACTACCTCCACCTCATCGTCAATCATGACGACTCCGACGTCACCTATTACGACGGAAACAATCCTAGTGTCCCATGCGACTCCATACCTTTTGACTGGTTTGGCAATGCCATATACTTCAAAGAAAACGACACCTACAACTTCTCAACTTCCCTATACCCCCAAGCCCATACTACACACGGCTGTGACACGGCCATGGTGGTTCATGTCTCTAACATGAAATACACGCCCAATCCAAATAAAATCAAATGCTCCGACGCATCGGCAGTCGTTTATTCCGTTGACCCTCTCAACCCCAACGTAGACGACACCATCGCCGTGGTAACCAACACCGAGTTCTTCTCCTTCCAATACACTTTCTATGTTGAAGAGACCAACAGCAATTGTAAATGGGAATCCTGCAACTGGGCCATCAACAAGCCTTCGTGGGCAATTGAGTACAATCCCGAGCCTACGCTGTCGCTCAACGGCAAATACTACAGCGAATGTACCGTGTATGTAGCCGACCGCCAAAATGAATATGTTGAGCTCACTGCTACTATCAACAATGGCTGCGGTAGCAAAGAGCGCAAATTCTACCTCAAGTCCTCCTTCCTTGACGTTGAAGAGTACAGCAACATGCCTGCCAAAGTAAACATCGTGCCCAACCCCAACAACGGACAGATGCACATCGACTTCGAGAATATGGAAGGACGTACCACCGTCAAGGTGTTCGACATGACCGGCAACCAGATTGATGCCTTCGAAACCGTTGTCAACTCCAACCGCTACAACTACGAATACAACATGAAAAAGTATGCCGAAGGCATTTACTTCTTCGTGATTTCAAACAACAACCGAGTGCTTACCAAGAAAGTGGTGGTTATCCATTGAAAATAACTACACAATAATACCCGTACGCTTATAACAAAATAAAAATCTAAATACCATGAAAAGATTCGCTAAGACGATCATTTTAGCCCTATTATTGGCAGTAATCCCTTCAAGGATTTGGGCTCAAATCAGGGATTACGAGAACGGATTCCTTTTCAACGTTTTTGAGATTGAAAACGTTGAGGAACGTGTTCAGTTAGCGTCTGCCCTTGCCACAAGCGACATCTGGATCTGTAACCCAACTGAAAATCCAGGTGAATTGTATATCAGACCCAACAACCAACACCTCGACATCCCCATTTATGCCGAATTTGACTATCTAAGGACGACCCTTAGAGAAGAATACGAACAAGTTTCATCGTTGCCAAAAGAAGAGTTCGCCGAAATCTTTAACTCATGGGCTCACAACATAAGCAATGTGTATTACAACTTTTTGATTTCCGACCATCTCGACCGTGCCAACCACTGCATGGATGCAGAGCCCTTCTGTACTTCAGACATCTATGATTTCCCTGCACTTAACAGCGGTTATTCTTGGTCGGGACCTGATTACGGATGCTTGGGTACTTCACCGACAAACAAACACTCTTTCTGGTATTATATGAGAATAGGTGTAGCAGGCAACATCACCATCTTGATTGAAGCTGACTTTGATGTTGACTTTGCCCTTTGGGGGCCTTTTGACAACCAAAACGACCCTTGTCCTGTAGAGGCGGGACAAACAGGTATGTTGACCGCTGATTGCGATGATTGCCCCAACAACACGTCAAGCAACAGCAACTATCCATACGGCAACCTTCATGACTGCAGCTTCGATGCACGTCACTTCGAGTATGCTCACGTCGTGAACGGACAAGTAGGACAATACTACATCCTGCTTATCACCAACTATAGTGGCAGTAGTGGCAACATCACCTTCCAGAAGCATGACGGTGATGGCGAGACCGACTGCGGCATCATGCCTGGCTCCGCTAGCAACGACGGCCCATATTGCGAAGGCGAAACCATCCAATTGCACATCAACGAGCAACCCAATGCGACCTATTTATGGACCGGCCCCGACGGATGGACTTCGACCGAGCCGAATCCCACACGTGAAAACTGCACCTTGGCAATGGCAGGTACTTACTCTATTGTCACCACAGTAGGCGCACAAACCACCCCAGCCACCACAGTGGTGAATGTTTACCAACAGCCCACGCCGAGCTTCACTGCCACCACCGTTTGCGAAGGCGAAACCACCCAATTCGAGGGATTGGCTTCAGGGGCAAATGTCGCCAACTATGATTGGGACTTCGGTGATGATGAAACCGGAAGTGGCCAAATCGTCAGCCACACCTACTCGGAAGCAGGCACGTATCAAGTTACGCTTGTCGTCACAGCGGAAGACGGCACTTGTCCTGGAGAAATCACGCAAACCGTGGTCGTGAACGCCATGCCCGTGCCTACAGCCACGGCTGATCCTAACCTTGTCATCTATGACGGCACCGCCACGCTGTCCGGTGATTCGGGCTTACAAGGAAACACATGCACCTACCATTGGGAGCCTGCCAACATGGTCACTGACCCCAACAGCCCGACCACCCAAACCGTGCCCTTGCATGAGACAGTAGTCTACACGCTCACCGTCACCAATACCGAAGGCGGCTGCACAGCCACTACTCAAGTGGCTGTCAGCATGGAAGGTTCCAACCTGGCTGCAACGGCCTACGCTGATGAAAACCAACTGTGCGAAAACTTCCCGACCACAATCCATGCCACTCCAACAGGAGGCACGGGTAATTACACATACAGTTGGACTGGACCTGACAACTTCACCTCAACACAACAGGCCCCCACAGTCACGCCGCCCGTTGGCACCAACACTTATACCTGCCAAGTGGGCGATGGCCTCGTCACTCAGCAAGCCAGCGTCACCATTGTTGTCAACCCCAAACATGAAACAAACATCTCCGAGACCGAATGCGACCTATTCACTTGGGACCCACAAGGACACACCTTTACTGAAAATGGCCATTCAGGCAATAACTACGACGAATCGGGCACCTATATCAGAACCTACGCCAACCAGTATGGTTGCGATAGTATCGTCACGCTCAACCTCACGGTGAACAAAAGACACAACGCCACCATATCCTACGACAACACATGCGACTACGACATCCATTTCGATTGGTTCGGAGAGCCCATTCACTTTGAAAAGGATAGCGTCTACATATTCGACAATAATACAAATCCCATCGCCCAAACCACACACGGTTGCGACACAACGATGACAGTGACCATTACAAACATGCATTACGCACCTCAGCCCAGCTCCATTTATTGTCTGGATGAAAACGCCGTGGTGTATGGTCCCAACCACGACACCATCGCAGTGGTCACCAACACCGAGTTCTTCTCCTTCCAATATGTCTTTAAGGTCAATGAGGCAGCACACAGCAGTTGTATCTGGGACAATTGCGAATGGACAATCAGCAAGCCATCATGGGCTATCGAATCCACACCCGTGGAGTCCTCAGATGGGTATTATAGTAGTGAATGCACAGTCTACGTGGCCGAACAAGACGACGACATCGTGACGCTCACCGCAACCATAAGCAACGACTGCGGCAGCGAAGAGCGCAAATTCTACCTCAAGTCTTCCTTTTTGGGCATGAACGAGAACGACATCGCTGCGGCCAAGGTAAACATCGTACCCAACCCCAACAATGGACAAATGCACATTAATTTTGAAGACATGGAAGGTCCCACCTTTGTTAAAGTGTTAGATATGACGGGCACGCCTATAGATGCATTCGAAACCAACGTCAGCACTGGCCGATACTGTTATGACTACACCATGAAACAACACGCCCAGGGCATCTATTTCTTTGTCTTCGCCAACAACAACAGGGTGTTTGCCAAGAAAGTCGTCATCATTCAATAATAAATAAAAGTCATTCAAACAATGAATAAAACACTGCGTCTTTTTCTATTTACCGGGCTCGTGAGCTTCCTTTTTGCCTCATGCAGCAAAGTTGAATCGATCGTCCCTGAATCCTTTACCCGTAACGACAAACCTTTTTCGGTTGAGAAAGTCCCAGAAGAGGGTGGCACTTTAACCCTTGAGAAAGTGACCAATAGAGTTGCAACCCCCCTCAACTACGAGTCGGCATCCCTGTCATTTCAAGAGGGAGACTCGCTCATCCTAACCGCGACACCCAAAAATGGCTACACCTTTATTAATTGGGTACGCGACGGGAAGCCGCTTTCCACCCAGCCCAGATATGAATTCATTTTGGATGGAAACGATATTATTGACGGACAGGTCAAATACCATTATGAAGCCCGATTCGGCCTCGACTATGCCATACAATCCATTCCCAGCATCGAGGAAGTCATCCCTGCCGATTTGATTGCCATCATGGGGCCACATATCCATTTCGGAGACAATCCTCCGACTCTTTATAAGATGAATGCCGACACAATTTTAGGTTTTCACAAAAAAAACCCTATCTTGTTAGACTACTATGCCGTAGATTCTGCCGCTCCGTTTTGTCGAAACTATTTCCCACATAACCCTGATCACCCAGAACTAGTCACAATTCTTCCAACTGAAAAGGACGTTTCAGATTACTTTTATTTTCATGACCAGCACCGTTGCATAGCTCAAGTAGATTATAAATGTGTATACGTTGACACTCTATTGCCCATAGGTAACCCGCCAATCGATCATGTCGAACTTCGATATTATGATATCGTCCACACATCCGATTCGGTTTTTATCATGGGCAATTCCGACTATTTCACTGCCTACTTCCGTCAACATCGTCATGAACAAGAATATTATCTTTCACCTAACGCCTCAACGTATAATATCAGTTTTCCACAAGCAGTAATTTATGGAAGTCATGAAGCAGTAATTGTCTCAGGCAAAATCACTGATAACGGTGTAGAAGATTTGTATTTTGCCATAAAATTTATAGGCTATGACGATGATAGTGGCGCTGGAATTCGTGTTGCCAACATCGGAGACATCATCGTTTATCACCACGACTTTTTACCCTTTTCATATTGGAACCCTAATAACTGATTATCAAGATGAAAAAACAACACATCACAGTCTTTTTCCTGTTGCTTTTCTTATGTAATACCGCCACGGCACAATTCCGTAAGCCCCTCACCTCTCCTCGTGACCAGATACAATCGAGCGAAGCCAAATGGAACGTAGGCATCCTCGGAGGTGCAAATCTTACCACTTGGCTGCATTTCCATAGCCTTGAAGCCTCCGACTGGTATCTGAAAAACTACACGCCTTTCGACACCATCACCAATAGTTTGGGCTATTTTGCAGGCATCGGCGTGGAACGCAAAATCAAAAGCAATCTTTCAGTCGGATTGAATGTCGTATACGCGCAACACAACATACAGTTAAGCTTTTTGAACGACAACTTCCCCATTGAATGGGATGCCGCACAAGCTCAAATCAACTACGGAAGTATCGTCAAAGGATTCAAGGCCAACTACCGTGCCATCGAAGCATACGTGCCTTTCACCTATTATATAGGATTAGCCTCCAAAAGGAACATCGTACCGTATGTTTACGCTGCACCAAGGGTTTCGTATGTGCTACCCGACAGCACGGCCCAAATGACCCAAACCACGGCTTACTATAGAAACGATGAGGACCAAACACTTATCTCCTACAGCAAAAATACAATTCCGTTCAATCGTTCTACCTATCGGGCTCTTAATGTAGGGGCTACGATTGGCATCGGATCCCTATTCAGAATCAACGCAGGCAATTACTACTTCCTTGTCAAGTTCGATGTTTCGGCCAATGTGAACGGATTGCCGACCTACAAGAATGGAGAGACTGACAACGACGAATTCAAATACCTGCGTTACAGCACCGATGCACATGCCACCCTGACTTTCATGCTTCCCCTCAAGAAACAGCTGCAAGGGGCTTGCATGAATTGGGGAGAGTATGATTGAGTTAGGAGTTAGGAGTTAGCAGTTGATAAGTTGGTAGTTTTGGCTGTTAAAAGGTTAGGGATATGATAAAGAAGGCATTTCTGGTATTCGTATTGGGTTGCCTATTACTGCCATTGGAAGCACAAAACACCTCAACCCAAGGCAAGGAGTTTTGGGTGTCGTTTCTGGGAAATGGATACAGGACCAATTCCACCCAAGAAGGGTCTGCCTATATCCTCAACCAAGTCCTCGTAAGCAGCAAACGCGACTGCTCAGGCACCATCATGAATCCCAACACAGGTTGGTCGCAACCGTTTTTTGTGCGCGCCAACAACATCACCACCATCGATCATCTTGAAGACCAAGCCTACGTGGAAACGAGCGACAATGAAAGAGCTGTGGAAAAAGGCCTGCGTATTGTCACCACCGACACGGTCTCGGTGTTCTGCACCAATATCGCCCCCGTTTCCTTTGATGCTTCCTACGTCCTTCCCATTCATGCCTTAGCGGATGACTACATAGTCCAAACATACGACCAGTCCACCTACGTCGGCATGAGCTTTGATTTTGAGCAATATTTCACCAGCGCTTTCCTGATTGTTGCCACTGAAGACAACACCACTATCGACATCACCCCAACGGTCGCTTCGGTTACAGGGCTGCATCCCGCCTTTGAAGAGTTTAGCATCGTCCTCAACGCCGGTGAAGCCTATCAGTACCGGTCCACTTATTCGGGCAACCATAGAGACCTGAGCGGAACACGTATTACCGCCCGTGATTGCAAGCGGATAGCCGTCTTCAATGGCAACACCTTGACTGCCATCCCAGAAGGTCGAAGCAGTCGCGACATCGTATTTGAACAAGCCATGCCCCTGCAGTCATGGGGCAAACAATTCGTCGTCACCAGCTCTTACGGACGCCAAGAAGACTATGTCAAGGTGACCTCTTCTGCCGATGGCAACAACATCATGAAAAACGGCGAACTGCTGGCAACGCTCAATGCCGGAGAATCCCACATCTTCCTGTTGAGTGGTACCGATGCCTCTTGTTTTATCGAGTCGGACTACCCTGCCGCAGTATTTCTCTTCAACACCTCCTACGAAAGCTCGTCATGGGATCACTATGGCGACCCGTCGATGGTTTGGATAGCACCTGTCGAGCAACGCATCGACGAAATCACCTTCACCACTTTCCACGATGCCGCTCATGCCGACATCGACCACCATTATGTGAATATCATCGTAAAAACCGAAGACATCGCAACGGTGTATCTGGACGGCGAGATGATTTCGCCCCTGCTATTCCATCGCGTCAATGGCAACAACAATTACAGTTATATCCAGCAGGAAATCTCTCATGACGTGCACCATCTTTCGTGTGCTCACGGTTTCAATGCCCATGTCTACGGCTTTGGCGAAGCCAAAGGCTATGCCTATTTGGTAGGGTCAAAGGCGGTCAACCTTAACACCTCACTGATCATCAACGACGTCGCCTTACAGCCCGAGGAGACTTTCCAATACTGTGTAGAAGAGCCCATCACCTTTACAGCGGAGGTCAACCTACAGAATTACCATCTCCTTTGGGATTTTGGAGACGGCACTACCAGCACAAGCAATCCAGTAACCCATACCTACCACGACAAACGATTGCACAACGCTTCCTTATCCATCTCCGTCGACGAAGGAGGATGTTCAGGCTCGTCAAGCGATACCACCTATTTCTTTATCGACGTCTCGCAACAATACGTTGTTGAATACGACGAAGTGTGCGAAGGCTCTTTCTACTCAGGATATGGATTCAACAACGTGCGCATCAACAATGACACCATCTTGGCCCGACTCCAAGACAACCCCTTGCACAGCGAATGCCAAGATTCATTGTTGATTTACATCACAGCCCGTCCCAACTACCACATTCCCATCAATGACAGCCGATGCTGGCAAGGCCAACCTGGCGTGTATGATGCCCATGGCTTCAGTTTCGTGTACGACCAACCTGGCGTCTACGACCGGCAACTCAACCTGTTGACACACTATGGCTGCGATAGCATCCTATACCTTCACCTTATCGTGGATGATGAAATCACCTACGAATTCAGTGACCACACATGCAGCAACAGTTATGAATGGGATGGGCGCATCTACACTTCATCAGGAGACTACATGTATCAATACACTACCTTAGGCGGCTGCGACCTTCTACGCCTTCGCATGCGACACCTTAGTTTGGAATGACCATTATTATACATCTACTGACAACTATAGCCAGCACTTCCTCACACCCGAGGGCTGCGACAGCATCGCTACCATGCACCTCACTATCGAAAGAACCATCGACACCACCATCACTGTCCACGATGACAGTTGTGACCAATACCTATGGGGCGACACCCTACTTACCGAAAATGGCATACACACCAAATCATTCACCTCAGCCTTAGGTTGCGACAGCATCATTCACCTTGATCTGACACTACACTATTCACCCAAACCCGCCAAAATCCGATGTACCGATCCTAATGCCGTCGTATATGGTATGCCCAATGCCGAAGCTGATACCATAGCCGTTGTCACCAATACCGAGTTTTTCTCGTTCCAATACACCTTTAGGGTTGAGGAATCAGAACACAATGAAAGCGAATGCGTTTGGGACAACTGTATTTGGACCATCAGCAAACCTTCGTGGGCCATCGAATATG
>CACXIM010000007.1 GCA_902767725.1 uncultured Bacteroidia bacterium | reverse complement strand
CTCCAAGCTCGCCCAAGGCCGCGACTCGGTCAAGAAACTCATCGAAGACAACCCCGAACTCGCCGACGAACTCGCTGCCAAGATCTTCGAGGCGTTGGAGAAGAGCGAAGAATGATTTTTAGCCATCAGCCATCAGCAGTCAGCCATCAGCTTGGTTTCTGCCAGCTGAATGCTGATTGCTGAAAGCTGACGGCCAATGACATTATGAGATCAATAGAAAATTCAATGAAAAACAAATCCATCCTATTCCTTGGCCTGCTGCTCGCCCTTTTTGCATGCAACAATACACCGAAACCAGAAACGGAAAATACTAACCCAGAGCCCAAGGCGCCTATCACTGTGAACGATGCTATCCAGCTGATTTCCGACTCCATTACCCTGGACAGCACCAATGCGAGCCTCTATGTGCACCGCGCAAAGGCTTATTTCGCCAGTGAGCAAATCGGACAGGCCATGGTCGACATCAACAAGTCACTGCAGCTCGACCCGAACAATGTGGAAACCTACCTCTTGCTCGCCGATGTGTATTATGCCTTAGGCGATCAAGACAATATCGCCTCAACGCTGAACAAGGCGGTGGAAATCAACTCATTGGATGCGCGTCCGCTGGTGAAACTGGCTGAGCTAAACCTCTTGCAGCAGAATTACAACCTTGCTTTCGCATACGTTGACAAGGCTTTAGGTCTTGCCTCATACAACCCCAAGGCATATTTCGTGAAAGGCATGTGCTACATGATATCGAAACAGGATACGGTTAACGCGCTGAGGAACTTCCAACTGGCCTCGGAACAGGACGCGAACTTCTACGACCCCGTTGAGCAAATCAGCCGTATCTATGCCGTGCAGCAGCCGCCATACGCCATGGACTATCTGCGCAAGGCGCAGCAGCAGTTCCCCGATATTCCGACACCGCGCTATGAGTTGGCTATGTATCTTCAAAGTCATGGCGAGCCTGAGGAGGCCTTGGCGCATTACGACACCATCCTGATGAAGTATCCCTATAACTATATCGTGCTGTTCAACAAGGGCTACGTCAATTACGTTTACCTCATGGATAACGAGGCTGCACTGGATTATTTCAATCGTGCTTTGACCATCAATCCTGCCTACATTGACGCCAAATACAACAAAGGCCGCGTGCTCGAACAGATGGGCGACTATGCACAAGCCACTGAAATCTATAGGGATGTTCTCAAAACCCAGCCTGACTACAAGTTGGCCATCGATGCCCTCAATCGTGTACAAAACCAAGAAATAGAATAAAACCACTGAATCATGCTCCAAGTTTATTGCATCAACAACAAGACGACGAAAGAGTTCAAGGAAGGCACGACCTTGCTTGAGATGTTGCCCGAATTCGAGTTCGAAAGGCCTTATCCTATCGTTTCCGCCAAGGTCAACAATGTGTCGCAAGGACTGAAGTTCCGCGTGTACAACAGCCGTGATGTTGAATTCCTTGACCTCACGCACCACACAGCTCGTTTGGTATACTTCAGGTCGCTGGGTTTCTTGCTTTACAAGGCGGCTCAAGACCTCTTCCCAGGCAGCAAGCTGAACATGGAGCACCCTATTTCCAAAGGTTTCTATTGCCGCATCAAGAAAAGCGATGGTGAAATCCTTAATGGTAATGACATCGCTGCATTGAGGCTACGGATGAGGAACATAGTGGCCGACGACATTCAGTTCCACCGCCACGAGGCACGCATCGAGGACGCCATCGACATGTTTGGCAAGATGGGGCAGCAGGACAAGGTGAAACTGTTTGAAACCAGCGGAAAAGCCTATACCGATTACTATACTTTGGAAGACACTGCGGACTATTATTACGGTCGCTTGGTGCCTTCCACGGGTTATCTCAACATCTGGGACATCGAGGCCTATCGCGATGGCATTTTGATTCGTATTCCCGACCGCGACCATCCCGACCAACTGGCCGAGATGCAAGACCAGCCCAAGACCTTCGAGGTGTTTTCGGAGAGCTTGAAATGGAACGACATCATGGGGCTGAGCACGGTCGGCGACGTCAACCACGCCTGCCAAAACGGGATGGCTCGCGAACTGGTGCAAGTGGCGGAGGCCCTGCAAGAGAAGAAAATCGTTCAGATTGCCGAGGAGATCGACCGCCGCTATCACAGCGAAAACCCTGTGCGTTTGGTGTTGATTACTGGACCGAGTAGCAGTGGCAAGACCACCTTCTGCAGCCGTGTGAGCATACAACTGAAAGCTTGTGGACTGAAGCCTATCTCGTTCTCGACGGACGACTATTTCGTCAATCGCGTGGATACACCTAAGCTTCCCGATGGCACCTACGACTTCGACAACTTCGATACCGTTGACCACGCTGCTCTTGAGCGTGACTTGCTGGCCTTGCTGAGAGGTGAAGAGATTGAAGTGCCTGAGTACAACTTTGTTACAGGTATTCGCGAATACAACGGAAAGAAGCTGCAACTCAAGCCAGGCTGCGTCTTGTTACTCGAAGGCATTCATGCTCTCAATCCCATGCTCACGGACCAGATTCCTGAGTCGACCAAGTTCCGCATCTTCATCTCTACTTTGACCAGCACTGCGCTGGATGACCACAACACCATCCCAACGGATGACAACCGCTTGTTGCGCCGCATCGTGCGCGACAGCAATAAGGGTGCCTTCACTGCTCGCCAGACCATCAGCCAATGGGCCAGTGTGCGTGCTGCCGAGGAAAAATGGATCTATCCCTTCCAAGAGAATGCTGACGTGATGTTCAACTCGGCCTATCTGTTGGAGTTTGCCGTCATGCGTAATCATGCCGAGAGCATCCTGGCCACAGTGCCGAACAACTGTCCAGAATACACCGAGGCGCATCGTTTGCTACGTTTCCTGCATTATTTCACGCCCGTCTCCGACAAGGAGATTCCGGCCACATCCATGCTGCGTCAGTTCATCGGCGGCAGCAGCTTTATGTAAAACCCAAAGCCCCTGAGCCCTGAGCTCGTCGAAGGGTCGACAGCAAAAAGACGGTGCTTCGATACTTCGACAGGCTCATTACTCAGCAACCTGACAAAACTATAACAACATGTATACATTCAACCCTAAACAAGTAAAAGACCAAGTCGTCCAATGGATTCGCGATTGGTTTGAAGTGAACGGAAAAGACTGTAACGCCGTCATCGGCATCTCGGGCGGCAAGGACAGCAGCGTCGTCGCTGGCCTCTGTGTTGAAGCCCTCGGCGTGGACCGTGTCATCGGTGTGACCATGCCTAATGGTGTGCAACCTGACATCGACGACAGCATGAAACTCATTAACCATTTGGGCATTCGCCATTGCTGTGTCAATATCGGCGACACCTATAATACCTTGATTGCTGCCGTGAAGGAGCAACTCGGCACTTTGGGTGCCGAAGTCAGCCGTCAGACCACGATTAACCTGCCTCCGCGTCTGCGTATGAGCACTTTGTATGCCGTTTCACAGTCAATGAACGGCCGTGTGGCCAACACCTGCAACCTTTCTGAGGACTGGGTGGGCTATTCTACCCGCTATGGCGATGCTGCTGGTGACTTTGCTCCTTTGGGAGGTCTTACCGTGCAGGAAGTCAAGTCGATAGGGAAGGAGTTGGGCTTGCCCATTGAATTGGTTGAGAAGACCCCATCCGACGGCCTCACCAACAAGAGCGATGAGGATAATCTGGGCTTCACCTACGCCGTGTTGGACAACTACATCCGCACTGGCGTCTGCAACGACCCCAAGACCAAGGCTCTCATTGATCACAAGCACATCACCAACCTCTTCAAACTGCAGCCGATTCCGCATTTTGAATACTGATTATGACTCAGCACAACAAAATACAGCTCTTTGAGGAGAAGAAGGTCCGTGCCATTTGGGATGATGCAGAAGAAAAATGGTATTTTTCCGTTTTGGATGTGGTTGAGGTTCTGACCGATAGCAAGAATCCAACAGACTACATTAAAAAAATGAGAAAACGAGATCCTATGCTTGCAGAAGGGTGGGGACAAATTGTCACCCCCCTTTCCGTAGACACTGCAGGAGGGAAGCAAAAGACAAATTTTGCATTGATGGAAGGGATTCTAAGGATTATCCAGTCTATTCCTTCTCCCAAGGCAGAGCCTTTCAAGCGATGGATGGCACAAGTGGCAGCCCAACGTCTTGACCAAATGCAAGACCCTGAATTGAGCATTGAGCAGGCTGTGGTAACCTCACTGAATGCAAAAGAGGCCATGAGATTAAAAGAAGAAGAACGAAAGAGGATTGAAGGAAGTGAAGATAACAAATAAACAAATTAACAATAAAACATTAAAATGTTCTCCTGTCCCATCCAAATCCGCATGAGCGACCTCGACCCATACAACCACGTCAACAATGGGGCGCAGTGCAACTACTTCGACATGGGTCGAAGCCGCTATTTCGAGCATGTCTTCCAAGCCAAAATCGACTGGCTCACCTTTAAGTATGTCCTCGTCCATGTGGACTTGGACTTCCGCCATCCCGTGTTGTTCCATGACCCCATTGTTTGTGAAAGCCGTGTTCTTGAGATAGGCAACTCCAGTTTCAAGATGGAGCAATGCCTGAAAGATGCGGAAACGGGCGAAATCAAGACCTTGTGCCATGCCGTTGTGGTCTATTTCAATCGCGAAACAAACAAGTCGGAGCAGATACCTGATGCCGACAGGGAACGTATGATGAGCGCAGACTAATCTCGTGTCGAAGACACGATATTCCATTTACCCCACACCAGCGCAGCGCAGTGTGGGGACCAACCAACAAGAATAAAACTATGAAGAAAGTATCAATCATCCTGGCCCTGTGCCTCGCCCTGACTACCGTCAAGGCCCAAACCGAAGCCGAGCTGAATGCCTGGAATGACGTCAACGTCTATGAGATCAACCGCCTGTATCCTCGGACGAATGTCGTCCCTTCTGGCGAACAATGGTCGCAATGCCTCAACGGCGACTGGAAGTTCCAATGGGTGGACTCGCCTTCGAAGGCGCCTGTAGACTTCTATAAGGAGGGTTACAATGCCTCGGGTTGGAAGACCATCAAGGTGCCGGCCAACTGGGAGCTGAACGGCTACGGCACGCCCATCTACGTCAATGTGGACAACGAGTTCCGTCCCAACGAGCCGCCTTTCGCCCCAACGAAAGATAACCCGGTAGGCTGCTATCTGACCGAGTTCAACCTTCCAGAAACATGGAAAGACCGCTTGACCTTCATCAACTTCGGAGCGGTGAAGTCGGCCTATTTTGTTTGGTTGAACGGACAGTTTGTGGGCTTCACGGAAGATGCCAAGACCAATGCCGAGTTCGACCTCACGCCGTATATCAAGGTGGGGAAGAACACTCTGGCGGTGAAGGTGTATCGTTTCTCTAACGGTTCCTATTTTGAGTGCCAGGATTTCTGGCGTTTGAGTGGCATCGAGCGTGATGTAATGCTTTATTCCAAACCCACGCTGAATGTCTACGACTATGAAATCCATGCCGGACTGGACAAAAGCTACCAAAACGGTACTTTTTCCATCAAGGTCAATCTGCAAAGCAAGACCAATAAGATACAGAAAGGCAGCACGTTGATTGTCGGCGCATACGAAGGAAAAGAAGTTGATGGCTTTCCCGAGAATATCCTGTTCACGCTCACCAAGCCTATCAATGAATTGACCTTTACGCAGGCAGCCGATGGCTATTATTATGCCGATGCGGAATTGTCAGTCGACAGCAAGGAGATAGGGAAAGTGAAGCCTTGGTCGGCGGAAAGTCCCACCTTGTACCAATTGAGAATGTCGCTGATGGACAAAAAGTCCCGAACTATCGAGAAGCTTACTTCGGCGTTCGGTTTCCGCACTTCTGAGATCAAGGACGGCAAACTGCTCATCAACGGTCAATATGTATTAATAAAAGGTGTGAACCGCCACGAGCACGATCCTTATACAGGGCATGTCGTTTCGCGTGAGTCGATGGAACGCGACATCGCCTTGATGAAGCAACTGAATATCAATACGGTGCGCACCTGCCATTATCCCGATGATCCGTATTGGTATGAACTCTGCGACAAGTATGGTCTCTATGTTTGGGATGAAGCCAACTGCGAATCCCATGCCCAAGGCTACGGCGAAAAGAGCCTCGCCAAAGACCCGCAATACAAGGAAATGGTGTGGTCGCGCAACCGCAATATGCTCGAACGCGACAAGAATCACCCTTCGGTAATTATGTGGTCGATGGGCAATGAGTGCGGCAATGGTGTCAACTTCGAGTACACCTACGACTGGATGAAAAACCGCGATAAAACCCGCCCTGTGACCTACGAAAGAGCCATTTACGACCGCAACACCGATGTCATAGGCCTGATGTATGCCAGCCCGAAGTATCTGCAAAAGTTTGTGGATGAAGGTCTTGACAAGGAAGGCAGACCTTTCATCATGGTGGAATACTGCCACGCGATGGGCAATAGCATGGGCGGCATGCAGGACTATTGGGATGTGATTGAAGCCAATGAGCAACTGCAAGGCGGCTGCATCTGGGACTGGGTGGACCAGAGTTTCATCGTCCACGACAAGGACAAGGATGTGGATTGGTTGGCTGTTGGTGGTGATTTCGGTCATGCTTATGGTGTGGGTGATGATGATGCCTTTTGCGCCAACGGTGTCACTAATTGCTATGGTAAACCTCATCATCATGCCGCCGAAGTGAAGAAAGTGTACCAGCCTATCAAGTTCACAGCCAAGGACTTGACTTGGGGTAAGTTTGAGGCCAAGAACTGGCTTTCGTTCACCAATGCTTCAGCTTTCGATTGCGATTTTGAAATCTTCTCGGCGGAGAAATCCTTGCAAAAGGGCAGAATAGATTTGGATATTAAACCATTTGGAACACAAGAGATTAACATTGAGCGTTTGCGTATCTATGGCAACCCTGGCGAGGAGTTTTTCATCCGCTTCTCTGTGAAGACTAAAAAAGACCAACCTTTCTTGCCTGCTGGAACGGAAGTGGCTTACGATGAGTTCAAGTTGGATTGGCCTTCGGCACCGTTGAAGCCTTTGGTAAAAGAAAAACCGATTCAATTCAATTCAGGTAACGGAATGGTTTACAATGATGATTTCACAGTATCTTTTGACAAGGCTTCGGGTGAAATCACTTCTTTAATTATGAAGGGTGAAGAGTTGCTGAAAGGTAATGTGAAAGACAACTTCTGGCGTGCCCCGACCTTGAACGACGAGGTAGACAGTTGGGCTTTGCCCCGTTGGAAAAAGGCAGGGCTGCAACACTTGACGGCCAAGACTGGCGGCTTGCATTTCGAACGGCTTGATGGCAACACGGTTTCGGTTAATGCCGCCGTGGAATACTATGACGGCATGAGACAGTTGCAAATTGTTGTAAATAAGGTGTATCTTATTGATGGTGAAGGCAATATCAGCATCACCAATCGCGTGGAGCCAATGGAAACGGTCACTTCCTTCCCAAAGATAGGAATGCAATTCCGTTTGCCTTTGGATTACAATTTTTTGACCTATTTTGGCAAGGGTACGGAAAACTACCCCGATCGCAACGCCTCTGGCAAGATTGATCTTTATCAAATAAGTTCATCGGATGCTCTGAATTTGATGGAACAACATGTTGTCCCTCAAGACAATGGTAACCATGCCGAAACGCGTTGGCTGGTTATGTCGAGCCTCGAGAGAAGGAACCGCTTGTATGTTACAATGTCAGAACCCTTCAATTTCAGTATATATAATTATGACGACGACAACCTCACCGCTGCCCGACGCATCAATCAACTTAATCCTACGGATTTCTTGACGGTCAACGTGGACTATAAGCAGGCCCCCATCGGAACAGCCACCTGTGGTCCTGGCGTGGATGAGAAGTATGTGCTTGGCAACCAAGTATATGAATACACGGTGCTGCTTCGCGCCTTCGACACGATTGACCAAGAGGAATTGATTCGCTACCAATTACCTAAAGCGGATTCTCTGATGCTTCCAATGCCCGAAATCAAGGCGACGATGGCAGGGAAGGAGGACTTCCGCATGTTCAACCGTCCGCTGACCATCTATATGTCATGCGCCGACGCCGATGCCGAAATTCGTTACACCACCGACGGCAGCGAGCCTACGGAGAAGTCAAAGCTCTATAAGTCGTCGTTTGTCATCCTCAAGACCTGCACCATTAAGGCAAAGGCCTTCAAGAAAGGCAGTGTGCCTTCGTTTGTGACCTTGCGTCAGTTTAACCGCTTGAACATCAAGAGCACGACCTTCGTCAACCCGCCTGCAGAGCGTTACGGCAAGGATGCCGACATCGCTCTGATGGACGGCAAGAAAGGTGCTTCAGGCGATTGGCAAAACGACTGGCTTGGTTTCGAGGGCGTCGACATGGAAGCCACCATCGAGTTGGCCGTCCCGACCAAGATCAACACGGTGAAGATAGGTCTCGGTCACGAACCCAACGACTGGGTGATATGGCCTAAGGGCGTGTGGGTGTGTTTCTCGTCCGATGGCGATGAATTCAGCGAATGGCAGATGGCCGAGTTGCCCGTTTTCGACCGCCCTGACAAGATGCAGGGCTTTGGTCGCATCGAGGCCCGACTCCGTACCACAGGCAAGCAATGGAAATACGTTCGCGTAAAAGTGGAAAACCAAGGTGTCTTGCCCGACTGGCATCCTTACAAAGGTCAGAAGGCTTGGATTATGGTAGACGAGGTGACGATAGAGTAATTAAAAAGGCGCTCAACCGAGCGCCTTTTGTTTTACCACTCCACAGCCATTCGCTGCACTGGCATGGTCATGCATCGGGCACCGCCGCCACCGCGCGAGAGCTCATTGCCTTCGAAGGCGACGATGCACTTCTTCACGTTGTTCAGGTTGACCCTGTTGTTGGCCACGTCCGAAGCCGTGACGATGTTGAAGCCAGCGTTGTTCAAGGCTTCCAAGGTGTGCTGGTTGCGACCATAGCCGATGAACTTGCCTGGCTCAAGGCAGAAGAAGTTGCAGCCGCTGTGCCACTGCTCGCGTGCCGCCCAGTCGTTGTTGCGGTTGCCGCAATACACCGGCTCCAAGTCGATGCCGACTTCTTTCAGTCCGGCAATCAAATCGGGGACTTCTTTGCCAATGGCCTTCTGTCCGTCGACGGTGATATGGAAGGTTTTGTATTTGCTGTTCATGATGACGGGCTCGTAGATCATGCATCTATCGACATCAAGCATGGTGAACACCATGTCGAGGTGGATGAACGACTCGGGCTCCAAAGGCAGCTCTTGGAAGATGAGGTGCTTCACGCCCTCTTTGGTCTTCAGGTGCTCGACCAGTGCCTCTACGCCGTGCATGTTGGTGCGAGAGCCTAAACCACAAATCACCACGTCGTCGCGGATAATCTGCACATCGCCGCCTTCCACCGTACCCTCGCCGTGAATGTCATAGCTCAACACAGGGTTGATGACCTTGGTCTCAAACAAGGGATGTAGGTTATAGATGCTGTTCAGAATCAAGCATTCACGGGCGCGCACCGTAGTGGCCATGTTGCTGATCATGATGTTGTCGAACATGGTGAACGAGGCGTCGCGCATGAAGAAGAGATTGGGAATCGGCAACAAAGCGTACGGATCCTTGTTGATGTAGGTGACGTTCTCCAAACGGACACCTTCGATGAGCTGACGGGAGAGCTCTTCGGCTGTCAGCGACTTCAGGTAAGGCGCGAGGAAACCTTTGTCTTCGGTCTTGCACACACGGTCGACCATAGCGTTCTTCACGTTCTCCATCTGCAAGATGTCGGTGAGCAGATCGCCAATCTCATGGACTTCAGCCGCTTTTTGCAGCACCCTCTTGAAATAGCTGTATTCTTTTTGCGACACTTGCATGTTCAGGATGTCGCTGAACAGGAAGGTGTGCGCGTTTTCCGGGGTCACTTTTTCCAGCTCCGGACCTGGAGTATGTACTAAAACGTGTTGGAGTTTTCCGATTTCAGAGTTGACACTGACTTTGATTCCTTCTTGTGAATCCATAAAATGTGTATTGGTGAAACAATAAGAGCTGGCCTTGGCCACGCTCCAAAGATGGGCGCAAAATTAGGAAAAAACTCGGAAAGGCCAAAGAAAAAAGTGGAAAATCGGGTCGGATTTCTACTTGAAGTTCGCAATCCGCTGTCAATCATTGGAAAGGGCGACGTCCTGGTCCATGTTGTAGGCCCTGAATCGCAGTTTCTCGGGTTGCTTGATGTTGAGGTACAGTTCCTCGCAGTCGTCCGTGCCCCATTGACCGCACAAAGTGGCTTCTTGTGTCAAGACCTTGAGTTCGTCGATGAAGTCCTTGCGGGGGATGCTGTAGGCACCTAGACTCATCAGGTGCTCCGTTTCCTGTTGGCAGTCAATGAGTTTGAAACCATGCTCTTGCAAAAACTGATTCAGATGATAGAAGGTCACTTTTGAGGCATCGGTGACGGTGTGGAACATCGACTCGCCGAAAAACACCTTGCCGATGGAGACTCCATACAGTCCCCCAACCAACTCATCGTCCTGATAACTCTCAAAGGAATGGGCGATGCCCAAGTCGTGAAGTTCGCAGTAAGCGTCCACCATCTCATCCTGAATCCACGTGCCGTCCTGTCCTTTGCGCGGCGTTTCTGCGCAATGCAGCATCACCTCTCGGAAGTTGGTGTCGATGCGCACTTTAAATTTACCTGATCTTATGGTGCGTCTCAGCGATTTGCTCACGCGCATCTCACCTGGACGGATGATGAGTCGAGGGTCGAGCGACCACCAGAGCAAGGGTTCGTCTTCGCTGTACCAAGGGAAGATGCCGTTGGCGTAGGCCACCACGAGACGTTGGGGCGAGAGGTCGCCACCAAAAGCCAACAATCCGTCTTTATTGGCCCTGTCGGCAGGCGGGAAGAAGCAGTCGTCGTCGTTGAGTTGGTACAAAATGTTCATCTCGTTGAAATCGAAGTGCAAAAATAGGAATTTTTGCTTTGTAGGGCTGTCATATTATGGCAGCAGTACACTAAATTTCCGTATTTTTGCACGATTTAACAGACAAATGCCGCGATATTTTATCCATCTGGCCTACAACGGCAGCCGCTACCATGGTTACCAAATCCAGCCGCACTCCAACAGCGTGCAGGCTACGGTGGAGCAATGCTTGAGCCTCAAGCTGGGACAGCCAGTCTCCATCACGGGTTGCGGGCGCACCGACACGGGTGTCCACGCGAGGAATTATTATGCCCATTTCGACATCGAAAATGAATTAAAAGACCCCGAAAACCTTGCCCATCAGATGAATGCCTTCCTTCCAGAGGACATTGTGATTTATCGGATTTGGCAGGTCGCGCCCGAGATGCATGCCCGTTTTGATGCCGTTTCGCGCACCTATCATTATTATATCACACGCACGAAGAACCCGTTCCATACCAACGACGCCTATTTCCTTTATGGTGATTTGGATGTGGAAAAAATGCAGCAAGCCGCCAACATCCTCTTTGAATACGAGGACTTTACAAGTTTCTCCAAAGTGCATACCCAAGTGAAGACTAACAATTGCAAGATTATGGAAGCACGCTGGTTTGAGCAGGACGGGTTGTTGGTGTTTCGTATAAAGGCGGACCGCTTCTTGCGCAATATGGTGAGAGCTATCGTCGGCACCTTGTTGGAGATAGGGAAGGGACGCATGACGTTGGAGGAGTTCCGTGCTGTCATCGAACGAAAGGACCGCTGCGAAGCCGGAACCTCTGTGCCAGCGCATGCTTTATTCTTGGAAGAAGTGGACTATAATCCGGCCCTTCGACAAGCTCAGGGACTTTGATTGATGCAAGAGCCGAAGGCGCCTGAGCCCGTCGAAGGCCCGACTAATTAGAAATTTTGAATCTATAAATCTTAAATCTTCAATTAAATGTTCCAAAAGCTAATCCGTTTTTGCGTCAAATTAGTTCAAAAATACCTTCCAGAGCCTTTCATCTTTGCCGTGGTGTTGACCTTGTTGGCCTTCATCATTGCCATGCCTGTGTGTAAGCAAACTCCCCTTGAGGTGGTCGAGCATTGGGGCAACGGCGTATGGTCGCTATTGGCTTTTGCCATGCAGATGGCCTTGGTGCTGGTGACGGGCTCGGCTTTGGCAGCGGCACCTACCATCAAGAAAGGCATCAGTGCTTTGGCGGGTTTGCCCAAGACGCCCGCAGGTGCCATCGCTTTGGTGACGGGCATCTCGGCCTTGGCTTGCTGGCTCAACTGGGGATTCGGCCTCATCGTGGGCGTCATTTTTGCCAAAGAAATCGCCAAGAAGCTGAAAGGCGTGGACTACCGTCTGCTCATCGCCTCTGCTTATAGCGGCTTCGTGGTGTGGCATGCCGGTCTCTCGGGCTCTATCCCGCTTACGATGGCCTCTATGGAATCCAACCTTGAGAAAGTTACCAATGGCACACTTACACAACCTATACCTGTTGGTGAGACGATTTTAGCTTATCAGAACCTTATCATGGTGGCGGTTGTCATTGTGGCTATTGTGGTGGTCAACGCGCTGATGCATCCCAAAGGTGAGCATGTGGTGGCCATTGAGCCTTCCCTGCTGTTTGAGGAAGAGCCCAAGCCTGCACCTAAAGCCACTACACCGGCAGAAAAGCTTGAAAACAGCCGCATTCTGTCATGGATCATCTCTCTGTTGGGCTTGACTTATCTCGTCATCAAGCTGTTCGTCAAAGGTGGCAGTTTCGACCTTGGTGCGGTCATCATGTTGTTCCTGTTTTTGGGCGTCATCTTGCACGGCACGCCATTGGCATACGTCAAGGCCTTTGGCAAATCGGTGGGTGGTGCGGCTGGTATCCTACTTCAGTTTCCGTTCTATGCAGGTATCATGGGCATCATCACGGGAGTAGGGGAGTCGGGCATCTGTTTGGGTGAGGTGGTGAGCAACGCTTGCGTTTCCATTTCCACGCCTAAGACTTATCCACTGTTCACCTTCTTCTGTGCGGCCATCTTGAACATGTTTGTGCCGTCGGGTGGAGGTCACTGGGCCATCCAAGCACCCATCATGTTTACGGCTGGTGCCGCCTTGGGTGTGGCTCCGGGCTTGACGGGCATGGCCATCTCGTGGGGTGATGCTTGGACTAATCTCATCCAGCCTTTCTGGGCTTTGCCTGCCTTGGCCATTGCCAAACTCAACGCCAAGGACATCATGGGTTTTTGCATCATCGACTTGTTCGTCACCGGATTGATTATCTGCGGAGGACTTTTGCTTTGGGCTTAACGTAAATTAAGTGAATTTTTCTCCACTAAATTTGGCGTATTTCAATTCTTTTTGTATTTTTGTGCCAAATCTACGATTCAACGAAGTTAAATTCAGGTAGTTATGAAGATCATTACATTAGGCAAGACCAACTTGAAGGTCAACAAGAATGGTTTCGGAGCCCTTCCCATCCAAAGAATCAGCGAAAAGGAAGCCGTGTATCTGCTGCACAAAGCTTACGACAACGGCATCAACTTTTATGACACGGCGCGGTTCTATACCGACAGCGAGGAGAAAATCGGAGCTGCCTTTGCGGACAGAAGGAAAAAAGTCATCATTGCTTCCAAGACGGCTGCCACCACCATCGAAGATTTTTGGAAAGACCTTCATACCACTTTGAAAAATTTGAAGACCGACTATCTGGATTTGTACCAGTTCCATAATCCTGATTATTGCCCGCGTCCAGGTGATAAAGAAGGTTTGTATGATGCCATGAAGGTGGCCAAACGCCAAGGCAAGGTGCGTTTCATAGGCATCAGTAACCACCGCCAGAATGTGGCTTTGGAAGCCATCGAGCGCGACTGCTACGACACGCTGCAATATCCATTCTCCTATCTCTCGTCGGAGGACGACCAGAAGATTGTGGAGGCCTGCTTCAAACACAACATGGGCTTCATCTGCATGAAAGCTCTGGCGGGAGGTCTTATCAACGACTCCGCCTTGGCATACGCCTTCCTCAACCAGTTCGATCATGCTTTGCCCATCTGGGGCATACAGCGCGAGAGTGAGTTGGACGAATTCCTTTCCTATCAAGACCATGAGCCGGAGCTGTCTTCTGCATCGTGGCGCAAGATTGAGAAGGAACGTGCTGAGATCTCGGGTGAGTTCTGCCGTGGCTGCGGTTATTGTATGCCTTGTCCGGCGGGCATCCAAATCAACGACTGTGCCCGTATGAGTCTCTTCCTGAAGCGCGCACCTTATAGCGTCTACCTCACTGAGGAATGGGCTGAAAAGATGAAGATGATTGAGAAGTGCAAGCACTGCAACGCCTGCCACGAGAAATGCCCTTACGGCCTTGACACGCCGACGCTGCTTGAGAAGAACTATGAGGTCTTCAAGGAGTATTGGGCGAAGAAACAGGCTGGGGAATTGTGATTTATTTCACGCAGAATTCGCTGAAAGTAAAGAACTCCGCTGGTCGATGATCAGCGGAGTTCTTTTTGTTGGGGTTGGTAGAGACGTAGCATGCTACGTCTCTACAATTGTTGTGTTATTTCAAAGGGCTAGGCGTGTGATATTCACGGGCGCCGAGCTCCTTGTCGAGCATGATCATGCCACCGATATGGTCACCAATCATCTTGGCTTGACGCACGAGGTCGCGGGCGTTCTCTTCCTCTTCCACTTGTTCGTCGATGAACCAGGCGAGGAAGTTGGCGGCAGCGCGGTCCTTGTCTTCGTCGGCGATGTCGCACAGGTTGTTGATCATCGCGGTCACTTTCTTTTCGTGTTCAAGGGTGTCTTCGAAGGTGGCCAGGACGCTCTTCCAACTGGTTTGCACTTTGGCGATGGGGGCCAGGATGACCTTCTCGTCCTGCGAGTGCAGGTAATTGATCATAATGGCGGCATGGGCCTGTTCCTCGAGGAACTGCACCTTGTACCAATGGGCGATGCCATGGAAACCTTTGGCATAGATGTCTTGCGACATGCTCAGATAGAGATAGGCCGACCACATCTCAGCATTGATCTGGTCGTTGATGGCTTTTGCTAATTTCTTGCTAATCATTTTTTGCTGTTTAATTGTTGATTGTTTAATTGTTTATTTGTTGGTTGTAGGGCTGTCACACCGTGGCAGCCGCACGATCATTACAATGTGGGCGGCTGCCGTAATACGACAGCCCTACAAACCTAATTTTATTCGCCAAAATAACGTTTGTATAGACCCTCAAAGCCTTTGCCGTGGCGGGCTTCGTCTTTTGCCATCTCGTGGACGGTATCGTGGATGGCGTCGAGGTTGCGCTCCTTGGCCACACGAGCAATACGCATCTTGTCTTCGCAGGCGCCGCATTCAGCGATCATGCGCTTGTAGAGGTTGGTCTTGGTGTCCCACACCACGTCGCCCAGCAATTCGGCAAACTTGGCGCAGTGCTCAGCCTCTTCGAAGGCATAGCGCTTGAAGGCCTCGGCAATCTCGGGATAGCCTTCGCGGTCAGCTTGACGGCTCATGGCCAGATACATGCCGACCTCGGTGGCCTCTCCCATGAAATGTGCGTTGAGGTCCTTGATCATATCCTCGCCAGTGCCTTTGGCGATGCCAAGGACGTGTTCGGTAACGAAATTCAGGGCAGCGCTCTCGTCGACGACTTTCCATTCAACGATTTGCTTGCATTGGGGGCAGCGCTCGGGTGCTTCCTCACCTTCGTGTACGTACCCGCAGATGGGGCAGATGAATTTTTTCTTCATAGTTGTGCTATTTATTAAGTTAGTTTTACGAAAAATGCAAATGCAAAGATATACTTTTTATTCCAAATCTCTATCGTTGATGAAAAATATTCTTTGTGTGGACATGCAAGAGTTTTTTTCTTACTTTTGCATTTTGTTTCCAAGCTAAACAACCCGTTTTATGTTGAATAGAAGATTTTTGAGAGTCAAGGCGTTACAATCTATTTACGCCTATCATCAGTCCGAAAGTTCCAACTTGCCCCAAGCCGAGCGTCAGCTGCTTGCCGGGGTTGACGATTTATACAAGCTCTTTGTCTACCAGCTTTCTTTCTGGGTCGAGATCAGGCAGTTTGCCGAACGTCGCATAGAGGAGAACAAGCAAAAGCATTTCCCGACGGAGGAAGACCTGAATCCCAACATGAAGTTTGTCGACAACAGGGTTCTCAAGGTTTTGGATGACAACCAGCATTTGAACAAACTCGTTGATCAATACAAAATCGACTGGACCGACTCTCGTGAGGACTTCATCCGAAATATGTTCGTGAAGCTAACTGAGACACCTGAGTATCAAGAGTATATGAACAACGGCAAGAGCAGTTTTAGCGATGACAAACGTTTCTTGGCTACGGTGATTGACACCTACATGCCCGAAAACGGCTTGCTCTACGACTATTATTCCGATCGTGAACTTTCCTACAACAGCGACTATCAGTTAGCCATCTATCTGCTTTGGAAATTCATCAGTGAGTTGCCCGCCAGTTTCGATGCTGCCAGCATGTTGCCTCCGGTTTATAAGGATGAGGCTGAAGACAAGGAGTTTGTCGTCAAACTGTTCGAGAAGACTATTCTTCACGCTGATGAGTACATGGAAATGGTGAAGGCCAATATCTCCAATTGGGATTATGACCGTTTGGCATTGATGGATAAGATATTGATTTTCATGGCTTTGACTGAGTTCATTGAATTCCATTCCATCCCCGTGAAGGTCACCATCAACGAATACATCGAAATCTCCAAGTTTTATAGCACGCCTGAGAGCCGCCGTTTCGTGAACGGCATGCTCGACCGCCTCTCGACCGAGCTGAAAGAGAAGGGCAGGCTGGTGAAGACAGGCTTGGGCTTGGTGGACAAATAATTGCACATCAGCGCAATAATAATGAAATAGGTGTCGTTATCCTGTAAAAATGAATCTATGAAACGAACAATCTACGTTATATGCTCTTTGGTGCTGTCAATCATCGCTTTGCAATCCCATGCACAAGTGAGCAATGGCCTCTATCGCGCCTTGACAGATGCCAACTCGGCCCGTGTGGTGGCTCTGGGTGGACTGCCGTTGCCCGTGCATGACGGTGATTTGCAGACGGCCGTGTTCAACCCTTCGGCCATCTCGCCCGAGATGAACAACCAACTGACCTTGTCTTATGTTGGTGATTTTAATGTCGGCACCAACTTCGCCACGGCACAATACAGCCACACATTCGAGAGCTTGGGTAGCTTCGCAACTTCGGTGCAGTATTACAACTATGGCGCGATGCAGTATGCTTCCGAAAGCGGCTACACCGACGGTAGCACTTTCAACGTTTCCGACTATGCCGTCACCCTTGGCTGGGGCCGCGAGTTGACTGACAAATGGAGCATCGGTGCCAACTTGAAGTATGCCGGTGTGCAGTATGAAGCGGGTCGTGCTGGTGCGTTGGGTGTGGATGTGGCTGGCACCTATTGGTCTTATTCCAACTGGGCATTCACTCTTGCCGCGCGCAACATTGGCCGACAGCTCTTTTCGCAAGAGTTGAACGTGGATGACAAATGGCTGCCTTTCTCTTTGGATTTCATGGCTTCCAAGAAACTCGACCACTTGCCGTTGACCATCATCATGGGCTATAAGGACATCCAACATTGGAACAAACTCTATGACGATCCGCTCGATTTGGCTGGTTATTACGATCCCATTTCGGGCGAGTATCAAGCGCCTTCGAAGGCCGCTCGGTTTTTCACTAACTTGGGTTGCCATCTGTTGATTGGCGGTGAGTTGGCTATCGGTAAGAACCTATTCCTTAGGGCATCTTACAACTACGAGACTCACCGCGAGATGAGTGTGCCCGAGGCACGTAGCTTGGTAGGCTTCTCTGCTGGTTTTGGCGTGAGAATCAAGGCATTCCAGATCGACTATGCCCGCTCAAGGAACAACATCGTTGGCTCGCCCAATTTCCTGACACTCCGTGTAGATTTAAGTAAATTCTAAATTGACACGAGACTACGAGACTGCGGGACTGCGAGACATGTCAAGTCCTTGAAGACTCGAAGTCCCGAAGTCCCGAAGTCATAAAAACATGTATCTCCACGAACTTAAACTGACCAACTTCAAGAACTGCAAATCGGCCGATTTGCTGCTTTCGGAGAACGTCAATTGTTTCGTGGGCCTCAATGGGGCAGGGAAGACCAACATCCTCGATTCCATCTATTACCTTTCGTTTTGCAAGAGCTTCTTTGGCGCTACTGACAAGCAAAACATCCTTCACGAGCAGGATTTCTTTGCCATCCATGGCGTGTATTCTCACGATGGCAAGGATGACGAGTTGGTGTCGTGCGTGCAGAAACGCGACCAGAAGAAGTCGTTTCGTTTCAACAAGAAGGAATACGACCGCCTCAGCGACCATATCGGTAAGTTCCCCTTGGTGATGATCTCGCCCTACGACCGCGACCTTATTAATGAAGGTAGTGACCTGCGCCGAAAGTTCATCGATGGCGTCATCTCTCAGTTTGATCCCTTGTATCTCAACGCATTGCTGAAATACAACCGAGCCTTGCTGCAACGCAATATGCAATTGAAACAATTTGCCGAAAGCCGTCATTTTGACCGTGAGTTGCTCCGACTTTGGGAGGACCAGCTGGCGCAACATGCTGACGACATCCATGCCAAGCGCCATCGGTTTTTGGAGGAGTTCCTACCCATTTTCCAGCATTATTATGAGATTGTTTCAGGTGGCACGGAGAAGGTGAACGTGATTTACCAGTCGCGGCTTGACGAAAAGCCATTATACGAACTTTTTGAGGAGAGTTTGCAGCAGGATCGATATTCGGGCTACACCAACGTGGGCATCCACAAGGATGACTTGGAGTTTACCCTTGACGGCCATCCTTTGAAGCGTTTCGGCTCACAGGGACAGCAGAAATCGTTTGTGGTTTCCATCCGTTTGGCACAGTTCGAGTTCAACTATCAAAAAATCGGTTACAAGCCCATTTTGCTGTTGGATGACATCTTCGACAAACTCGACGACCAGCGCGTGATGAAACTCGTTCGTTTGGTCGGTGACGATCATTTCGGTCAGGTGTTTATCACTGACACACAGCAGGGTAGGGTTGAGAAGCTGTTCGAAAATACTAATATCGACCACAAGATTTTCGAAGTGGAAAAAGGCTGTGTAAAAGAGATAGGAGGTGGGCTATGATTTACTACGACGTGAAGCCTTTGGGCGACCTTATCAAAGCGTTCTACGAACAGCATCGTGGCCCTGAGTATCTTGACGAAGTCAAGGTCGTGGAATCATGGCCTAAGGTGGTCGGGCCTTTCATTGCTTCGCATACCATTGACCTTTCCATCAAGGAGGGAAGACTGTTTGTTCGCGTCGACAGCGATGCCTTGCGCAACGAACTGAGTTATTCCAAGTCCTTGTTGATGAAGAACTTGAACGAGATAGTAGGGAAGGAGATGGTGAAGGAAATCGTGCTCAACTGAGTTTACCTCTTGCAGATCAGCTTAAAATCACAATACTTGCATTTCTTGTCGTCCTCGGCTTGCACGAAGGGGGTGTCCGTGTCAAGCATCTCTTCGATAACGGCTTTCAGCATGGCGTCCATGTCGGCGACAAAGGAACTGCCCTCAAGGAAATTGGCATCAACATCTTTTTCTTCTTTTTTGGCAGTGGCCTGCGAAAGGCTGAATTCAATGTTGTGAGGATACTTCAACCCATGTATGGCGCCTGCGATGGCATTGGGATTCATGAATGGATTCTCTTTGAGGTACAGGTATTTGTAAAGGAGCAGTTGCAAAGCCTTCGCGGGAATCTGTCTCATATATTCCAAGTCGGTCTCGCTGTGATGGCGTACGGGTTTTTTCAAGTCGGCGCTGTCTACCGAGCCTGTCTTGTAGTCGATGACGCGTGTGATGCCTCCAAACTGGTCGATTCGGTCGGCACGGCCACTGATGATGAAATCGCCTTGGTCGGTATGGAGCTTGGTTTTTAGCTTGCCCTCGGTTTTAAGGATTACCAAGTCGCTGTTTTCCAATTGATTGGAAGTATAGTTGAGGTAGTTTTTCAACTGCTGGTCAACTTTGACATGGTTCAGGTAGTTGAAGCCCACATCGGGGAAGCCGTTGGGCGTGTTTTTCGCTTTGGATAGGGCCAGTTTCTGTTCCCATTGTGGCTTGATGACCTCGACAAAGAGTTTCTTGTCGATGATTTGGGGCTTGCCATCTTGCGGGAGATAGTCGTCAAACAGGAATTGCAAGGTGTCGTGGATGATGTTGCCGATGACGTCGGTGCCCGTTTCTTCCTCAACACTGTTGTCCTTGATGTTGACGATATGCTTGAGGTAGTATTGTAACGGACAGTTGAGGTAGGTCGACAGCGATGTGGGAGAGAGGCCTTTTTCCTCGTCTTCGAGCAGAAAATGGAGCTTCTTTACTGTTTCCTCGGTTTTCAGGGCACTAAGGGATTTCGTCTCGATGGAGGACTTGGCCGTGGTGCTGAATGCCGCTTCCTCAATCTTGATGTTGGGATTTTTGGCCAGTTCGTGCTTGATTTGCAAGATGAAGCGACTGGCTTCGCCACCAAAGGTCTCGCCCAAGTTGTTAAAGTACAGGTGGATCTTTTTACCGTTTTGCAACAACCGATAAAAATGGTAGGCCACCACGGCTTGACTTTCGGTGTAGCTCGGCAGTCCACAGGCACGGCGGATGAACTGGGGGATAAAGCTGCCACGCGACTTGTCGGGCGGCATGATGCCTTCGTTGACGCTGAGCAGGTGAAGTTGCTCAAAGTCAAGGTTGCGGGTCTCGAGTAAGCCCATGATCTGTAGGCCGTCGGTCTCGCTGCTGTTCAACTTCAGATTCGATGCCGACGAAAGCACCCGATACAAGGCCTCAAGGCTGTGTATGTCTTTGATATATTGGGAGTTTTGAGCGATGATCTTTTGCAGCCGGCTGATGATTTTCCCAATCTCGCCCACTTGGTTGAGGAGGAAATAGTTCCTGTCTTGCTCGGGTTTTGATTGGAGCAACTGCGCTATGAAAGCCAATAGTTGAATGGCATTATCCAAGGTTGCAGCGGGCGATTGCTCTGCATCTCTTGTAAGGATAACCCTCAGAAATGCTTGGATGTTAGGCATTTGTTGTAAGGCATCAATGTCATTGCCCTCAAAGATGAACTTACCTTCCTTAACGGCCTTGTATTTCCATTGGCTAAAGGCATTGAGCTCGTTTCTAGGGAAAATGATTTTCACGATTTCGAGGTCCATGAGTTGCAGGATGGGCCAGATGTAAAAGCCTTTGGCTTGGCGCACGGAGCCGTTTTCGGTGATGTTTCGGACGATTTTGTCACGGCGCGACAAGGCAAAACACGCCTTAATGAGTTGGTTGACGGGTGTTTGAGATAGCGGATAACCCATGGAGACTTTGAATTCTGAGTTCGAGTTGGGTATGCTATTCAAGACAGGAATGAGCAGGTTCTCGTCAGCAAGGACGACGGCCTGGTCTTTGCTGTTTGTCTCTTGAAGCTTGGCTTGCAAGGCCTTGGCCTGCATCGCATTGCCGCCTGCGCTGATGATATGAATGGTCTTTTCCTCAGTTTGTAAGCGGTTGACAATACCGTCTTTCAGCCAATCGGGGTGATGTATTTGATACTTGCGGGCAAAAGTCCCTGCCTCGTTCACGGGGTCGTCAACATAGTAGTGGTCATAGTCGAAGAGGATTTCGGCCTTGCCGTTTTTGATCAAAGTGTCGATGATGTGCTCTTCTGTTGTGGTCAAAGCGTTGAAGCCGGCGAAAATGATCTGTCTGTCGCCGATTTTGGTAATCAGTTCCTTCTCTGACAGCTCCGAAAGCTGACGGGTGATCATGCCGTAATAGCCTTTGCGTTGTTGGGCCAAACGTTCGCGGAGTTGGAGGTAATAGCCATGAAGCGATTTATAGAATCCAAGGTATTCGAGCTCTTTTTTGGTGTGGTTTGCACCCTCCACGTCCCAAATTCTCAGTGCGGTGTCGTCGGCTACATATTGGAACACTTTTTCTGCGTTGATGCCATACTGGTCAATCTCGTCGAAGTCCTTGGCCATTTGGGCCGCCTTACCGCCAAAAGCGCTCAGGTCGCTGGCTTGCGCCACGTGCAGTTTAGCATCAATGTCGATGAGCTCAAATAGCAAGTCGATGTTGTCGGCGAGGGCCATTCCGCTCCATTGGGTGACCGCCTCCTCTATGGAAATCATTTGTGGCAGCCAAAGGGTCTGGCCGCAATTTGTTTTGAACGCGTTGCGCAAATAGAAAGCCGCCCTTTTGTTGGGGAACACTACGGTCAGTTCCTGCTTTTTGAGGTCGTAGTGGCTTTGTATGTGCTGGGCTAGTTTTGAAATGAAGGTGTCGTGGCTCATTTTACTATGTTGTTAAGGTAATTTTCAGCGGCTTGCAATTGTTCGGGCTTGCCCAAATCGAACCAATAATCGGGTTGGATAGGCTTGGAAACGATGCGTTTGCTTTTGGCCAAATGAAGGTATAAGTCAATGACACTCTGTGGTTTGACCTCAAACTTGGCAAACAAATCGTTGCGGAAGAAATGCAACCCGCTGAAGGCCAGTTCTTTATAGCATGGTTGAGGTCCCTGAGCCCGTCGAAGGGCCGTACTAGATTCATCGACCCATTTGAATTGTGCTTCAGCCTTGTTCATCCACCCAATCAGCAAGTTCTCATCATCAAACAGCAGTTTTCTATTCGTCTCCCTATCTTGCGTCAGCAGCCAAGCATCATCATCAGAATCGAGGAATTGTTGGCTCATTTCACGTAGATTCACATTGCTGATGATGTCCACATTATGCACCATAACGGCTTTTGAATCCTTGAAAAGTGGAGTGGCCTTGACGATACCTCCGCCCGTGTCCATGAGCAAGTCGCGCTCGTCGGAAATCTGGATGACGGCATCAAACCGATGTTGGCTCACAAATTCGATGATTTGTTCGCCAAAATGATGCACGTTGATGACAATGTGATAGAAGCCGTTGGCAATCAGGTTCTCAATGCAATGCTGCAATAAAGGCTTGCCGTTAAGCTCTACCAAAGCCTTGGGCCTGTCTTGGGTCAGTGCTTTGAGGCGCGTGCCGAGGCCGGCGGCCAATATCATTGCGGTGGTGTCGATTCTTGGACTCATAAGCCAGCTTCCTCCGTGATTTTGCGTTCGATGTGGTTTAGTTTCAGGTGAATGTCGGGATAGGTCGCTTTCAGCCATTCGTAGATGGTTTGGGCGAAGAAGACGGAGCGGTGCTGTCCGCCTGTGCAGCCAAAGGAGACCATTAGGTTGCTGAAATGCCGTTCTTTGTAGTTTTCAACACTTTGGCTTACAATGCCTTTCACATGGTCGAGGAAGACATGGACGGGCGGTTTGGCCATGAGGTAGTCGATGACCTCCCAGTCGCGACCGGTCTTGGTCTTGAATTCAGGCTCGCGGCCCGGATTGGGCAGGGCGCGACAGTCGAACACGAAGCCGCCTCCGTTGCCGCTGAAGTCGGCTGGGTAGCCCTTCTTGAATGAGAAGCTGTTGATGGTGACTGTGAGTTTAGAGTTTAGAGTTGAGAGTTTAGAGTCGGTTGGGAGTGGATAGTTGAGAGTGGAGAGTTGGGAGATGATGCTTTGGAGTTCAGGGTATTTGATTAATGGGTGGGTTTCATTCCAGGCTTTTAGTTCTTTTAAGGCGTATGGGATGCTCTCAATGAAGTGCGACTTCTTTTGGATGAGACCTCTGAAACCGTAAGCGCCAAGTACTTGCATCAACCTCAAGTAAACGAAATAGGGTTGGTAAGTGTCAAATTTGACGGCTTCTGGGCTCATGTATTGGGAAAGTTCAGCTTTGTAATAGTTGACCAGTTCGTCGCGTATGGTTTGTGGAATCTGCGCCTTCACTTGATAGAGCAGCGAGACCACATCGTAGTTCAACGGACCTTTTCTCCCGCCTTGGAAGTCGATGAAATACAGTTCGCCATCTTTCACCATGATGTTGCGAGATTGGAAATCGCGGTACATGAAGAAGTCGCAGGGTGCTTGGCTGACAAAGTCAGCAAAAGCTTCGAAGTCTTTGCCCAGACGCGTCTCGTTGAAGTCGATTTCCTCGTGCGGCTTGACGAAGTAATACTTGAAATAGTTAAGGTCGTCGATGATAGCCTGACGGTCGAAACGCTCGGTAGGGTAGGCCTTGCTGTAGTCCAAGCCTTGGTGTCCTAGTACTTGCAGTTTCACAAGATGCCCCAATGCCTTTTTATAAAGCTCGATATTATTCTCTCCAAAACCTTCAGCCATCAAAGCCTTCTGCACATGCGCAAACAAGTTGTCATCTCCGAAGTCGCTTTGCAAATAACAAGTGCGCTCAGCATTGACGGCAAAGACCTTGGGCACATTCAGCCCCAAGTCATGGAAATGCTTGCTGAAACAGAGAAAAGCCTCGTTCTCCTCAACATTGTTACTATAAGTGCCAATAAGGCTCTTATTGTCAGTGATGATACGGAAATACTTCCTCGCCGAGCCTGACTCTGCTATAGGTAAAATATCCTTGGGCGTTTCACCGATGGAACGGGTTAATTCGGCTAGTATGTTTTGAATATCAGGGGTTTGCATGGAATTCCATTGTTTTCTATTGTGGCAAAGTTACAAAGAAAAAATGGAATTAAGGTATTTGTGGCCTATTTCTTTCCCCGCGTCTCAATCCATACCCACAACCGCCACATCAGCCAGCCCCAGGCGAAGAAGAGGACATAGAAGATCCATTTTGGTATGGAGGTTGTATAGGCGCCTTCTTTGTCGATTTCGTTGTATTGTTCTGTGGGGATGTCGGCATAGTAATAGGCGCCTGCGCCGAAGTCGTAGCCTTCGACGAGGCCGAGTTGGTTGGCCATGATCCAACCGGCCAAAAACAAAGTGATTACCACCACAAGGATGGTAATCACTTTAAATATGATGTGGTTTTTGTTCATCACTTGAACATGTCGAGAGAAGGAATGTCAAAGATCTTTCCTGACAGCAGGAACCACACGGCAAACAGCGTAAGGGCGATGTTGAAGACCTGGCCAATGATGTAGAGCCAGAGCACCTTGCCGCCTTGCATGCGCTTGAAGAGGCTCTTGAAATTGGTGTCCAAGCCGATGCTGGTGAAAGCCAGCACGAAAGCCCAGTTCTTGTATTGGTCAAGCACGCCGTTGATGGCCTTCACAGCAGAGGCACCATTGAAATCCATACCCTTGGTGAGGGGTTGGATGATGAAGGAGGCAACGAGTGAAGCCACGAAGAAACCGATGATGAACTTTGGGAAGCGGTTCCAGATTTCGCCGGCACCCACCTTTTGGTTCGGGTCCTTGTCGACCTTGGTGGCAAAGAAGATGGCCACGAAGAAGGCGATGAAACCGATGAGGATGTTCTGGATGGACTTCACGAGCACGGCAGCTTGCTCGGCTTCTTCGCCGAGGGCATTACCCGCCAACACCACAGCACCCGTTGAGTCAACGGTACCGCCGATGAGGGCGCCACCCATGAGTTGACTCATGCCGCAGGCACGGATGATCATGGGCTCAAATACCATCATGAGGATGGTGAAGATAATGGAGATGCTGATGGCTAATGAGAGGTCTTCCTTCTTGGCTTTGGAGGCAGCACCCGTGGCGATGGCGGCACTAGTACCGCACACCGATGTGGCCGAAGCCAAAGTGATGACCAGAGGTTTGTTGTCAATCTTCAGCACCTTGGTGCCCAACCACCACATGAAGATGATGACGATAGGTGTCACGATCCATGCGATGCCGAGACCGTAGAGGCCGAACTTGGCGATGTTGCTGAACAATACGGAGAAGCCCATGATGACCAGACCGGTCTTGATGTAGAACTCCGTACGGATGGCGGGTTTCAGCCATTCAGGTGTGCCGATGGTGTTGGAAATCAATAGGCCGATGAGCAAGGCCCAGAAGGCCCACTCGAGGTAACGGTTCAGGGTGAACTCGGCACTCACCAGACGCACCACGATGCAGATGATAAACAGCACGATGAAGGCAGGAATGAACTTGCCGATTTTCTCGCCTTGCAGCTTGATGCCGATGGCGAACAGGATGCCGAGCACCAGGAAGGTGCGGAGTAGTTTGATCCAGAAGGCGCCATTGAATTGGTCAATCAGGGATTTCTTTTCGTCAACGTTCTCCCACCAGTGCCAGGTACTGAACTTGGCGGCAGAGAAGTCGAAGCTTTGGGTAAGTACGGCGATGCAGCCGATGGCGATGACGATGAAGCCAATCCATACGGCTAGCCAGTCTTCCTTTTTCCAGAGGTTAGAGATGTTGTTATTGTTTGACATGATATATTTCTGTTTTTGACTTCGAGACTTCGGGACGTGAGACTTCGAGACCCTAAGTCCCGTAGTCTCGCAGTCCCGCAGCTATTTTAGAATTTGTAGCTCAAAATGCCGACTACGCGGTGAGACATATAGTCTTGGTAATGGTTGTCAACTTTTTTGGCACCATCAATTAAAGAAAAGTCAAGCTTGAAATTCACGCTTTTGATGGGCCAATAGTTGATGCCGACAGTGTAATAACTCGTTGGAGCCGAGGCATCTGGAAGCATATAAATTACATGATCAGCAGTATGGGCTCCAAAAGCACCAGTTTGCTGCTCGAAATGCTCATATCTTAGCACAGGCATCAGTTTCTGTTCTTTGCCTTCCTTGCCAAATTGGAAGTTGTAGCCAGCCACAGCGTAGTAGCCTTTGCTATTGAATTGTTTGGGTGCTTCTTCGCCTTCAAAACCTTGATAGCCCGTCGTGCCGTTTAGGTATTCGCCACGAATCACAAGCTTACCATCGTTGTACTGCAAACCTGCTGCCCAGCGGTTGCGGGTGCCGTTGAAATCTTCGTCTTTATAATACTTGCCATAATAATACGATCCGCTCAATGTCAGGGCTTTCAGGCCGGGATGCACTTCCAAGCGGCCCACAACGTCCTTGCGGTTGTTGTTGTCGAGCTGGTTGGCACCGTTGCCGTTGAACACACCTATGGAGTAGTCAACGATGCTGTATTGGTAACCATTGGCATTCATAACAGGGAAGAGGCTACCTGTAGCCATGATACCGAGGTCACGGCCGAGGGCACCCACACCGCAAACGTCTTTGTAGCCGACCAATTGTTGTACGCTCTCGCCATAGTCGAAGATCTCGAGGTTGACGGGGTTGATGGGGCTTTCAAGTGTGAACGGAGTCTTGAACTGACCGAGTTGGATGGCAAACTCCCTGCAGGGTTTGTACTTGATGAAAGCGTCTACCAACATGGGACTGCGGGTGAAGTCGCCTTGGATCTTGTAGCTAACGGTTTTCGAAAGGTTGCCTTCGACTGACAGACGCACGCGGCGCATTCTCAAGGTGTTGTCAATAAGGTCGCCCTTGTCACTCAAGTTGGCTTGGTACATACCTTGGACAAAGCCTGAGATTTTGGGCATGGTCAATCCGTCTTTGGGCTTTTCGGGTTTCTCCTGCGCTTCGTTCTTTTCATTCATTATAGGCTTTACGGTTGTTTCGGGCTTGTCTTTTTGCTCATTTTTAACTGGCTTTACTGTTTTTTCTGTCTTAGTGACCGTACCAGTTTTGTCGGTTTTGTCGGGTTTTTCATCCTTTCCAGTCTTTTGGGCATCGACTTTTTCAGTCTTTGGCTTGGTCCCAACTTTAGTTGTTTTGTTCACTTGTGCATTGAGGCACAACGGAATGGCCAATAATAGCATTCCGACGATGATGCGAAATATGCGTTTCATAGTAGTTAAATAATTAAACGTTTTCAATTTTCTTTTGCGCGGCAAAAATAGTAAAAATACTTATAGTAAATATACTTACTATTATTTTTCGCAAAAAAATAAAGGTTGATGGGGTAGTCACCTCAATCAATCTTATATTTTACCAAGCAACCCGGCGTGGTGCGTCATTTCCTCAAAGGTAATCTTGAACCACTCGGTGTAATGCTCTGGATACAAGGCAATGTCTTTAGAAAGGTCGTCTATGGTCATGTATTTCCATGAGGCGACTTCTTCAGTGTTGATGCAGGGAATGTCATCGCTCTGACCGATGAAAACATGGTCGAACTCATGTTCGGTGAGGCCTTGCCCGACAGGGGCTTTATATATAAAGGTGTAGACTTCGTGCATTTCGCATCGCATGCCCATCTCTTCCATGAGGCGGCGTGAGGCTGCCTCGGCTGTCGTTTCACTAGCGCGCGGATGGCTGCAGCAGGTATTGGTCCATAGGCCAGGGGAGTGGTATTTCGACAGCGCGCGTTGCTGCATGAGCAGTTCACCTTTCGAATTGAACAAAAAGATAGAGAAAGCCCTATGTAGATGAGGTTCGATATGGGCTGCCTGTTTCTCCATCAAGCCGATGGGGTTGTCCTGTTCGTCGACGAGGATGACTTGTTCCATCATACGTTGAATCTTATGTTAAGAATGTCACCATCTTGTACGACGTAAGTCTTGCCCTCCACGCGGAACTTGCCAGCTTCCTTCACTGCGGCCTCCGAGCCGTATTTCAGGAAGTCCTCGGTGCTCATTACCTCGGCACGGATGAAGCCACGCTGCAGGTCGCTGTGGATGGCACCAGCGGCGATGGGAGCGGTGTCGCCCACATGGATGGTCCAAGCCCTCGTCTCATCGGGACCCGTGGTGAAGAAGGAATGCAAATTCAAAGTGTGATATGCTGTACGGACGAGTTTGTTCACGCCAGGTTCGGTCAAGCCAGCGTCTTCCATAAACAAGGCTCTGTCGTCGGCGTCAAGTTCGGCGATTTCGGCCTCCAGTTTGCCGGCGATGACGAGCATTTCCTGACCTTCCTTCAATGCGGCCTTCACGGCATCGGAGTACTTGTTGCCTGTGGTGGCTGAGGCGTCGTCCACGTTGCAAACATAAATCATGGGCTTGGCCGTCAGCAGTTGGATGTCCTGTACGTATTTCTTGTCTTCCTCGGCCACTTTGGCGTCGCGTGCGTTGCCGAAGTTCTCCAAGGTTTCCTTGTAGACACTGAGTACATCGAAGGCTTTCTTGAAGTCTTTCTCGCCGTTTTTGAGCATTTTTTGGGTGCGTTCCAGCTTGCGGGTGACTAAATCCAAATCGCGCACTTGCAGTTCAAAATCAACGAGTTCCATGTCGCGCACAGGGTCGATGCTGCCCTCGCTGTGAGGGATGTTGGGGTCGTCGAAGCATCGCAGCACGTGGATGAGGGCATCCATGGTCTGCACCTCGGCGAGGAGTTTGTTACCCACGCCCTGTCCGCCCTTGCTCAAACCAGGAAGGTCGACGATCTCGACCGTGGCGGGCACGATGCGCTTCGAGTGGGAGATATTGTCGATGAGCTTGAGTCGCTCGTCCACCACCTCGCACATGCCGATATTCGACTTTGAGGCAAAGCCAATCTCTGCCTTGGTGTTTGATATACAATTGAATATGGTGGTCTTTCCAGTGCTTGAAAGACCGATGATTCCGCAATTGAGTGCCATAATGATAAGGTTTAAATTTGCTGCAAATATACGAATTTATTGCTTCTCACCCGCGTTCCAGTCGATTCGGTCGTATTCGTTTTCTGTTGCGATTTCCTGTGCCTGAATAAGCGAGTTGTTTTGATGCTTCTTGATGAGTCGGATGCCTAGGCGCCATAGCATGACGTCGCCTGCGATGAAGAACGTATAGATGAAAGAGCTTAGTGCGCCCCCAATCCTGTCGCTGAACATGAGCAGCCAGTCAAACAAGCCGTGTGCGGCCATGGCGATGAGCAAGCCGATGATGATGTAACGTCCTTTCTTGTCGCTGTTGAACTTGGCCATGGAGAGGAAATATCCTAAGATGACGCCAAAGAGGAAATGTCCAGGAACGGAGATCAAAGCGCGTACGATACCCGTGCCAATGCCGCCAGGCATGACGTACATGATGTTTTCGACGGTGGCAAAGCCTAAACTGATAAAGGAAGCATATACAATGCCGTCGAAATACTCGTCAAAGTTCTTGTCGTTCCAAATGAATATCATGAAAATCAAGAATTTGCAAAGTTCTTCGGGGATGCCTGCAGTGATGAACGAGTCATAGAAAACGGTCTGGTTGAGATAGGGGATGAGTCCTATGGTGTAGTCGATGATTCTGACGGTGACGATGGTGAACACGACGGCCAGCATGCCACCGAAGAAGGCCTTACACAGCGATTTGAATGGCTCTTTTTGATATTTGTCCTGACGATAAATGAATATGATCAGTAGTGCAGCAGGAAGCACGGAGAGGAACAGTAGTACGTGGTAAAGCAGTAAATTAATGACCATAATAGTTTTACTTTTCTGCAAAAATACGGTTTTATCCGTGAAAAAGTCCTATTTTTGCACAAAATTTTTGTGTATGCAAGAAATGATTCTCATTCTTGACTTTGGCTCGCAGGTGACCCAATTGATTGGACGCCGACTGCGCGAGTTGAACGTCTATTGCGAAATCCATCCCTTTAATAAAATACCTACCATCGGCTCCAATGTCAAAGGCGTGATTCTCAGCGGCAGCCCGTTCTCGGTGCGCGATGAGAAGGCACCCATTGCCGACTTGTCGAATATCAAAGGCAAGCTCCCGTTGCTTGGCATCTGCTATGGCGCCCAGTTCATCGCTCAGCATTTCGGTGGTGAGGTCAATGGCAGCATCGCCCGCGAATATGGCCGCGCCATGTTGACGGTGGTCGACGAGGCTTCGCCAATGTTTAAGGGGGTGAGCAAGACTTCACAAGTGTGGATGAGTCATGGCGACACCATCGCCAAGCTGCCTACGGGCGCTCGTATCATCGCTTCGACCGACGATGTGGAGAATGCCGCTTATAAGATTGAAGGCGAGGAGACCTACGCGGTGCAGTTCCACCCCGAGGTGTTCCATACCAAGGAAGGCCCACAGATGTTGGCCAATTTTGCCCTTGGCGTTTGTGGCTGCAAAGGCGACTGGACACCAGATTCCTTCATCGATAATACGGTGGCAAGCCTGAAACAGCTGCTGGGCGACGACAAGGTCATCCTTGGCCTTTCGGGTGGCGTCGACAGCACCGTGGCAGCCGTGCTGCTCAACAAGGCAATCGGCAATAACCTCACTTGTATCTTTGTGGATAACGGTCTATTGCGCAAGAATGAGTTTGATGATGTGCTTGACTCTTATAAAGAGATGGGGCTCAATGTCATAGGCGTACATTCAGGACCGCTGTTCCTGAAAAAACTGGCGGGCGTGACCGATCCTGAGGCCAAACGCAAGGCCATCGGATCCACGTTTATCGATGTGTTTGACGCTGAGGCGCAAAAGATTGAAGGCGCCCGCTGGTTGGCGCAAGGTACCATCTATCCCGATGTCATCGAGAGTGTGAGTGTCAATGGGCCTAGTTGCAAGATCAAGTCGCACCACAACGTAGGTGGTCTGCCCGAAAAGATGAACCTGAAGATTGTTGAGCCGTTGCGTTCGCTTTTCAAGGACGAGGTGCGCCGCGTGGGCCGCGCCTTGGGCATCAAGCGCGAACTCATCGGCCGCCATCCTTTCCCGGGACCGAGCCTTGGCATCCGTATTTTGGGCGAGGTTACCGAAGAGAAGCTTCGCATCTTGCGCGAGGCTGATGACATCTTTATCAAGGGACTGCGAAGCTGGCCATGCGAACTGCCGAGTGCCTCGTATCCAAATGAGATGGCCGACAACCTGTATGACAGCATCTGGCAAGCGGGTACTATTCTCCTTCCCGTGAAATCGGTGGGCGTGATGGGCGACGAACGGAGCTATGAATACACTATTGCCCTTCGTGCGGTGATTTCCACCGATGGCATGACCGCCGACTGGGTACATCTGCCATACGAGTTCATGGCCAAGGTGTCGAATGACATTATTAATAAGGTGAAAGGTGTCAACCGCGTGTGCTACGACATTTCGTCGAAGCCTCCGGCGACCATCGAATGGGAATAATCTTGTAAATGAGTAAGACAATGAAAAATAAACTGTTTTTCTTCCTCTTTTTCCTTTTTGGAATGTTGCTTTCAGGCAATGTGATGGCACAAGAGGTGGTTGAGCGTTCGACTGAGAAAACCAAGATCGGAGGCAAGGAGTACTATCTGCACCGTGTGAAACAGGGGCAGACACTCTATGGCTTGTCGAAGGTTTACAATGTGTCTATTGAAGAATTAGAATTGTTAAATCCAGAGGTGAAGGACGGCTTGAAGGTTGGGCACGTGTTGGGTATCCCTGTCCGTCCTGCTGTAGAACCCCAAAAGGAAGAACCTCAGCCCGTGGCAGTTGTACCAGAGCCGAAACCAGAGCCTGTGAAACCCGAAACTAAAGAAGAGCCTGTTGTGGTGAAACCAGAGCCAGAAACAGAACCCGTTGTGGAGCAACCTGTAATACATGAGCCTGAGCCAGAGCCTATTGTGGAAAACGAAACTGAGCCCGAGCCAGAGCCTGTTGTAGAGGAGCCCGTCAAGACTGAACCGGAACCTGACCCGGAAACTGTTGTGGAGTTGCCTAAAGAGGTGGAGACGCCTGCTGCTGAGGCTCCACAATCCAATCATAGGGCATTTTTTGATGGTAAGGCTCGTATCGTGCAACGCGGCGAGAGCCTATACGACATCGCCAAGGAATATGGCATCGATGTAGCAGCGCTTAAGCAAGCCAACCCCAGAATGACATTTGAGGATCCTAAGGAGGGAACACGTATCGTCATCCCACAGATTGCCAACGAAAACGACTATATTGTGCATTCTTGCGAATACAATGAGCGCGTTTCCTCGTTGTTGAAGCGTTGGAAAGTGGATGAAAATGTATTCAGAAACATGAATGTGTCTGTAGGTTCCCATGTATTTGAAAACCAAGTGGTTCTGATTCCAATCCAACAGATTACTGATTTCTATTGGATGCCTCAAGAAGAGGCTCAAGGTGAAGTGGATGAGTTGGTTGAGGAAACTGAAGAGCCTCAAGAAGTCCAAGAACACGAGGTGCTGGATTTCGACTTTGAAATGGGTGAAATCCCCGATTGCGTAGCCGACCCCGCCAATGCCACCAAGCACTATCATGTGGCGTTGATGGTGCCTCTGTACTTATATGATATTGGAGGCGTTGATACGTCGAAGGACAAAGTGAACAAGTCCAAGAAATCGAGGCCCATGTCGTTTCTTCAGTTCTATGAAGGCTTTATGATAGCTGCGGAGGCCATGGAGAGAAAAGGGATGAAGTTGGATTTGACCGTCATCGATGTAACCGACAATGTTTCCTCTGCAGAAAATGCCGTCGCAAAGATTAACAACAAAGATATCGATTTGATTGTAGGTCCTTTCTTTGGCAACGCGTTTGAAGTTGTAGAGGAATATGCTAAAGCCAACGATATTCCTGTGGTTAATCCTATGACTACCCGTAAGTCGGTGATTGAGGATAGTCCTAATGTCATCAAGGCAAAAGCAGGAGAAGTGGGCTTGATACTGACCCTTTCAAACTTGGTTAAGAACCGTTACTCCGATGCCAATGTGTTTATCGTCAGTCGCGAGAATGCTGCCGATTCAGCTTTCTTGGATCAACTGGAGCATCACTTGAACATGGCTGTCAATGAAGAAGTTAGGGTTTCGAGTGACGATTTCCTGGAATTTGCTCGCAACGAAAGCGAACGTCAGCAGATGGGCAGCCGGTTGGTGCCGACTATTGATGTAGAGGGACAGGTGTATTCTACAGGTGATTTCCAAAGTGGAGCAACCGATGAAGTTGTGCTTACCAATACGGTGAAACGTTACCCCTACAGCCAGATTGGGTCAGTCAAGTCGCAACTTTCAGGCGTGCGCGACAACGTCATCATCGCTTATGGCGAGGACAATGTGTTTGCCACCCAAATGCTTAATTCCTTGACTAAGGTTGCCGGGCGTTATCCAGTCACCTTGGTTTGTGTTCACGATTGGCAAAAACACGAAAAGCTTTTGGTTGACAACTTGTTGAAAATGAACGCTATCTATATTAGTGACTGCTTTGTGGACTATAACAGTGAAGATGCCAAGCGTTTTGTGCTTCAGTTCAGACAAAAGTATGACATCGATCCGCAACAATACGCTTTTGAAGGTTATGATGTGGGTTGTTATTTTCTCAATGCCTTGATGCAATATGGCGCCGATGACCTTATCAGTTGTCTGCATTGCTATCAGGCTTCGATGTTGCACACCAATTATCGTTTCTACTACAAGAACTACATGAATGTGGCTGGCAACGATGGCAAGGAGAATCTGTATTGGAGCATTTACCAGTACGACAAGGACAACGTTGAGCTTGTTCCCATCGATGCTTTCAAGAAACCCGAAGCTGATGACTAAGCCTTTTTGCTTACTTTTTCTTTCTTTTGTATTGTCTCTCTGCGCTTGCGATGATTGCGTACAGAAAGACTATTGGGAGAACGGCAAGTTGAAGTCGGAACTGCACTATGACGGCAACAAATTGAATGGCGAAAGTGTTTGGTACACGGAACAGGGTAGGGTGATGACGAGGGCATTCTACAAAAACGACACGCTCGAAGGCCGCTATCAACGTTTCAGTAAATACGGTGTGCTTGAGATGGAATGCTGGTACAAGCATGGCCTGCGCGACAGCATCTGCCGCACGTATTCGCCTAAAGGGAATTTGGCTTCGGAGAGCCATTATGTCAAAGGCAAGCTCAATGGTGAATCTAAGAAATGGTATGAGGAAGGTCAGGTCTTTCAGGAAGGGCAATATGTCGACGACATGATGGATGGTCCGTGGTTCATCTTCTATCCTAGTGGTGCCTTGGCCAGCAAGGCCGAATACAAAATGGGCTCTGGCAAGCAGGTGGGCTATGATGAATCAGGATATAAATGTCTTGAAGTGTCGTATGTCGACAATGTGAAGCATGGCAGGGAAGTCTATTACAACTCTATGGGCAGTATAACAAAAATTGTTGAGTACGAGAATGGTAAAGTGGTTTCGACTGACGATAATCCTCAAGACAATGGTGAATAAGCAAGGAAAATGAAAATATTTTGAATAATTTGAAAATTGTTCAAATAAAAACCCTAACTTTGCAACGCTTTAGATAAGCAGAAACTTTCAAACAAACACAATAAACCTTTAATTAAAGTCAAACAAATGAAAGTCAATGAAATTATGACCGCTCTGGAAGCTAAGCATCCGGGCGAAAATGAGTACTTACAGGCCGTTCGCGAAGTCCTGGAAACCATCGAAGAAGAATACAACAAGCACCCCGAATTCGAGGCTGCTAAG
>CACXIM010000006.1 GCA_902767725.1 uncultured Bacteroidia bacterium | reverse complement strand
GATTCAGTCTATTTTGGACATTTAATTCAATTTTCACGAAATAATACAATGAAAAAAGTAATCGTAATCTCAACCAGTCTCCGCCCCGGCTCGAACAGCCATGCTTTAGCGGAGCAATTTGCCAAGGGCGCGGAAGCTGCCGGGCATCAAGTGGAACTCATCTCGCTCAGAGGCAAGGAAATCAAGTTTTGCATCGGCTGTCTGTCGTGCCAAAAGACGGGTGCCTGTGTCATCAAGGATGATGTACCCGCCATTATGGAGAGCGTGCTCAACGCCGATGTGGTCTGCTGGGCCACGCCCATCTACTACTACGAAATGAGCGGCCAGATGAAGACCCTCATCGACCGCATGAACGCCATGTACCCCAAGGATTACAAGTTCCGTGACATCTATTTGCTGACCACAGCAGCCGAGAACGAGGAGTTCGTGCCGAAGCGCGCTGAAAGCGGTCTGCAAGGCTGGATTGACTGCTACGGCAAGTCCACTCTCAAAGGCCATATTTTCTGTGGCGGTGTGGGCGCTCCGAAAGAGATTGAAGGCAATGCCAAGTTGCAGGAGGCTTATGAATTAGGCAAACAAGTGTGATTATCGCTTTTGAAAAAGAGACTGTATGCCGCCGCAAGGGTTTTCTTCCTTAGCGGCGGTTTTTTATTCGTGGTGATGTCCCTCGCAGTGGTGATGACAGCTGGGATCACCGTAAACGATGGTGCCGTTGAGAAACATCGCCAGCACCTGCTCCACAGGAAGCTCGGGGGCGCCGGCATGAATACGAATGCCTAACTGGTTCAATAGATTGACAGCGCCTTGGCCCAATCCACCACAAAGCACATCGGTGCAACCCTGCTCGGCCAAGAACCTCGGCATGGCACCGTGTTCATGTTCGGGCGCTTGCAGCACCTTTTGGTCAACAATCTTTCCTTCTTCGACATTAACAATAGTGACTTGTGGCGCTTTCCCGAAGTGCTGCCACAGTTTGCCCTCGTTGGTGGGTATGGCTATTCTTTGATTCATAATCGAATGGTTTTGAAATCGTTAGATTCAACGTAGTTAAATTTTCGGCAAAGATAGTACTTTTGCGGCAAATTTGATTCAAAATGAAGATCAAAACCTTTCTCACAGCGCTATTCACACTGATAGCATTTGGTCTGTCGGCGCAAAACAACACCGAAGGCGAAACGTTCCAACTCACTAAACAGGGAGCACATTATGTATTCACCGCCAGCATCAATGGCACAGCAGATGCCACAATCCTGGTGGAATCGGGCATACCTGCCTTGCTGGTCGATTCAGCCTATGTTTTCAGTAGTGGCATTCTATCGGACATGGAACTGACTGTCACTGGCAAAGAGAAACTGAACCTTGGCGGACGCATCTATAAGATCACCCACAAAGCAAATGGAACGGTGCATATTGGCAACAACACCTCCTATGTCGGCGAAGTGTTTGTGCTGTCAAATTACGACTATGGGCCATACGAAGTGGCCGTGCCAGTGATGTATCTGCACAACGACCTCGACGATGGCAGTCGTGTCGTCAGCCTTGACCTCGGCAACCGAAGCCTTCAGATGCTGGGCAAGGCATCGCTTCATGTCATCAATTCAGACTATTCGAAGAGCAACATGAACACAGATACATACGAGGGGATGTTCGCCATAGAGACAAACATGATGCTTGACGACGGGATAAAACCAAGAACGTTCAGCGGCAATTTCATGATCGATTTCGGTAATCCGGAATTGTTGTTTCTCATCCATCAGACTGAAGAGGTCCAAAGTTTTCTTGCCGACAACGCCGACATGGAACTGCGGGAGGCCACCACTCCGAGCGGTGAGGTGGTGGGGCAATTCATCCTCACAAAACAATGCCAACTCTGCGGTATCGTTTTCCCTAACGCCATTGTTGTCATCACCAAAAACCTGACTTTGTTTACAACGCCTGGCAACATCGGCCTGAAATTCTTTGAAAGAACCCATGCCATTTTCGATTTCGACCAGTCTGTTGTTTATTTGAAAGGGAAATAATCAATGATTTGTAATGAAAAAGATAGTTAAACCATGAAGAAAAACCTTGCTCTATCATGCCTGCTTGTTGGGCTTTTGCTGACCTTTTCGGTTAGTGCTGTCGCCGTTGTTTTGCGCAATGTGGTGAAGCTCGACTCCGAGTTTTTCCCCAGCTTCGCTTTGTCAGGATTCATCATCCTAATCCTCGCTATCGTGTTGATTGTAGCCTTCCGAAAACAGTTGGAGTATCGTATTGCAGTGCCTAAATTCAATCAGATTTGGAAGCCGGTGCTATTCGGCTTGCTGACCTCCCTAGTGATTAACATTTTAACAGGAATCATTACTACGGCCTTCCATGGCAAAATAGAAGGTCATCCTGCCTTGATGAACGCCTCGGTTTTGCAGTTCGTGCTATTCACTCTCATCTTGGCTCCAGTGGCAGAAGAGCATCTTTTCCGAGGTTTTTTGCAGAATTATCTGAAGCCTTTGGGCGACAAAGGAATCACGGTGTTTCATAGGCGGATTAGCCTTCCCGTATTGATTGCCGCTTTTGCCTTCAGTTCATCCCATTTAGGTCTTCTCGCCTCGGGTGTCGGAACGGCGTTCATGATTCGAACGGCATTATTTACCTTCATTCTCGGTACGATTGCAGGCTATTACCAAGAAAAATACAACAACATCGTCCCCGCCATCTTGGTTCACATGGCCGGTAACCTTATGGGGATGCTTCCTGTTGTATTATTAAATGTACTAAAGAACTACATGTAATTGTTCCTCCAACAACTCCGCTGCGTCGGCCACACAGCCGGTGCATTCACGGAGAATCACACCTGTACCTACCCCCTTGAGCATCTTGCACTGGGTGGCGCCATTGCGTTGCTGGAACTGGGTCATGATTTGGCGCATGGCTTTTCTAGCTCCTACCCTATCCTTTTTAACCATTCCCAAGACGATGCCTGCCCCAACAAGTGCGCCGCATGTGCCTTCCATGTTGCCCATGCCCGAGCCAAAAGCGTTGCCTAAGTTACGACATGTTTCTTCATCAATCCCGACCAAGTCGGCGTAAGTGCAAATGATGGCTTGGGCGCAGTTGTGCGTGCCGTTCTCCAGTTTTTCTACTGCTATGTGTTTTCTGGTGTCCAAGATTTCTCTATTTTTTTTGCAAAGGTACACTTTTTTCTGTGTATTTTTGCAAATTGAGCGCTTGTGGGCAAGCGAGTGCGCGAAAAATAGATAAAGACATGACAAAAGACTATTCATCATTTGGTCCGGCATACCGAAACTTCAAGGTGAGGGAGGATGTGTTTGTCCCTAAACCCGTTGAGGAGTTTTCGGCCGACAATCCCTTCACGAAGATGGCTCCTATACGTGGAGAGCTCAAGGACATTCGTTTTGACGGGAGCTATACCTATCTTGATAAATCTTTAAGATTCAAGATAGTGAACACAATCATCTATTTTGTAGCATGGACGCTTGCTTTCCTCTTGAACCGAATCCGATATGGCCTCAAAATCGAAGGCCGTGAGAAAATACGCAAAAACCGCAAGCTTTTCGACCATGGCGTAATGACGGTTTGTAACCATGTCTACCGTTGGGATATGATTAGTGTCATGCAGGCGATGCGATTCAGGAAGGCATGGATTCCCATGTATGCCCAACCTTTCAGAGGCAAAGATGGTTTTATCATGAAAGCTGTGGGGGGCATAGCCATCCCCGAAGAGCGCAGCGGACTGAAAGCGTTCGATGATGCGATGGCTGAGTTGTGTGCCAACAACCAGTGGATTCACATTTTCCCTGAAAGCTGCAGCTGGAAATTCTATGCCCCGTTGCGTCCTTTCAAAATAGGGGCTTTCAATATGGCTTATCGGCATTCGCTCCCAGTGATTCCTCTGGTGATCTCATTCAGGCCACGCACAGGATGGCGAAAGTTGTTCAGCAAAGACGAGCCCTTGGTCACCATCCATGTGGGCGACCCTATCATACCTAACACTAACACACCTCGAAAAGAAGAGACGGCACGGATGCGCGATCTTGCACACCAAACCATGCTTGATATGGCCGGTATAGTCTCCAATCCCTGGCCTTCTTCTATCGATTGAAATCTTATCGTTATGAGTACAAAAATAATTGACCCTGTACCTGTCGAGCTGATTAAAGCGGAACTTACCAAATCCAAAAAGCTGGAAGACACCAACAAAGGACACAACGAGTTATATATTGTTACCTGGCAAGACTCTCCCAATGTGGTTACTGAAATCGGTAGGTTGCGCGAGTTGACCTTCCGTGATGCAGGGGGTGCTACGGGTAACGCTCTAGACCTTGATGAGTACGACAAGATGGAGAATTCATACAAGCAACTGATTGTGTGGGATCCCGACAACGAGGCTATCATTGGTGGATATCGTTTCATCTTTGGCTCAGATGCCGTTATCGACGAGAATGGCCAACCCATCCTGGCGAGTTCCCACCAGTTCCGTTTTTCCCAGAAGTTTATCGACGAATATCTGCCGCATGTCATAGAGCTTGGCCGCAATTTCGTGGCTCCTGAATACCAAAGCTCAAAGAATGGCGCAAAGTCCATTTTTGCCTTGGACAATTTGTGGGACGGTCTTGTGGCCATTATCATGAAGAATCCTAATCTGCTCTATTACTTTGGAAAGATAACCGTTTATCCATCATACGACCATATCACCAGGGACCTGCTCTATCATTTTCTATGGAAGCATTTTGGTGACAAAGACGAACTCGTCCGGCCTTGGGATGATCAGGCGCTCATGCCTAATTCCGATCCCGAGTTGATGGATTTGATCGTAAACAAGGATGATTCGATGGAAGACTACAAACTGTTGAAGGCTGCGGCTAAAATGAGGAACGTGAATATTCCTCCAAATTTTACTGCGTATATCTCCGTCACTTCCCACATGCTTATGTTTGGGACGGCAGTCAACACTTTGATGGACAACATCGAGGACTCTGCGGTGCTTATTCCTTTCGACAATATCTATCATGAAAAGAAACGGCGACACATTGGTGCATATCTCCGGTTCTCTCTCGCAAAGAGGCGTAAGAAAGTGGACTTGAATGTGCCAGAATTGGAGGATTTATTGATTGACAATTGGTTGAATAAACGATACCGCCAAGTAAAACGGTTGCTCAAAAAAACAGGCCGAACGTTCTAGTCAGCCCAACTGAAGTTCTCTTTCCCTGCCCCAATCTCAAAATGGCACTTGGCGATGCCGAGATCGAGGGCCGCATAGCCGATGAATGAGAATTTCGCCTTGGCTTCCACACGATTGCCCTCATGAAGGATGAACTCGAACTTCTGCTGGTTGACGGCCGTAGGCGCCAACAATGCAGCTTCCATGCCTTGACGGAACCAATCAGGCATTTCACCTTCGACGCGACAGAAATGTTCTATGCCTTTCTTTTGCGGATGAGCATTGCCTTGGTTGGTACCATAACCCAAAGCGATTACTGCCAACAAAGTTTCACCGTCAAACACCTGGTATTGGTCAGGCTGCTTCTTGTAGGACAAGCCCACCCAACAGGTGTTCAAGCCTAGGGTCTGGGCCAGCAGTACCACTTTCTCGCCATAGTATCCAAGTTTTATATCTTCGCCTTTAGGTCCAACGACGGCAATGTAATTGCCGACCCCTTTGAACCCGCCGTATTTCGCCATGCCATTGGCAAAGGCTTTCGGCTCGTTAGTAACCAGTTGGAGATGCAGTTGACCTTCCTTGTTGCATTCGTCAATCAAGGCCTGCAATTGCGCGACCTTTTCCGATTCAATAGGTTTTTCCAAGTATTGCCGCACGGAGTGACGGGCAACGATAGCTTCTTGTAGTGTCATAATATTTTCATTTATAGACTGCAAAAATAAAAAAACACTATTTTTGCACATAGTTTAACCACAAAAAACTCAAATTACCATGAAAAAAAGTGTACACATTTTGTTGGCAATAGCACTGCTTATGGCGGCCACATTCACGGGTTGCGACCAAAACAAGAACGGCAAACAACCTGCCGAGCCAACTAAGGTTGAGAAAGAACAACAGCCAGAAGTGACAATGGAAGCCTTGGCGAAGGTGATGCCGAAATACAACTCGGTCTCCAATTTTAGTGAAGGCCTAGCTGTAGTCTGCGACAAGGAAACCGATCTCTATGGCTTCATTGACAAGATGGGCAACGAGGTCATCCCTTGCCAATACTATGATGTTTTAGCTTTCTTCAGCGAAGGTATAGCTGTCGTTTCCAAGGATGGCGATGGATGGTCTTTGATCGACAAAAAAGGTCAGGAAATAATTTCGTTTGATAACCAGTTCCGCCCAGGATTTCAAGTAAGATTCCAAGATGGAATGATGGCCATTTTCAACTACGAGGATGAGAAGGAAGGCTACATTGACAAGGCGGGCAAGGTGGTCATCCCTGCAGAACTCGACATGAGGATGTGCAACGGCCCCATATCCGTTAGCTTTAACGATGGTCTCTGCAGACGGCATGACTACGACTCCCAAAAGAGCAGCTTCATCGACAAAACAGGAAAAACAGTCTTCGAATGCGAGGGCGATGCCGAAGACTTCAGTGAAGGCCTGGCGGCTGTCAGTAAATGCTTCTCATTAGATAACGATGATTTCGTGTGTCGCTTCGGATTTGTCGACAAGACAGGCTTCGAAGCCATTCCCTTCATTTTCAATCATGCCGGACGGTTTGTCGACGGTCTCTGCTGGGCCGAAACCGACAACCAATGTGGATTCATCAACCGCGACGGCAAGTTTGAACTGACTGGTGACTTTAAAACCCTTATCCTCGATGAAGACATTGAATGCGGCAACTACCCACTCTGCCCCACCTTTAGCGAAGGCTTGGCATGGGTGTGTAACAAAGAGGGCAAGTTTGGTTACATCGACAAGACAGGAAAAGTCGTCATCCCCTTCCGTTATGAAGCCTGCTACGATGACGATACCGAATTATACTATCAACAGCCCTGCTACGATTTCCATGAAGGTCTTGCCCGCATCTGTGACAAAACCACAGAGAAATATGGTTACATCGACCGTGAAGGCAATGAAGTGTTTCCCTGCCAGTTTGGATATGCAGAAGACATAAATGAAGGTGTCGCCAGGGTGGAACTTGAAGGACAATACGGCTTCATCGACGCCAAGGGCAATTGCACACTTAACCTCACCAAGTAAGGTTGGCGACTATTACATGCGAACATGACTATGACCGCTTTTAATTGAGTAAAAGCGGTCATTTTTTATTCCTTGTCATAATCTACAAATTCTATCTATCTACAAATCACAGAGATAGAAAATTTTTGCAAAAATTTTTCAAAAATATCGTTTGCGATATAAAAATAATGTGTATTTTTGCATCGTGAACGATATAAATAAGTGAGATGGAATACGAACAACTCAAATTGGACAATCAACTTTGCTTCCGTCTATACACGGCGGCGCGCCTCACGATGGGAGCCTATCATCCCTATCTTGACCCGCTGGGCATCACCTATCCCCAATACCTTGTATTATTAGTGTTGTGGGAGCAGGACAAGCAGCCGGTGAACGACATCGCACACAAGCTGTTTTTGGAGACCAACACCGTCACTCCGCTCATACAACGCATGGAGAAAGCAGGATTGGTCAAGCGCACAAAAGGCAAGGAAGACACCCGCCAGCGCATCGTCTCGTTGACGAAAAAAGGCATCGAAATGCGCGAGCTGGCCAAGCACATCCCTGAATGCCTCAGCAATGAGATCATCCAAATAACGGGCGAAGAGGAAGAATTTGTCAGAATGATTCCCTCACTCGACAAACTTATCCAAGGACTTAAACAACAATAAACAAATCAATAAACACTAAAGAAATGGCTACGATTTATGACTTTAAGGCCCTGAACAACAAGGGCGAAGAAGTGGACATGGCTCAATATAAGGGTAAAGTCCTCATGATTGTCAATACCGCCTCGAAGTGCGGTTTCACTCCCCAATACGATGGTTTGGAAGCCCTCTACAAGAAATACCAAGACCAAGGTCTGATGATTCTCGGCTTCCCCTGCGACCAATTCAAGCACCAAGAGCCTGGCACCGACGAAGAAATCGCCGAGTTCTGCCGCCTCAACCACGGCGTCACCTTCCCGTTGATGAAGAAGATCGACGTCTTCGGCGAGAACGCCCATCCCATCTTCAAATATCTGACGCAACAAGTTCCTAACGAAGAAGTCCACGGATTGAAGGACAAAGCCACGATGAAATTGGTTGATGGCCTGAGCAAATCCGAAGGTCGCGAAGAAGGCGGCGTGCGTTGGAACTTCACCAAATTCCTCATCTCAAGGGACGGTAGCGTCATTAAGCGTTTCGCACCTGTGGCCAAGCCTGAGGACATGGAATTACGACTCAAAACCTAAGTCACTGATGGGACGCTTCTGGCGCTGGCACATCAACTTCTGTCCAGGTTGGAAGTCCTATATCACCTCCGTATCGCCTGAAAAACAGGCCGAACTGAGAGAGAAATACCAATTCACCAAGTACCAATAAAAAACTGAATCCAAATGGAAGCAAAAGAACAAGTACTGCAAGCCATGCGCGAGATTGGCGCACCCGTCAACGCGGGTAAAATTGCCGAAGTCACTGGCCTCGACCGCAAAGTAGTCGACAAAGCCTTTGACGCCTTGAAGAAGGAAGGCGCCATCGTGTCGCCCGTCCGCTGCAAGTGGGAGCCTGCCAAATGACACCGAGGCCTAAATGAATTTGACCGCCGCAAGGATATATGCCCTCGCGGCGGTCTTTTTTATATCAAATCCTTCTCATCGATCAGATTGTTCAGCAATGCATAAACGGTTAGTCCTGAAACCGATTTGATACCAGTTTTTCTAGTGATGTTTTTGCGATGCGAAATGACCGTGTGGATAGAAATGTTCATTTGGTCTGCAATCTCCTTGTTCATCATGCCTTTGGCAACAGCAACCAGCACATCAGTCTCGCGTTTTGAAAGCTCCACATCATCAGTATTCTTAGCGACTTCACTCTGTGCAAACTCATTCATTTTGCTGATGATTTTCGACTTCGTGTCATTGATTTCGATGATACCGTTGTAAGGTGTTAGCATTGTATGGTCGACGTAGGTAGTCGCCAATGCGATAACAGTGACTTGCGGACAATCTTTGCCCAATTGTGACAGAAAATCTCTATTATAAAAGCCCAACAATGTAGGGTTGACAATCACAAGACTGGCGTCGGTGGCTATTATCTTCTCAGATAAATGCTCAGGACTGTCGAGGCGGGCTACCACGTCAAACTGTGCCATGCCATCGATCATCTCGGCCAACCCAAGGGCGATTATCTCCGATGCTTCACAAATGATGACACGATTTCTCATGGTTTAACGTTTTCAAGGGATTCTACACAAGGAATGAGAATGCGTTCCTCAATAATCGAATGGCGATTCAAGTCATCGCTCAATTCCATAATGTCATAAGAAATTTCGATGCGTTCTTTGGGCAGGATGTCACCTGGCAAGTATTTAAGCAAAATATTCATCATGTCATCGAGCACATCCTGAATGTTGGTGTGATTATGCTCAAACTCGTCAATTTTATAAGTATTGGTATGTTGTCCCTTGAGCAAAGCCTCAATATAAGGAAACACCACCTCTTCCTCGTAGTATTTGATGTGACGCATCACCTCCTGCTTGTATTCATCGTAAAAGTGACTCAGCATTGGGCCGAATTTCCGTCCACAGGCTTCTATGATATGGTGCAGATGCTCCTCGATGTGGGGAAAACGCTCGTCAAGATAATAAAGGTGTGAGGCTTTTAGATAAGAAAGCAAGTCACCCATATCGATATGTTGAAGCTCGTTTTGTCCAGGCTTATAATTGCCGTCAGAGTAGATTTCGCAAATCATAAGGAAAAGATCTGTGTTGACACGGTTACTTTCGCACACTTGGTCCACACTACGGTCGCCAAAGCCTAATCCAATGCCGAAACGAGGCAACAATTGTAACAGCCTGCGGTCGTCTGTCAGCAACTCAGCAAATTTGGTGTCTTTCGAGAATAGGGTTTTCTTTTTGGGCATGATATTACGTTTTGATGAGGCAAAAATAGTAAAAAGCTATGAAAATCAACTCCTCAACGCCCTCATGGCATTAAACACAGCCAAAACCGTGACCCCCACATCGGCAAAGACCGCCATCCACATGGTGGCAACGCCAAAGGCCGCCAACAACAGCACGAGCACCTTCACACCGATAGCAAACCAGACATTTTGCTTAGCGATGCGCAATGTGCGACGAGCGATACGGATGGCAAGGGCTATTTTCGAGGGCTTGTCGTCCATAAGCACTACATCGGCGGCCTCAATGGCAGCATCGCTGCCAAGACCTCCCATGGCGATACCTACATCGGCTCGGGCCAAGACAGGGGCATCGTTGATGCCATCACCGACAAAGGCCAGCTGAGTGTTTGGTGTTGAGAGTTTAGTATTAATGAGTTTCTCAACATAGGCTACTTTGTCGGCGGGGAGCAGTTCGGCGTGGTACTCGTCGATGCCGAGTTTTTCAGCTACATCCTTCCCTACCTCATTGCGGTCGCCAGTAAGCATCACCGTGCGATTCACTCCGAGCGATTTCAGGTCGCCAATGGCTTTGGCACTATCCTCTTTGACCTTATCGTTGATGACGATATGGCCAGCATATTCTCCGTCGATGGCGACATGAATAATCGTTCCAATGTGTTCGCAGTCGTGCCATTTCGCTCCTATGGCATCCATCATCTTGGCGTTGCCCACGCAAACCGTCCATTTTTCCACCTTGGCTTTGATGCCCTGTCCTGCTATCTCTTCCACCTCACTCAACTTGCAGCCATCAGTAGCCTCGTCAGGAAAGGCATCACGCAACGCAGCCCCAACGGGATGTGTGGAATAGTGCTCCACATGGGCGGCAAGATGCAACAGATGCCGTTCGTCACACTTCTCAGGATGCACCGCTGTGACAGCAAATTGGCCATGGGTCAAGGTGCCCGTCTTATCGAAAACCACCGTGTCCACCTTCGACAGCACATCCAAATAATTAGAGCCTTTCACAAGGATGCCCTTACGTGAAGCTCCACCGATGCCACCAAAAAAGGTGAGCGGCACACTGATGACCAAGGCACAGGGGCACGACACCACGAGAAACATCAAGGCGCGATAGAGCCAAGTGGCAAAGGTGCCCATAAAGTCACCCGAGAACAGCGGAGGCAACAAAGCCAAAGCCAAGGCTGCAAACACTACCACTGGGGTATATATGCGCGCGAACCTTGTTATAAAAGTCTCGTTTTTTGACTTGCTCTCTGTGGCATTTTCCACCAAATCGATAATCTTCGACACCGTGCTTTCACCAAAAGCCTTGGTCGTGCGCACTTTGACTAATCCCGAAAGATTGACACAACCCGAAATGACTTCATCTCCTTCGGTCGCATTACGGGGGATGCTTTCGCCTGTCAAAGCCACAGTGTTCAAGGAAGTACTACCTTCGATGACAACACCATCTAACGGCACCTTCTCGCCAGGTTTGATGAGGATGGTCTCTCCTACTGCGACTTGTTCGGGACTGACCTCTTCCACTGCTCCATTGCGTTCCACATGAGCTACATCGGGACGGATGTCCATCAGGTGGGCAATGCTCTCGCGGCTCTTGCCCTCGGCATAGCCCTCGAAAAGCTCACCAATCTGGAAAAACAGCATGACGAAAACAGCCTCAGGATACTGTGCCTCAGCGCCAGGAAGGAAACCGATGAAGAGTGCACCAAGGGTAGCAATTGACATGAGGAAATGCTCGTTGAAAGCCTCTCCATGCGCCAAGCCCTCGGCGGCTTCTTTTAGTGTGTCAAAGCCAATGAAGAGATAAGGAACCAGGTAAACCAATAGAAGCTGCCAATTCGACAAGCCGCAAGTCTTTTCAATGACAACAGCAGCGATGAGCAGCAATGCTGCAACGACAATCTTAATGATTTGCTTTTTCAGTCCTTCCTCATGATGATGGTGATGCTCGTGGCCACCATCCTCATGATCGTGATGTTCATGAGAGCAACACTCTTCATTATGTTTGTGTTCTGACATAATTCATTCTCCTTTCGGCTGCAAAGATACGAAGGATATGTGCTGATCCACATCCTTATTAATGACGATTCTGTTTTTCATAAATCCCTAAGATTGGGGATTTCACAGTTTTTGGAATCGTCGTTATTTTGCAGCAGATTTTTGTCATACACTTAGGATGAATTTTGAGTTAGTTTTCATGTGCGGGATAGTATCATCTGCCCCGCACAATTTTTTGTAATTTTGCAATCAAATACTACCTATGTTCAAAACATACAAAACCATCTTATTCTTTCTTTTGCTTGGTGTGTCGCTCTCAGCTTTTGCCCAAGGCAATCGTCCTGACGAGTTCAGTGAACGATACACCCTAAAACAAGTCGTGGTATTGAGCCGCCACAATATTCGTTCTCCCCTATCAGGACGGCACTCCACGATGCAACGCATCACGCCTCACGAATGGTATCATTGGTCGTCGGCGCCTAGCGAACTGTCGCTGCGAGGCGGCGCGCTGGAGACGATAATGGGTCAGTATTTCCGCAAGTGGCTCGTCAGCGAAGGACTGATGCAGGAAAACGAGATTCCAGCAGAAGGCACTATGCGCTTCTATGCCAACTCTTTGCAGCGCACAATCGCCACAGCACAACACTTCTCTTCTGGGATGCTTCCTGTGGCAAACATCCGCATCGAACACCATTTGGAAGTTGGCAAGATGGATTCCGTGTTCGCGCCTCAAATCACCGACGACAGCGAGGCTTTCAAAGTCCTTGCCCAACAACAGATCACCGCGATGGGCGGCGAGAAAGGTTTGGCCGGCATTGGAGAGAAGATGGTAGATAACTACAAAGTGCTAGAACGGGTGCTTGACATGGACCAAAGCAAGGCCTGTCTTGAAGGCGACACCTGTCATTTCCGCACCGATGATGCTCACGTCTACCTCATCAAACACCGCGAGCCTGGCATAGGTGGTTCGTTGCGACTCGCCTGTCAGGCCGCCGATGCACTCATCCTGCAATACTACGAGGAGCCCGATGCCGTAAAGGCCGCCTTCGGCGACACCTTGTGTTGGGAGGATTGGGAAAGCATATCGGCCATAAAGGATTGGTATGGCGATGTGCTGTTCACGGCGCCTGTGGTAGCACGTCAGGTGGCCCGACCGCTCTTGCGGACGATGCTTGAGGAATTACAATGCAACGGCCGAAAATTCACCTTCCTCTGCGGCCACGACTCCAACATCGGCAGCGTACTAGCTGCTTTGGAAGCCGATGATTACAGCCTTCCGAACACCATTGAGAAGAAGACTCCGATTGGCTGCAAGCTGGTCATCGAGAAATGGGAAGACCCTGAAGGGCACGTTTTTGCTTCGCTCAACCTTGTTTACCAAAGCACCGAGCAACTGCGCAGCATGAGCCTGCTGGATATGGACAACCCACCCATGAAATATCCCATCCGACTCAAAGGCATCAACGCCAATGCTGATGGACTTTATCCTTTCGAAGATGTCTTGTACAGAATAGATTCTGCCATCCAATAGGAGGCCAGATTCCTATCCTCATTAATTATTAGTCCTTGTTTTTAAAAATCCCCATTAGTGGGGATTGGACTGCGAGGACAAAATCGGGAATTTTGCCGTCGTAATAGAATAATAGTGCTCACTATGAAACTGAAAACGATAGCAAAATGCGCTGCATTAGGTCTGGCATTGAGTGTCAGCTCTTTGCAGGCCCAAGATTCCATCACGACAAAACCTCGCTTGACCATTGGTGGTTACGGCGAGGCTGTCTATACCCGCAACTTCTATAGCGACAACATGTTCCGCTACTCCCATGCCGAGCGTTACAAAGACGCCAAGGGCCACGGACGCATCGACCTGCCCCATGTGGTCATCAACTTAAGCTATGACTTCGGCAAAGGCTGGAGCATGGGCTCAGAAATCGAGTTTGAACACGGCGGCAACGAAGTCGCCATGGAGATTGAAGCCGAAGAGACTGGCGAATTCGAACACGAGATCGAGCGCGGAGGCGAGGTGGCATTGGAGCAGTTCTGGATACAGAAGTCGTTTGGCAAAGGCTTCAACATCCGCATGGGCCACATCGTGGTGCCTGTCGGACAGACCAACAACGCCCACCTGCCCACCGAGTTCTTTACCTGCTACCGCCCTGAAGGCGAGTTCAACATCCTGCCCTGCACTTGGCACGAGACGGGCATCAGCCTGTGGGGTAAGCTCGGCGACTGGCGCTACGAGGCCATGGTCATCCCCGCCTTGAACTCCAACATGTTCAACAACGCCAACTGGGTGAAGAACGGCTCCGCCTCAGGCTATGAGTTCCGCGTGGCCAACAACCTGGCAGGTGCCTTGCGCATCGACAACTACAGCATCAAGAATTTCCACTGGGGTGTGAGTGGCTACATCGGCAACACCTTTAATAATGATATCGTCACCAATGAATTCAGCGAGACCAGCCAATATAAAGATGTGAAAGGCACCGTCGTCATCGGCACCGCCGAATTCGACTACAAAGGCCACGGCCTCGTGGTGCGAGGTAACTTCGACTACGGCTATCTCGACGATGCCAACCTCATCTCGTCGTGGAACAAGAACCAGAACCACCAAAGCTTCTCGCCCTATCCGCGTTCCTTGGTTGGAGAGAAAGCCATCGCCTATGGTGGTGAGATTGCCTACGACATCATGCACCCAATGCACAATACCGGCGACCAAAAGCTCTACCTCTTTGGCCGCTACGACTACTACGACAGCTACATCCCCACCGCCAACGCCCTCACCGACTACCAATGGACCGACCGTCACGTGATGACCCTCGGTGTGAACTACTACCCCATCAAGCAAGTCGTCATCAAGGCGGAATATGCCAAACGCTTCCTGAAGGAGCAGTACAACGACGAACCGATGTTCTCGTTAGGCGTGGCGTATAGTGGATTTTTTACAAAATAAATAAGAGATTCCCTTCGGGAATGGAGTGGAACCATTTTGCATATTGCGGCGGCTTGAGGCTTTTCAAGTCTGTAAACGTTTGAGGCCGCCGCAGTTTAACACACAAAACACACTCCATTCCCCGAAGGGGAAACTCAATAACAAATGAAGCATTTATTCAAATCCGCAGCCCTAGTCGCTGCATCCCTCCTGCTCGCAGTGAACTTCAGCTCCTGCAACAAAGATCCTCAAGACAACACCGAGGAAGCTAACAAGGCCACAAAAGAGGCCATCGTCAAACAGTACCTCAACCACACGGTGTATCCCACATTCGCCAGCTTGGCTGAAAAGACTGACGCCTTGGTGGAGAACCTCGAAGCCTTGAAGGCCAACAAGACCCAAGCCAACGTGAATGCCGCCACCGTCACCTTCCTCGAAGCACGCAAGTGGTGGGAAATGAGCGAGGCCTTCCTCTTTGGTGCCGCTTCCGACTTCGGCATCGACCCGCACATCGACTCATGGCCGCTCGACGAAGACGCCTTCAACAACCTGATGGCCAGCCCCAACATGATTGCCGCCCTCGCCACTGATGAGGATGGCATGGTAGCCGGCGAACAACTCGGCAACGCTCTGCTCGGCTTCCACGGCATCGAGTTCATCCTCTTCCGTGAAGGCCAGCCTCGCGATGTTAACGAAATCACCGACGACATGATGACTTACATCGTCGCCGTGTCGCGCGACCTGCGCAACCGCTGCTTCCAACTCGAAGTGAGCTGGAACGCCGATGCACCGCAAGCCCACAAAGACCTGATGGAAGAACTGGAGTTCAACACCACCGTCAACGGAGGCGACAACACCTACGGCAACAACATGCTCCAAGCTGGTCAGGCGGGAAGCACCTTCGCCACCTTCACCAACGCCCTTGAAGCCATCGCCGATGGCTGCCTTGACATCGCCGACGAGGTAGGCACCTCCAAGATTGGCAAATGCCACACGGGTGAAGACGTGACCTACGTGGAGTCGCCCTACAGCCAGAAGTCCATCACCGACTTCTACGACAACATCACCAGCATCAAGAACGCCTACATGGGCGGCATGGAAAGCCAAAGAGACGAAGTCCTCTCGCTGCACGCCTACATCCAGGACAACAACAAGGAACTCGACAACAAGGCTTTGAATGCCATCGAAAACGCCATGACGAAGATCCAAGCCATGAAAGCGCCTTTCGTGCAGTTCTATGCCGACGCCAGCGCAGGTGAGGCCATGGAAGCCTGCCAAGAGCTCTCCGACGTGATGGCCGAAGTAAAGGCTGAGTTTGGAAAGATTGACAGGAAGTAATAACGACACAAATGAGACCGCAAATCACAAAACCAAACCGTAAACCCTCATTGCGGGCTTGACCCGCAATCCCTCACGCTGAGAATGACACCCTTTCGGCATGAGGGATGGCGGATCCTTGTCCGCCATGAGGGTAAAGGCACAGGGTGGTGATTCCCGGTCTCATATCATACAATCAGAAATCCATAAAACCCAAATATCATGATAAATTACAAACATTTAAGCATCATTGCCCTTACAGGCCTCATGGCTTTGTCCGCCTGTAACCCCAAAGAGCCTATCCCAGAGGTCATCAGCGAAGAGACCTACGCTGGCGGCGAACTGGGCACCACCTTCAACACTTCCCAATCCGCCTATGAAGACCCCACCCCTGCCGTCGAACAGGCTGGTTTGACCACCGCCTTCAAATACGGTGAGTATTTCTTTGAGCGCACCTATACGCAAAACAACCCGCCTTTCAACGGTCTCGGTCCCCTTTACATCCGTAGCAGCTGCATCGCTTGCCATCCCGGCTATGGCCACGGCATGCGCATGAACCGCTACCGCGCCGACGACTGGGGCAATGGATATCTGCTCGTCTTTACTGACAAGAACGACACCTACCTCAGCTCCTACACCGGAATGCCTCAAACCAAGGCCGTCGCTCCTTTCAAGGCTCCCTTGGACGAGACCCAGATCCAAATCAACTGGCTGAGCTACACCGACGAGTGGGGAAACCAATTCCCCGACGGCGAGACCTACAACCTCACCTATCCTGATGTCTACATCCCCGAAGAGGCTTTCTATGTACCGCTCGAGGTAGGTGGCCAGCCCATCCCCTACAGCGATTTCGTCTGCCGTCTCGAATCGACCATCGGCATCTACGGCACAGGCTTGATCGATGCCATCCCTGACGACTCGCTGAGAGCACAGTATCAAAAGGAATACAATGACGGCTACATGCCGAACGGCCTAAATCCCGCCATGTGGGCTGGTTCTGACTTCGCCCCGACGGGTTATTATGGCAACACGACTCACCCGAAAAAGTACACCTACGCCCTCACTCGTGGTCCCTTGCAGGATGCACCCGGTGCCAACGCCATCTGGAACATCACCAATGTAACGCACCGCACCAAGATGGGTCATTACATGACCACTGCCTATGCCACCAAGGCTTCGCAAGACCCTGACGTACAGGCCGAGTTCTACAACTACTTCCCGCAGTACAACCTCACGGGTGATGTGGAGACCGACATCTACAACTACCTTATGATGGCCAACATCCCCGACGAGATGAAAGAGCCCGAGATGAGCGATGAAGACTATGTCAACTTCATGGTGTGGCACCGTGGCTTGGCTGTCCCTGCCGCACGTAACATGGACGACCCCGAAGTGCAACGCGGCAAGGAGCTCTTCAACAACATGGGATGCGCCTACTGCCACCGTCCGTCGTGGAAGACTGGCGACGACAACTTCACCGACCCAGCAGGCTTCTTTACCGACGGTGATGCCCGTTTGCCCCGCTATCCCAACCAGAAGATTTGGCCTTACAGCGATTACATCCAGCACAAGCTCCACATGGAGAACGACATCCGCACAGGTTGGTGCCGCACAACCCCGCTTTGGGGTCGTGGCCTATCAGCCATCTGCACTGGTCGCAGTGACCGCTTGCACGACTGCCGCGCACAAACCGTCATCGAGGCCATCATGTGGCACGGCAACGCCCAAAGCGACGCCCGCCGCACGGTGGAGAAATTCCGCGAGCTGCCGAAGAAAGACCGCGATGCCGTCGTGAAATTCATCGATGCAATTTAACCAACAATTGTAGAGACGTGCCATGGCGCGTCTCTACATGTTTTATCAATGTCTGTAGGGCTGTCACATCGTGGCAGCCGCTGTAAAACAACAGCGGCTGCCGTGGTACGACAGCCCTACATCATTATTAATAAGGACAACAACACACAAAAATCACCAAACATAGGGAGGTTGGACAAGTGATTTTTTTCTGACATTTGCAGCGTAATATGAAATAATCTAGCTATGAAATACATTCGTCACATCACATCAGTTATAGTTATCATTCTCATTGCCGTCCTCGCTGCTGGCACGGTTGTCGAGAAGCTGCATGGCTCAGAGTTTGCCCTTGCCCATGTCTATTCTGCATGGTGGTTCGTTGGGCTATGGGCCGTGGTGGCTGGCCTCATCATTATTATGGCGGTGAAATGCCGCTTGTGGAAACGGCTCTCCGTCTGCGCCCTGCACTTATCCATCCTACTCATCCTGCTGGGCGCACTACTCACCATGCTCACAGGACAACACGGCAGGATGAAACTTGAACCTAACAAGCCCAATAGCCACTTTTTCATCCAAGAGAAAGGTGAGATAACGGAAGAGGCACTCCCCTTCAGCCTTACTTTGGATCGCTTCGAAATCGAGACTTATTCGGGCAGCAACAAGCCGAAGGACTATATCAGCTACCTACAACTCACTGATGGAGAAACACATCAAGATGTCATCATTTCCATGAATAACATATTGAGGCATAAGCATTATCGTTTTTATCAAAGCGATTACGACGAAAAAGGCAACTCCATCCTCGATGTCGCCCGCGACCCTTGGGGCATCGGCGTGACTTATGCGGGTTACGCTCTGCTCTTCGTCGCCTTGGCGGCTATCCTTATCGAACGACGCAAGACCTACCGCGCTGTCACCTGGTCGTGGTTAGGAGTGCTCGTCGTCTTAATCGTGGTGCTCTACATCAGGATGCTCACCCATACCCTGCTGCCTGTACTGCGTTCGCCCTTCTTCAGCATCCATATCTCGACGATTGTGACTGCCTACGCCTTGCTGCTCGGCATCTTGGTGGTCGGCGTCATCGCTCTTGTCAAGCCGAAAGACATGGCACGCATGGAGCGGTTGAAAAGCCTCAGCACGGCGATGCTCTACCCTGCCGTCGCCTTGCTTGCCTTTGGCATCTTCATCGGAGCAATATGGGCCAACGTCTCATGGGGTAACTACTGGTCGTGGGACCCGAAGGAAGTATGGGCGTTAATTACCCTGCTTATCTATGCCGCACCATTGCACGAGAAACTTTGGAAATCGTTTCAAAAGCCATTGTTTTTCCATATCTATGGCATCCTTGCCTTTATGAGTGTATTGTTCACCTATTCATAAGGAAAAAAACACTATCTTTGCCGCCGGATTCGGGTTCTTTCAGCCGAAGATTAATAGGGAATCCTGTGAGAATCAGGAGCTATGCCCGTAGCTGTAAGTCCAATCAAGGTCCGCAGCACCTATGTCACTGATATTCGTTATCGGGAAGACGCCGCGGACTTGGACAAGCCAGAAGACCTGCCCGTTTCCATATATTCGCAGCTTTCGGGAACAAGAGCTTGGGAATCATAGGGAAACACGTTGGTTTCCTGTCTTTCCATTTTGTCCTCTTGCTGCTGTTTTTAAGTTGAACAAGTAACAACTGTGTTTATGAAGAAACAGTATCAAGCAGTTACGGCCGAAGAGGCCGTCAAAGTCATCAAGTCGGGCGACCATGTCCACATCAGTTCGGTATCGAACGTGCCACAATGTCTCGTCAAAGCCTTATGCGACAGAGGCCGCGCCGGCGAACTCAAAAACGTTTACATCCATCACCTACATACCGAGGGCGCCGCGCCTTACGTCAACCCCGAGTTTGAGGGCATCTTCCAGCACAACGCCTTCTTCGTGGGCGCCAACGTGCGCGAGAGCGTGCAGAAAGGCCTAGCCGATTATATCCCCGTTTTCCTTGGTGAGACCTCAAAGCTCTATCGCGAACGTTACATCAAATGTAACGTGGCGATGATCCAGGTGTGCCCGCCCGACAAGTTCGGTTATGTGTCGTTAGGCTCTTCCGTCGACGCCACCTTGGCAGCCATGGAAAGTGCCGAGTTTGTCATCGCCGTGGTCAACAAGCACGTACCACGCACCTTCGGCGATGCGTTGGTCCACATCAGCAGGATCAACATCTTTGTTGAAGACGACACCCCCTTACTCACCGTCGACATGCCCGAGCCCAATGAAGTGGAGAAAACCATCGGACGCTATTGTGCCGAATTGATTGAAGACGGTGCCTGCCTGCAGATGGGCATTGGCTCCATACCGAATGCCATTCTTTCGTGCCTCCACAACCACAAAGACATCGGTATCCACACCGAGATGTTCAGCGACGGCATCCTGCCTCTGGTGAAAGAAGGCATCATCACGGGCAACAACAAGAAACTCAACAAAGGCAAGATTGTCTCCACCTTCGTGATGGGTTCACAGAAAATATACAATTTCATCGACGGCAACCATGAAGTGCTGCTGATGGACGTGGAATATACCAACGACCCTTTCATCATCGCACAACAGCCCAAGATGACTTCCATCAACTCGGGTATTCAGATTGACCTGTCGGGACAAGTGTGTGCCGACTCCTTGGGCGAACGCATCTATTCCGGCGTGGGTGGACAGATCGACTACGTCTATGGTGCCTCGCGTTCCAAAGGCGGCAAGGCCATCATCGCCATGCCTTCCACGACGCGCAAAGGCATCAACAAAATCGTGCCCACCCTTGATTTGGGTTCAGGTGCCGTCACCACGCGCAACCACATCCACTGGTTTGTGACCGAATATGGCGCGGTGAACCTCTATGGTCGCTCGTTGCAAGAGAGGGCAAAACTCATCATCTCGGTGGCGCATCCGCAGTTCCAAGAGATGCTCGACGAGGCTGCTTTCAAGCGTTTCGGACCGCATTTCCATTATTTGTGGAATAGTATAGTTTGAAATCCAACTGGGAAGCATCACCCTAATACTTCACCGTCATGGCGGATCTTTGTCCGCCATCTCCTACGCTGAAAGGTGTCCTTCTCATTAAGAAGATTGCGGGTCAAGCCCGCAATGACGGATAAAGGTTGGGTATTAGATTCCCCAGTCAAAAAAAAGAAAACCATGTTCAGTCAGATCAACTTCGTAGAAATCTTCGGCGCCTTCATCGTCATGGCTGCCATCATCGACATCTTCGGCTCCATCCCCATCTTCATGAGTATGAAGGAGCAGAACAAGACCATCAAGGCGGGACAAGCTTGTTTGACGGCTTTAGCCTTGTTTTTGGCTTTCTTCTTTGCGGGCGATGCCTTGTTGAAACTCTTCGGAATCGACGCAGCTTCCTTTGCCGTGGCAGGTGCTTTCGTGTTGTTCATCCTTGCTGTGGAGATGATCCTCGGCCGCGAAATCATCAAAAACGAGGGAGGCAAAAGCGGTGCCAGCATCGTCCCCATCGCCTTCCCTTTGATTGCAGGTCCTGGTGCGTTGACGGCCTTGCTCTCACTGCGTGCCGACTATGCCGTGGTCAACATCATCATCGCCCTGTTACTCAATATCCTGTTGGACTACATCGTCATCAGCCAGCTGGACCGCATCCACAAACTTTTGGGCGATAACCTAATCTTTATATTGAGGAAATTCTTTGGTGTCATCCTTTTAGCCATTGCAGTGAATATGTTTGTAAATAATATCCTCGTAATTATTGCGAGTGTGCCAAAATAATCCATAAATTTGCAGCCGATTTGTGGTGTCCCCCTGCGGACTCAATAGGGAATCGGGTGAGAATCCCGGACAGTTCCCGCTGCTGTGATGGCCAATCGCCTGCCACTGTGCCACTGAAAACCAAGTCTTTCGGGAAGGCGGCAGAAGCGAGGCCTCAGTCAGAAGACCTGCCTCAAGTCGCTGAACAAGGCTTCCGGGAATTGGAGCTGGGATTCTATATTTAATAAGGTAAACCCTACCATGGGTGAATCTTCGTATTAGGTATTCCAACATTTTCCAAGAAGTTTTGAGGTAATGAACTTAATGTCAAACCTTTAAACTTATTTTTTTATGTATTCAAAATTCTTTACGCGATTGTTCCTATTGATAGGGATGATTGGAATGTTTTCGGTTCCTTTGAGAGCCGATGAGATTCAGATTGGGTCGGGTACAGACAAAAGCACGTATCTACCGAGTTACAGCTTTTACAATTATTCACTTTCCCAGCAGATTTACACCGCTGAGGAGCTTGGTGGAACGTCGGGCAGCATCAGCAGCATCGCCTTTTACAATGATGGCACTACTCAAACCCGCAACCTCGACATTTACATGGTCAACACCAACAAGACCAGTTTCACAAGCAATACGGATTGGATAGCTGTCACCGCAAACGACAAGCTGTTTAGTGGCAACGTCACTTTAACCTCTGGGACATGGACAACGATTACATTAACCACATCGTTTGATTATAGCGGCAGCAACATTGCCATTTTGGTGGACGACAACACCCAATCATGCTCCTCTTCAGGCCAACATGTTCAGTGTAGAGTCTTCAACACGACAGGAAGCCAAAACCAAAGCCTTTATTCTTATAGGGACGGAACAGATTATGACCCACTCACACTTCCTCCGACTGGAACCGGAACCACTTACATCAAGACCTTTAAGAACCAAATCAAGTTGGAGATAGCGACAGCACCCGTCACGTGTGCCAAACCTACGGACCTTGAAGCTTCCAACATTACCGCCTACACTGCCACTTTGGACTGGACCAAAGGCAGCGAGGACCAAGACACTTGGGAGATTTATCTCACCGAAAACGCCAACGACATCCCCAACGACGAGAGCGAGGCCACAATCAGCGAGAACGTCACAAAGCCTTACACGCTCACCAGCTTGACCTCAAGCACCACCTATTATGCTTACGTGCGCGCCAACTGCGGCGACACCAACGGAAAGAGCAAATGGAGCGCAGGATGCCAATTTGCCACCACCTGTATAGCCATTACCGAATTCCCCTTTACCGAAACTTTCGACGACCTCACCACCAACGGTGAAATCCCGATGTGCTGGAACAACGAGGAAGGCACCACAACCAATGAAAACTACAGATGGTGCTACAACAGCACTTACGGCACAGGGCATAGTGGGAAATGCGTCCGATTCGATTCCTACAGCAACAGCAACGGAAACACCAATTTCCTGAAAACGCCTGTGGTGAGCCTTCCTCAAAGCAAGGCCATGCAACTGCGTTTCTGGTACAAGAACCCAAAAGGCGGCGACTTCTCGGTATTCATTTCGACCGATGGTGGCCAAACCCACGAAACCGCTTTGGCAACTGGCATGACTAACATTGCCGACTGGACAGAAAAGACCATCGACCTTACGGATTATAAAGGTGAGAGCAATGTCGTCATCGTGTTCAAGGGGACCTCAAACTATGGCAGCAACGATGCACGTATCTATCTCGACGATGTCAATATAGAAATCGCTCCTACATGTCCGAAACAGAACGGATTGCAGGTCACTGCCCTCACCTCCTCATCCGTCACCTTGGACTGGACGGCTGGAAACAGCGAACAAGACCATTGGGATCTTTTCATCACCACCGATGCCAATGTCACACCAAGCGCAAGCACTGTTCCTACGGTTACCAACATAGACCAGAAACCTTACACCCATACTGGACTCAATCCCGAAACGGTTTACTTCGCTTTTGTACGTGCCCGCTGCAGCGACACCGACCAAAGCGACTGGACTGATGCTTGCAGGTTCGTCACACCTCAAATCCCGGTTGTCGTTGACGGTGAACATCCCTACGAAAATGATTTTGAAAACACTTGTGGTTGGCTATTTGTAAACGGCGACTGCCCCAACCAATGGTGCTATGGTTCAGCAGCCAACAACACTCAAAATGGCGAAAAAGCCATTTACATCTCTAACGACGGTGGGACCAACAACACCTACACAAACACGAAAAGCGTTGTGTATGCCACCAAAGCTTTTTCATTTGCCAAAGGCACCTATACTTTCGCTTACGACTGGAGAGCCAAAGGCAACCAGTATTTCGATTACATCCGCGTGGCTTTGGTGCCTGCTTCTTATGAGATTGTTGCCACCGAAAACCTGCCCACAGGACTATCTGACACGCAATTGCCAGCAGGTTGGATTGCCATTGACGGCGGCTCGAAACTTAACAACAGCGATGCTTGGAGTACAAAAGTTGCTGACGAGATTCAAGTCCCAGCTGGCGAATACAAAATGGTAGTGGCTTGGCGAAATATGACCTATTCCATCAACCAGCCTCCGGCAGCCATCGACAACATCAGCATCAGTATCTTGACATGCCCAAGACCGACAAATATTACAATAGGCAATGTGGCAGGTCGCACTGCTACCCTCACATGGAACGCTGGCGGCAACGAAACCGAATGGGTGCTTGAATATGGCACAACATCCGATTTCAGTGACGCGACTTCTGTCGTGGTTACCGATGCACCAAGCAAAGAACTCGCTGGACTTACACCTGAAACCAAGTATTACGTCCGTGTGAAGGCATCATGCAGCGACACCGACGAAAGCGTTTGGAGCGATGTGAAGGACTTCACTACTTTAGCAACATGCCCGAAACCAACTTTGAACTATGTCTCTTATTCAAACACCGCTTTCTCAGGCAGCGTCACGTGGACTGGTAGCACTGCAGATGCCTTTGAAATCGCCTACAGACCGACAAACGACTTCGAACCTTCGGACATGACTTTGTCGGATGTCACCCGCGTCCAGCTTGAAAACGTGAGTGAATACACCTACACGTTGCAAAACCTCACTCCAGAGACAAAATATTACATCTATATTCAAGCCAATTGCGGCGCTGAAGACGGACTGAGTTCATGGAGCAATAGGGTGACTTTCACTACCTTAGCAACATGCTTGGCACCATCCTATTTGACAGACGAAGTAGTCACCTCGACTTCGGTCTCCCTTAGCTGGACCAAAGGCGCTGAAGACCAAGATGCTTGGCAGTTCCGCTATAAAAAGACATCTGACAGCGAATACACTTACGTTTTGGTGGAAAACAATCCATCCAATTCATACGAACTGACTGGCTTGGAGCCCGCCACGTCTTATTACGTGAACGTGCGCGCCTGGTGCGGTGGCGACGATTACAGCAAGTGGAGCTTAGCTAATCAAAGCTTGGATAAAACCATCACTACCGCCTGTGCTTCTATTACGTTGCCCTACACCTGCGACTTTGAAGGCGCCGTGGAGACAGGAGACCATTTCTCGACCTATTCAGTGCCAAAATGTTGGGATCGAGTCGAGATGCAATACGGTAGTAATTCACCGTATACTTATTATCCATACGTCTATGATAATAGTTCAGACGCTCACGGTGGCACCAAGAGCTTGCGCATGTACAGAACTCCAAATTCGGCAAACCAAACCATTATCTTGCCAGCAATTGACGATGCATACAACATGAGCGATCTCCAAATCAGATTCTGGGCAAAATCGGGGTCGTCAAACAACACACTCTATGTCGGTGTCATGGAAGGCGATAATTTTGTACAGGTGGCCGCCGTTGAAGGTGTTTCAACAACATACGCCGAATTCACAGTTCCGTTGTCAGATTATACTGGAACTGGTAGAAATATCGCCATCCGTTGTGGTTCCTCAACAGGTTATCTGTATTTTTTTATTGATGATGTAAAGGTTGAAGTAATCCCAACATGCTTGATACCTACAGGCTTGTCCAACACAGCAGTGACTTACAATACAGCTTCGTTCGTTTGGCAACCTGGCAAGGACGAGACCGAATGGAACATCCAATACAAAAAGACTTCCGACAGTGAATGGAGCAATCCTATTCATGTCACCGAGCTTCCAACCACAGAAAGCCCATTTGTTTTGACGGGGCTACAGCGCGGCATTGAATATGAGGCAAGAATCCAAGCCTATTGTGATGCCGAAGACCAAAGCGAATGGAACTCGATGCCTGTTAGTTTTACCACCGACTGCGGCGTTTGGCCCATCGACGCACAAAACGCGCTGTTTGAGGGCTTCAGTGGAGATGCATTCCCACCAGCGTGCTGGGACTGGATCAGGGTGAACAACTACACCGGCTGGCAGCACAGCACCAATGTCAATGACCCTATCGACCCGACTGGAACGGCATTCAGCTACTGGCCAAACGGTGACACTTACCTGATTCTGCCACACATGCATATCAACGGCAATGCCAAGCTTAGTTTCGACATGGCATTCTCATCAAGCGGCTCGGGCGAGGAGAGTTCGGTCGTCTTATCAACAACCGGTATGACAGCTTTGGATTTCTCAAACACACTGTGGACTGCCTCTGAATTTCCGACGGCAAAGACAAATGTTAGCATCAATCTTTCGTCTTACGAAGGTCAAGATGTCTATATCGCATTCAAATTTGCCGGTGTCGGCACCAGCGGCCGTATGTGGTACATTGATAACGTCCAAGTCTATGTGGGTGAAATCTTCACCAGAGACATCACCGCCTATACCGGGGGCAGCAACGACCGTTATTACCTCATCGCTTCCCCTGTCGGAGAAGTGAATCCTGAGCATGTGGCGAACATGTTGGCAAACAACTACGACCTCTACTATTTCGACCAAAGCAAGGAGCTAGAATGGATCAATTTCGAGGGAACCGATGGCAACTTCAACCTAATTCCAGGTAAAGGCTATCTTTATGCCAACAGTGGAAATGTCACATTAAGGTTTGTCGGACAACCTTATAACGGGGACGGACAGGTTAGTTTGGACAAGGTTTCTGGAGCTGAGTTCGAGGGATGGAACCTCATCGGCAATCCATTTTCAACTCCTGCTTTACTCGACAAGCCTTACTACAGACTGAACCAAGATGGCAGTGCTTTGAATGCAACTATCGAGAGCACTGCCATATCAGCGATGGAAGGCGTATTCGTGCAAGTCACAGAGGCCAACCAAAAGGCCAATTTTGCAGTCGTGACAACAAACAATGAAGAGACTGACAAAGTTGCCAAAATCAACATCACTGTGACACAGGGCCATGTTGCTTGTCGAAGTATCGAAGCTCAGTACTCAGCAACCACTCTCGACAACGCCATCGTCCGCTTTGACAATGGTGCGGCCCTCGGCAAGTTCCAACTCAACCCGAGCCACACCAAGGTCTACATCCCACAAGACGGCAAGGACTACGCCATCGTTAGCAGCGCCACTCAAGGTGAGATGCCCATTAACTTCAAGGCCGAGAAGGCTGGAAGCTATACCCTCAACGTGAGCGCTGAAAACATGGGCATGCATTACCTCCACCTCATCGACAACATGACGGGTGCCGACATCGACCTGCTGGCCAACCCAAGCTATACCTTCGATGCGAAAACGACAGACTATGCAAGCCGTTTCCGCCTGGTATTCGACGCCAATGAAAACGGAGCTTCGACAGGCTCAGCTACCTTCGCCTATTATAACGGAAGTAACTGGGTGATCAGCAATCCTTCGACAGGCTCAGGATCCGAGGCCACACTGCAGGTGATTGACGTCATGGGACGCATACTCATAAGCGAGACCCTCAACGGCAACGCCGAAATCAACTTCAACCAACCTGCTGGCGTCTACATGCTTCGCCTCGTCAACGGTGAGAATGTGAAGACGCAGAAGGTGGTGGTGAGATATAAGGATTCAGAAGCCAAAGGTTACCTAAAGCCGCCGCAGATGAAAAAAAGACAGCACTCCATTCCCGCGAAGCGGGAAACTCCTAAACGAAAGATAAACTGGAAATAAACAACATAAACACAATAAACGATGAAGAAACTAGCATTGACACTCGCTATCGTCCTCGGACTGAGCATGTCTACCTTCGCCGATGGCGGCGGCCTTTTCCAACGTGGCACCGAGCCTGAGCAGAAAGGCGTTTACGGCACTCGTGGCGGTGGATTTCCTGGCATGCCTGGCCATGGTGGCACTGGCAACGCTGACGCTCCCCTCGGCACCGGCATCGCCGTGCTGACGACCCTTGGCGGTGCCTATCTCATTGGCAAACGCCGCAATCAAGAATAAAGATACTTTTTTTCTTTCATATTGTTGCGCCGGTGGTAGTCTCGACTGTCACCGGCATTTTTTTGTGGCGCCTAAAAGAAGAAGCGGCCCCAAAAGAGCCGCTTCTTCACACTCAAAATTCCTAAATGATGTACTTTCCTTATTTTACTATTACTTTCTTTATCAACTTATTACCATTCAATTCGATGGAGATGTAATAGGCGCCTTTATTCAAATGGTCCAAATCAAGGCTGATCTCGTTGCCAGTGACTTTTCCATACAAAACGCATTGCCCCATTAGGCTAAAAACATGATAATCAAAACCTGTGACACCCTCCATGGTCAGTGTCAACTGGCCATCCGTGGGATTCGGATAGGCCATGAAGCCATAATGGTCTTCCTCCAGACCTTCTACCTGATGCATGACGACATGGACGATGAAATCGACCGACTGACCGTCGCTGATGGCCCGCATCAACACATTTGCGATAGCTTCGTCACTTGTCAATCGATTGAGTGCCAAAATCTTGCCTGACAAGCTGGCCGATAGTACTTCTTCATTGGAATTGGCAATCAATGCGTATTCAAGTGATTCATCGGGATCATCAGGATCAGTAGCCACTCCATCGAGATTTATATATACCTGTTGGGGAAACTCACTCAATATGATATCAGGCACTGGGTTGACAATATAAGGCGGCAGGTCGACAACGTCACCGCCATTGAAATCGTCCATACAGAAATATGCAGGAGTAATCATGCCACCGTTGTTGTTCTTGGTAGACGACAAGCTGAACGAGATGGTAGCCACCTCGCCCAAGGGGCTGAGGTCAAACCACTCCCAAGTGTTGAGGATATAGTCGTCTTCAGGATTGTCGAAGCGGTAATCGGCAAGATAGAAGTCGAGCGTCCCAACAGTCTGTCCACTGGCGTTCTTGCCTGTCGCAGTCAACTTGAACCAGTCAGGATCGTTGCCCGAGAGGCCTCCGAAAGGTGTCACGGTATTGTCACCTTCAAGCATGTTTTGATAGGCCCACAAGTTGTTGGTAACATAACACCCCGTGACGGTGTGCGATTGGCCGTCAGCGGCGTAGACATCAGTCTGTGCACCATAGGTATAGGCCACGGCATATTGTGCTGAGCCATCATAGCCGCAACCTGAGGCAGCGGTATATTGGGCATCCAAACCGGATTGGTTCAAATCCGTGTGGTTGGAGGCCGTGAAGCCACCCCAGAAATAGGATGAATAGTAGTTGGTGAAGGTCCAGCCATGACTAAACATCTCGTTATTGCCTTCCAATGGTTCCCAGATGCCACTCGGACTCAGCTCCACATCTTCAAAATTTGCAACATCAACAGTGATAACCACTTCCATTCCTGAAACGATGACCTCCATGTCAACATATTTGCCGTTGCTGGTGGCACGAATCACCAAAATCCTATCGTTGAAGGCATTAGGTGTAGTACGGCTTACCGTAAGTACATCCTCGTCATCAATGGAAGCTGAAACCTCACTCGGACATACCTGAACAGAATATTCCATCATCTCGTTGTTGTTGTCGGGGTCATTGAAACACGCGCTAATGTCAAAAGTGAACGACTGCGGATACTCGGTGTAGATGATGGGAGCCAGTTGGTTAAACACCACAGGAGGTTGGTCTTCAACGATGCATTCCACAGTGAACGAGGTCTGCACTGACTGCCCGTTGCTCTCGGCCTGAAGAACGATGACTGAGGTACCAGCCGCATTTTGCAGGCGCTCCACCTCCAAAGTGCGACCATTCAACGTAATCCCCACCAAAGTGGGATTGCTGTTGGATGCCACCGTGATGACAATATCCTCATTAGGGTCATCAGGGTCGTCGAAAGTGTCGGTCAAATCGACGGTTTCAGAGGCCGGATAGGTCTCAAACACAATGTCATTGATAGGATTGACCACCACTGGAGGCAAGTTGGTACCGCTAGCATATTCATCGGCACCGGCACAGGGCGTCGCAGAACGGACTTCTCCGTCGATGTCGGTAGTCACATAGGATAATGGATTGGCCACCGTAATGCCTTCACTATCGGTGATGTGAAGGTCGTTGTTACCCACAAACTGTGGGGTGCAGAGTGAGGAATATGCATCGAAACCCGATGCAGCGGTCCAATCGGCCAACGTGGCACAATCCGTGCCTGCAATGATGCCGACATTGCTTCCTGTGAAGGAAACGCGGTTGTAATCGCAGAAACGATTGTCGGAGTCGGTATTGAAACGAAACACATAACCGGGGGTTTCGTTGACGAACAGGTTGTTGTAGACCCAAAGGTTTTCCCAGTTCTTTTCCACAAACAAGTTTCCGCATAGGCCCGAGCCTGTGCATTTCACCGTGTTGTGAGCAAAATAGATATGTTCGCTGTCGGCATTGTCGAAATCAAAACAATAACTGTAGTCGGCGTTACATTGCAGATTCACGATGTTGTTTCGGATGATGACCGGTTCGGCTGCCGTACCCGTGACAGGACGCAAACGAAACACCGTAGTGTAATTGGTGGTCCGGGTCACATCGATGACATTGTTTTCGAAGAGACATCCATAACGGCAACGGAAGATGTCAATGGCATTATAGTCGTTACGAATATCGTATGTGCTGTTGATGGTGTTGCCACTCACAGTCACGTGGTCGGTAAAGGTGACGTACACTGACTTGCTGCTTTGGTTGGTGAAAGTGCAATTCTCAACCAAAAGACCGTCATTGTACTGATAGATGTTATAGCCTTGATAATACAGCCCTATGTAACCGTTCACAAAAGCACAATCCACAAATGCGTTATCGCTATCCAACCATTCACCGGAAATCCTATAGACAAGGTTTTTGTCGTTTTCAAGATTGGCCGATGATACACTACCGACAAAGCGCACATTCTCGAATCGCAAGCCGCTGTTGCCGTTCTGCAACTTCACCACGACAGCCTTGTTTTCAGAGGTGGTGGTCAACGTCATGTTTTCGAAAGTCACATAGTCGGTGCCTATGAGTTTTAATGTGCTATTGTCGGTATAACCCGCGTTGCTGGTCACCACAACCTGCTGGATGTCGGCGCCCATGCCACGAAATATGACACGGCTGGTGGCACTTGTGCCATTGATATTGTTGAGTGTGACGTATTCCTCGTATGTGCCTGGAGCCACTTCAAAAACGACTTGTCCCGACACACCTGCGTCTAGCGCAGTAGCCGCTTCACTAAAAGAGGTGTAGTCAGGGTTTTGTGAGGCGTTGCTGCTAATGGTGTAAGTACCAGAAAGCTGGGCGCGCAAGCTGGTGAAAGCCATTGATAGCACTAAGAAAAAAACTAAGCGTTTCATTTTACCAAGACATTATTCAAACACCACTTTCCGAATCATACGGGTTACGCCCCAGCTCACAGCGACAAAATAGATACCTTGATGGCAAGAGCTCAAATCAATTTGAGCTGATCCGTTTTGTGCTTGGCCGTTCAACAGGCATTGTCCCATACTATTATAAACTTCATAGTCAAAGTTTAGGGTCTCCTCCAGATGGATCGTAATCATTCCATTGGTCGGATTAGGATAGACCATCATGGCCAAAGCGTCTTCTTCCACGCCTTCCACTTCGTTCATAATCACGCGGAAGTTGAAATCCACATATTGTCCATCGCTGGTGGCACGCATGGCAATTTCAGCCTCAGCTTGTCCTTCCGTCAAACGCTCAAGCACCAGGATCCTGCCGTCCATGGTAGCGGAAACCGCTGCTTCGTTAGAGTTGGACAGCATGGTGAATTCAATCTGCTCGTCTGGGTCATCGGGGTCGGTGACCATATCGTTGAAGTCGATATACACTGTCTTTGGGAACTCATCCATCACCACATCAGGAACTGGAATGACGATGTATGGAGGCAGGTCGATGACAGCGTTGAGGATGACATGAACGTTGAAGTCGACATACAGCCCGTCGCTGGTGGCACGCATCGAGAGATCAGCGGTGGCTTCGTTGGCGTTTTGGCGCGTCATGACAAGGATCTTGCCGCTCATCGTGGCGCTCAAAGCACTCGGATTGGAGTTGCTGATAATGCTATAAGCGATGTTTTCATCTGGATCATCGGGGTCGGTGGCCACGCCGTTGAGGTTGACTTGTTGCGTCTGTGGATACTCGTTGAAGACCACATCCGAAACAGGATTGACGATATATGGCGGCTCGTCGACAACTGCATTAAGGATGACATGCACAGTGAAGTCGACCGACTGCCCATCGCTGGTGGCACGCATGGTGAGGTTGGCAGTGGCTTGGTTGGCGTTTTGACGCGTCATAACAAGGATCTTGCCGCTCATCGTGGCCGTCAAGGCAGAAGGATTCGAGTTGGTGACAATGCTGTAGGCAATGTTCTCATCCGGATCGTCGGGGTCGGTGGCCACACCATTGAGGTTGACTTGTTGCGTCTGTGGATACTCATTGAAGATCACATCTGAAACGGGGTTGACGATATATGGCGGCAGGTCGGGGGCAGCGCCACCACCGTTGAAGTTGTCCATGCAGAAATAAGCAGGCGTTATCATGTTGTAGCCACTGCCTCTTGATGATGAAAGGCTAAAGGAGATGGTAGCCACATTACCCAAGGGGCTGAGATCGAACCACTCCCAAGTATTTAAAACATAGTCTTCCTCATTGTTTGCAAAGCGGTAGTCGGCGAGGTAGAAATCCAATGTACCCACAGTCTGTCCACTGGCATTCTTACCTGTCGCTGTCACCTTAAACCAGTCTGGGTCGTTGCCTGAAGATCCTCCGTAAGGTGGCTCGCCATACCCGCCTTGAAGAATGTCCTGATAAGTCCACAGATTGTTGGTGACATAGCAGCCGGTGACGGTATGTAATTGCCCATCGGTGGCATAGACATCCGTCTGCACACCCATGGTATAAGCCACGGCATATTGGGCAGAGCCATCATAGCCACAGCCTGCAGCCGCAGTATACTGGGCATCCAAACCAGATTGGTTCAAATTCGTGCGGTTGGAGGCAGTGAACCCGCCCCAATAGCCGTTTTGTGTATTATTGGTAAAGAGCCAGCCGCCGCTGGGCATCTCATTCTCGCCAATAGGGGGTTGCCAGATACCACCGCCGCCAAGCGGCACATCTTCAAAAGTAGCCGGTTCTTGCGCCATGGCAAAGGCAGCCATGACAAGTGCAAAGGATAATAGTAAAATCTTACGCATAAAAATGGTTATTACGCATGAAACAAATACTGCAAAACCATCGCAAGAAGCCATGCTAATTGCCGCGCTTAGCGTCGCCCTTGTTCCCGAAGGCTTGCAATTGAACTCTCGGTTTGGCAGGTCTTCTGACTCGCCCGAGCCTGTCGCCTTCCCATCTGGATGAGCCAGACAGTGGCTTTGGTTTGACAGGCCTTACACGGGCTTACAGCAGCGGGCACTGTTGCCGATTCACACGGCATTCCCTTAACCAAACTGGATGCAAAGATAATACTTTTTGTAACGCTATTTTATAATTGCAATCTTTTTGTATTTGCAACATGAATCTTTCCGCCTTGCCGCATCATGGCGTCCCACCAGCGGGCAGGCATTAGGGCGTTGGCCACCCTTCCAATAAAGGAGATGCGGCCTCTGCAATAACGCGCCTTGGGGTGACGGCTGTTGACGGCACGGCTGATGGCCTTGGCAATAATCGAAGGCTTCGAAAGCAGGTTGGTCTTATAGAACCAATCCATGTTTTCGGCCCATTGCGAGCCAACCTCTTCGTAGGCCGTGCCCGCCGTCGACTCCTTCAAATGCTTAGCCGCAATGATGCCCCAATCGGTTTTGATGGCACCCGGTTCAATCATCACCACGTCGATGCCGAAAGGCTTCATCTCCATGCGCAAAGCGTCACTGAAGGCTTCTACGGAATACTTTGTTACGTTGTACCAGCCACCCATGTAAAACACCATCTTGCCGGCAATGGAAGAAGTGTTGACGATGCGGCCACTCCCCTGCTGGCGCATATAAGGCAACACCAACTGGGTGAGCCTTGCCAAGCCGAAGACGTTCACCTCCAGCTGACGACGCGCCTCCTCAAGCGGCACGGTCTCGATGGCACCGAAGAAGCCGTAGCCCGCGTTATTGACCAACACATCGATTCGGCCTTCAGCTTGAATGACGGACTCCACACCTTGTTGCATAGAAGCCTCATCGGTGACATCCATCCTGATGACTTGCACACCAACAGCTTTCAAGGGTTCCATCAGCTCCACTCTACGGGCGGCAGCATAGACTTTATGCCCTTGTTGCGCCAACATCTTGGCCGCATCAAAGCCGATGCCACTGCTGGCTCCGGTAAGCAAAATAACTTTGTTTCCTTTCATTTACAATTTACTGTTCTTTGACGAAGGGTTTCAGGTCTTTGGCAGCATCGGCAGCCGTGATTTCCTTGCCGCCGTTGTCGAGGTCAATGAGTTTGTAACAATCGTGCCCCATGCCCAGTTCCTTCATGTAGCTCAGCTGCCTAAAGCCGTGGCGCGACTCCATGCGTTCCCACAAGTCGTGGTGCTCTTCTTCGGTCATGGCATTGACGATGTCGACACAAGCCTGGTCGATGGCCAAGATGTCGGTCGACGAGAGGATGCCCACATTAGGCGTCACCACAGGCGCAGCTGCAGTGCCTTCGCAGTCGCAAGAGACCGACATGTTGCGCATCACATTGACGTAGGTGACATGTTCGCCGAAGAAATCGATGGTTGCCTTAGTCGACTCAGTCATACGCTCCATGAACTCTTCCTTGGCGATGTCCCACTGGTTGGGTTGTCCCGGCGTGGTATGGATCCATGCCTTACCGATGCGACCATCGGCGCAGCCGATGCCGATGTTCTTGTTGCTGCCACCAAAACCGCCTTGCGTGTGGCCTTTGAAGTGCGTCAAAGCTACCAAGGAGTTGTAGTTTTTCAGATGGCTGCCCACAGCCATTTTGTCGAACCACTTGCCGCCTTTGATGGGCAAGGTGCAAGTGTCTTCCTCGTCGATGATGTCGACGGGACAGAAGGTCCAGCCATTGACTTCCAAGGTCTTGCGATGCTGTTCCGTGGTATAGCGGTCGCCTTCGTAATAGGTATTGGTCTCGATGATGTTAGCCTCTGGGAGGTCTTTCTCCATCAGGGCTTTCACCCATTCACGAGGAATGATGTTGGGGCCGTTTTGCTCGCCCGTGTGGAGTTTCACGCCGACTTTGCCTTCAATCTTGCCATTCACTTGTTCATAAGCCTTGATGAGACCTTCGGAGGAGAGGTCACGGGTAAAATACACCACGGCTTCTTCGCCGGTGCGTTGTTCGTAAGGCACATACTTGTTGCCATCAGTGCCAGGGATAGGTTGCTGTTTCATTTCTTCTTTATTTTCTGTTGTTTCTCTCTTGGTTGTGTTTCCATCGCATGCCGAAAAGGCTATTGCGGAGGCCAGAATGGCCATCAAAATTACATGTCTTTTCATAGGATTAGTTTTGTTGCCGCAAAATTATTGAAAAATCGCAAATTTGTTGAATAAAAGTCCTATTTTGGTTAATTTTCCCCAAATTGTCCGTAATTTTGCCGCTCAAATTTTGAGCAATGAACACCTATCAACACGAAGTGAAATATTACGAGTGCGACCGCATGGGCGTGACGCATCACTCCAACTATGTCCGTTTCATGGAAGAGGCCCGTGTCGACTGGCTCGACCAGCTGGGATTCGGCTTCGAAAAGATAGAGGCAGAGAATGTCTTCTCCCCTGTCATATCCATTTCATGCGAATACAAGCACCCTACCACTTTCAAGGATATCATCGACATCGAGGTGAAAATCAGCAAGATGAGCGAAATGAAGTTTGAGTTTGAATACACTATGCGTTCCAATGGCAAACTCGTCTGTATCGGACATAGTGCGCACTGCTTCATCGAAAACGGCCGACCGGTAGCCATTTCCAAGCGCCTGCCTGAGTTATACAATACCCTCATGGAACGACTTTCAGAATAACCCATTCCACATGCATAAAGTATTTCTCCCTTTATACCAGTACTTCCGCAACCACAAGATACTTATGTATCTGATCATGGTTGCCACCACTTTGGTTTTCCTTTTTTTCGGCCTGCGTCTCCATTATGAGGAGGACATTGCCAAGCTCCTGCCCACCTCAAGCGTCGAGAGCCAGCTAGCCTTTGGCTCCATCCAACTCAAGGACAAGATCTACATCCAAGTGACCTCGACCGATGAGCTCTTGTCGCCCGACCTCTTGGCCGAACGAACAGATGAGTTCATCGATTTGCTGTACAAAAAAGACTCAACAAGCCATTACATCGGCAATGTGCTGTACAAAATGGAGCCCGAAACCGCTATCAACGCACTGGATTTCGTGTTGGGGCACCTCCCCTCGTTCATCGACACTGCTGCTTACCGCGACTTTGAGAAAGCGCTTGAGCCCGAGGCCATTGAAAAACAGATGTGGGTCAACTACGAACAGATGATGGAAGACGAGACGGGCGACATCACCCAAGCCATCATGTACGACCCGCTCAACCTACGCGACGTGGTGCTAGGCAATGTGTTGCAAGGCGCGGTAGGCGGATTCAACCTCATCGACGACCACCTCTTCTGCCCCGACAGCACCGTGGCCTTGGCCTTTTTGGCGCCCAGTTTCCGCTCGTTGGACTCGCAATCCGCCACCCGTTTTTCCAAGATGCTTTCGCAAGCCCTTCAAGAGTTTAATACTAGCCATCCCGATGTGAAAGTCTATGCCCATGGCGACCCCATCGGCAGCGTCTCCAATGCAGGCCGCATCCGGTCCGACCTCATTGTGACCGTCGGCATCTCCATGGTTTTGATTCTATTGCTTATCGGCTTGTGTTTCAGGAGTTTTCCTTTCATTTGGAAGCTTTTGCTGCCCATCCTTTACGGCACGGCTTTCTCGCTGGCCTGCATCTATTGGATCAAAGGTGGAATGTCGCTTATGGCCTTGGGCTTAGGTGCCATCGTACTCGGCGTGGCCATCAGTTACACCTTGCATGTGCTCATCCACCATTTCTTTGTCGGCGACCCTGAAAAACTGCTGAGAGACGAGTCCACTCCCGTTTTCCTGGGATGCATCACCACGGTAGGCGCCTTCTGCAGCCTGCTCTTCACCGACAGCGACCTGCTCCGCGACTTTGGTCTGTTCGCATCCTTTGCCTTGTTGGGCAGCACCTTGTTCGCCCTTATTTTCTTGCCCCATTTCCTGCCTTCCATCAAAGCCGACAGCAACAGCAAGACCTTTAGACGCATCTCAAGGCTCAACAACCTGCCCTTCGACAAAAAGCCGTGGTTCCTAATCATGATAGCGGTCATTGTAGTGATTGGCATCATTTTCTCACCCAAAGTGAAATTTGACAGTGACCTCCGCAACCTCGACTATAACTCTCCTGAGGAAATCGAAGCCGAAGGTCTTTATAACGCCAAGAACAACGACGGCTTCTACCACTTGTATTTCGCCACTGTCTCCACTGACCTTGACGAAGCCCTGGAGGCCGACAAGTCGCTCATGTTCCTGCTCGACTCGTTGAAGAGCCAAGACGTTGTCCATAGCTATACCGACATCATCCCCAAACTCTTCGTCACACAAGCCGACCAAGAGCAACGCATAGCCGCCTGGAACGCTTTCTGGACCGACGAGCGCAAGGCATACGCCATCGCCCAAGTCGACAAAGGCGCGCTTCTGTTTGGCCTCGACCCAATGATGTTCTATGACTTCAAGGACCTCTTGGATGCCGATTACGAGGCGGCCTCGTTGATGGAAAGCGGCGTGGTGCCCGACAACCTCTTGGGTAACTTCATCGAATGCAACGCCGACAGCCAATATATGGTCTTCACCGACGTTTCCATGCGATTCGATGAGAAAGACATCGCCACCGACGCGTTGGTTGCCAATTCCAAGACCTTCGTCTTGGAGCCGTTCTACTACTGCAAGAGCATGGTAGAGGTCATCAACGACGACTTCAACATCGCCGTGTGGATCTCCTCGCTATTCGTGCTGTTGATCCTGTTGGTCTCCTTCCGCAACATCATCACCGCACTCTTGTCGTTCATCCCGATGGTGCTCAGTTGGTTCATGGTACAGGGCTACATGGCCCTTATTGGCCTGGAGTTCAACCTCATCAACATCATCATCTCCACCTTCATCTTTGGTGTGGGTGTCGACTACAGCATCTTCATCACCGAAGGTTTGCTCACACAAGCACGAACAGGTAACCGCGATGTGCTCACTTGGCACAAGGTGGCCATCTTCTTCTCGGCCATCATCCTTGTCATCGTAGTGACCTCGCTCCTCTTCGCCGTCCATCCCGCCATCCGATCCATCGGCCTCAGCACCTTAATCGGCATGGCTTCGACCATCATGATCTCCTACGCTTTGCAACCCTTTGCGTTCTGGCAGTTGATGAAGTGGCCGTGGTACAAGCGGAGTGTGATGAAAAAGGCAAAAAAAGAAGAGCGCTAAGACCTTAGCGCTCTTGCTTTTGTTGGATATGAATTAATGAAGATTAGTCGGCGTTTTCTTCTCTCCACTTCTCTGCCATCTGATTCTCTATTTCCTCATTTTCAGTGCGCTTAGCCGCGTATTCCTCATCGGTCGACGATACTGAGAGGGTGAAGTCATGGGCCAAATCAGCACCTGCAAGCTTCATCAACTCCGTATGAACAGCAATCGTTCCATTTGCTTTGTCATATTTGACATCATCACAATCAGTTACATAATGCAATGTGTTGTCGAGGACGTTAACATAGAACAAAAGCGACGTTTCCATCTCATACGAGCATTCGGTATGGATCATCATAAACAAACGGTCACCAATAAGCTCTGAATTTCTGTAATCCAAATTAAAGCAACTGACAGCGCTTTTAAGGTCGTCTTCGCTTTCAACAATTTCACCAAATGCAATAAAATCACTTATCTTCTCCTCTTCGGGCAGGAGGGCCTTAGTGTCGTTCGTTGCATAATCATGCATCATGATGTTTTTGATGGGATTGACGCCTTCGAAATCCTGATTAGGCTCAAGATAGAACACCTTCTGCACGTCGGTATCCATTCTCTCGGCAATGACTTTGTTGCCTGGGTTCAAGGTTGCCTTGAATTCTGTGGCTTTTTTCTCGAACTGGGCCATTTTATTCTCATTAGAATTGCTGGAAGTGTTGCCATCGCATGCTGTCATCATAGCCGCGGCACACAGCATTAATGCCGCCATTTTTAATACTTTTTTCATAGTAGTAAGGTTTTTGTTGTTGATTTGTTGCTGCAAAAATACAACTCTATTCAATACAAACAAGTTTTCTACATGGATTTATGTTGTCCTCAAATTCAAATTGCATCGGAAAAACCAGTATTTTTGCACGGTTTTTGTAAATGAAAACGACGCTAAAGTCACCAATAAAGACAACAACTTAAGAAATGAAACACATTACACTGATTATCATTGCAGTACTGTTTTCAGTCACTGCATTTGCCCAGCAAACCTTCGACACTGAGTTTACCCAAACCAAGGTGATGAAAGTGTCGGGAAAGACCACCAACAAAGTTGGCCATATCCTTTTCGACGGCAAGGACCAACTCCAAATGACCTACAGCGAGCCAGAAGGCGATTATTTTATCATCGAAGGCAACAAGGTGAAAATCAACATGGATGGCAAGAAAGCCGAACTCGATGCCAACAAAGTTAAAATGGTTGGACTGCAACGCGCCACCCTGCTGAACTGCCTTTCGGGCAACTGGGAGAAAGCGGCTGCCGACAACAACGCCGAAACGACCATCACCGAAGAGAAAGGCTTAAAAACCATCTCTATCAACGCCAAAGGCAAAGTGCCGAAAGGCGGCTATAAGTCGGTTGTGCTGACCTATCGCATCAAAGACGGTGGCATGACCAAGATGGTACTTGAAGAAGCTACAGGCATCACCAACACCTACGAAATCAAATAAATCCATACGGATATAAAGAAAGGCGCACCTCACGGAGATGCGCCTTTCTTGTTTCATTTCTTTATCGGATAGGCCTCATAAAGGATGTCGTGAATGTTGGATCGTATGTTTAAACGCATGAGCTGGTTGGCATCGGCATTGGGACAAACCCTGTTCGACAGGAAAACCACCAACAGGTCGTTTTCCGGGTCGTTCCAAACGAAAGTACCTGTAAAACCAGTATGTCCGTAGCCTTTCATCGAGCCCGACTTGGACGCCGTGCAGGGACCTTTCTTGTTGAGCGGTAACTTGTCGAAGCCGATGCCGCGACGGTTGTCATTGGAAGCTGCAAAATGCGCCTTGGTGAAATAGTTGATGGTCGAAGCTTTCAAGTAGCGCACACCTTTGTAGGTGCCTCCATCGAGAAACATCTGCATGATGGCCGCCAAGTCGTGGGCATTGCCAAACAGGCCGGCATGACCTGCCACACCGCCAAACATGGCCGCGGCTTGGTCGTGCACATCGCCCCAAAGCTGTTGCATACGAAAGATGGTGTCGTTCTCGGTAGGTGCAATCTGGTCGCGGGTGAAATGGTCCAAAGGCTGATAGCAGATGTGAGAAAGGTTCATCGGAAAATAGAACTTCTCGTTCAAGTAGTCCACGATGTTTTGGTTGGTGATCTGCTTCACGATCCTGGGCATGTAGTAGAATCCCATGTCGCTATACAGGTATTTTTTCTTTCCCAAGGGCGTCTTCGACACGGAATCGAAGATGCGGTCGGGATAATCGTTGACGATATAGAGATTCTCGGCCACGCGAAGTGTGTGGCTCTCGTCCATCTGATCGCTGTAGAACTCAGCCATCGGCCCGTTTTCGTCAATCGTCACCTTATAAAAAGGGATCCATGCCTTCAGTCCGGCCTGATGCGTCATGATGTCGATGAGCTTCAGCTTGCCATGGGCCTTGTTTTTCAGATAAGGGAAAAAATCGGCCAAGGTCTTGTTGAGGTCGATCAAGCCGTCGTCATAGAGCTTCATGATGGCCAAGGTGGAAGCGAAAATCTTGGTGCAAGATGCGAGGTCATAGAGATCAGTAGGTTGCACCTTGTGGCCACCACCGTAAGTGAAGGTACCAAAACAGGTGTCATAAACGATACAACCATCCTTCATAGCCAGCACTTGACATCCAGGATAGGCATATTTGGCGATGCCCGACTTGGCCACTGAGTCCAAACGGCGGGCATACTGTTCGTCGATTCTCTTCACAGGGGTCGGCACATCATTTTGGCTCTCAGTAGGTTTATTCTGCATAAGCTGACCTTTCTCCGGCTCAGGTTTGGTCGGAGGCTCCACAAACGGAAGGTTATAGGTGGGCTTCGGAGGCCAGCCGATGACGATGCCATCGCCACACTTGAACTTCGTCACCGAAACCGGCAAAATACCATGGGGATCCATCTCGCCTGAAAGCAGTTTCACGACGGCGTTCACGGCAGGCACCTCGTCCTGATAGCCAATCACCACGCCTTTCACACTGTTGTTGATACGGAACATATCCAACGCGTATGGGCAAGCAAACAGGTTAAGAATCACGTCGTTTTGCGCCACAAGGCGGTTGAAGAAATCCACTGTGGCTTTGTTGATGCCATAGTTGCTGTTGGCAAACATATTGGTCTTCTCGATGCTGACCACCACCAAGTCGAATTTTTCAAGCTGTTTCAGCCATTCGGCCGACTTCGATGCAATCTTGTCTTTCTCCACCACAAACGATGTGGTGCCATAACCCCGTTCAATCAGTCCATTGTTGACATCGTTTTTCTTGTTGCCGATGGTCACTACGGCGATTTTCTTGTTATTGGCCAAAGGAATCACATCACCTTCGTTACGCAACATGGTAATGGCCTCATCATATAGGCGTTGACGCAGGTCTGTGTAGGCCTTCTGCTTGAGGTCGGTCATCAGGTTTTCGGTCGACACCGGTTGATATTGGGCGAGGCCGGAGCGATACTTGTAGCGCAGGATCTTCTTGCAACTCTCTTCCAGTCTGGCCGCAGCCTCAGGTTTACGTTCCGCCGCATTTTTGATGGTTTTGATGGCGTAAGGCACATCATGGGGCAGAATCAACACATCGTTGCCAGCCATGAAGGCCACGTAAGGCACGCTATCCTGCCGCACTTTCTCCGAAACACCCTTCATGTCGAGACCGTCGGTGAAAATCAAACCCTCGAAACCCATCTCTTCCTTCAGCAGGTCAGTGACCACGCCGTGCGACAGCGACGAGGAAGTGTTCTTCACCTTCTCAATGGCGGGGAAATACAGATGACCCACCATCGCGCCATTTGCACCCTTCTCAATCATATAGCGGAATGGCGCAAGTTCGATATCGCGCACCTCTTCCATCGTACGCGTCACCGTGGGCAGGGTGAGATGCGAGTCGGTGGAGGTATTGCCGTGACCTGGAAAGTGTTTCATCGTGGTTATCAAGCCTTTACTCTGCATGCCTTGGGCGTAGGCAGAGGCTTTTTCACCCACTTTCTGCGGGTCCTCACCAAAGCTGCGCACCCCGATGATGGGATTGGCCGCATTGGAGTTGACATCGGCCACCGGAGCGAAATTCACATGGATGCCCATGCGCTGGCATTGCTCGGCCACCTGCTGACCCATCTCGTAAATCAGTTGGTCATCCTTGATGGCCCCCAAGGTCATCTGATAAGGATACGCCAAGGTCTTGTTCACGCGCATGGCAAGCCCCCATTCAGCATCGATGGAGACCATCAGCGGGGTTTGCGCCATGGCCTGCCATTCGTTGGTCTGCTTCACTTGCGCATCGGCATCGCCACGGAAGAAACACACACCACCGATGTTGTACCTTTTGATGTACTTCGCCACATTCTCATTAAACGGTTTGTCGGGCAGGTTGGCACGCATGCAGATCAACTGCCCCACACGCTGCTCCATAGTAAGACTGTTGTACACCGAATCCACCCAGCGCGACTCAGCATCCTGGGCAAAGCATTGTGCGACCGAAAAAGCCAACACAAAGCAAGCAAATAAACGTTTCTTGATATTCATATAACTAATTTATATTCAAGATAAAAAACTATTTTATTTCAACCAATCCTTTAATTCTTGCCAATCGTAAGGCTTGCAGACGATAGTCTTGTTTTCGTCCAAGACAAACACCGTCGGCGTGGAAGTGATGTGATAATCCAGGTAGGCTTTACTATCCCAACGCAATTCATCATAGAAATGGTATCCGGGCAGACGCATTTTTTTCACTGCCTGTTTCACTTCATCTTCATTCTCGGCTAAAGCAAACGTGACTAGTTCAAAATCAGTCTTCAGATTAAGATTTTTACGAATCTGCACCAAGAAATCATGGCAGTACTCACAATCCGTCGACCAAAAGACGACGATGGTTTTTGACGCCAAGGATGCATATAGTTCGTATGTCTTGCCGTCAATCGTGACGCCTGTGAAATCAGGAGCCTTCGTCCCGATTTTCACCAACTGGTAGGGCTCGGTGATACTATCCAAACGCATGCCTTCTTCTATTGTGACCTCCCCTTCGTGTAACATGGGATAATTCAGCAGATAATCAACCACTTGCGTCCTTCCTAAATTGGTGTAACCGTTCAACATGAACTCCAATATCAACTCGTAAGCCCTCATGTTGGCTTTGGCTTTGTCCAACAGGACGCCTACACTCTGGATCGAAAGATGATCAAATTGCGTCAAGTCGTCAGCCGCTGTGTTCGAGTACAAGGCATTCACCATCCGCATCTGAAAAGGCTCTGAGACAATCAAAGCCGTGTCATTGAAATCCACATCAGACCATGGCTCTAATACCTCATTTTGTGCTTTCAGACCTATGGTCAAAAGCAACAAAATGAAAGTGGTTATGATATGGATTATATTTCTCATATTCTTTTCTTTAAGCCATCTTATCAAAAGTCCAACTTTAATTGGATGGCCATGTTAAAAGTCATGCGATGCAGAGGCGTGGTGCCATGGTCAGCAATGGCCTGCTTATGCTCCTTCGTAGGATAGCCTTTGTTCTTTTTCCAATTGTAAACGGGGTATTGCTCGCCATATTGTTCCATCATCATGTCTCTTGTAGTTTTGGCCAAGATGGAAGCTGCCGCAATGGACTGGTACTTGGCGTCGCCACCCACAATGCAAATATGTTTCAACTTTTTATAGGGATTGAAACGGTTGCCGTCAATGAGCAACAATTCAGGTCGCAGCGTTAGTTGATCTAAAGCCCTGTGCATCGCCAAAAATGAGGCGTTTAGGATATTGATTTCGTCAATCTCTTGCGCCGTGACAATACCAACACCATAGCTCAGCGCCTCTTTCATGACCAACTCCCGCAGCTGCATCCTTTTCTTTTCCGTAAGTTGTTTGGAATCATTGAGCTCGGGATAATCCACACCTTTCTTCAAGATGACTGCAGCAGCCACTACCGGACCCGCCAAACACCCGCGTCCAGCCTCGTCGCAGCCCGCCTCAATCAAATCCGAATAATGCGTCAGCAACCCCATGGTTTACAGTAGTTTGAAGTAATAATGGTTGGCGAAAACCAAGATGATGAATATGGTCAGGAACAAGTTGGCCCAACCTGTATTGTTCATGTAGGAGAAAGTGTACGAAATGAGGATGGACAGCACGATGAAGAGTAAACCGTTCATCAGCGCGTCGGTGCCAAGGAACAACGTCAACAAAGCGAAAATGGTGAGTATCAACGACATGGAAATCTTAGTTCGAACGGCTACCGTCTTCTCCAAGCCCGAGTTCTTACCACCGAAAAGCATGAGTATTGTAGGAACAATCAGAAGAGCTAACACGATGATATTCCACAAGTTGAATCCTTCCACTGAGAAATGGAAGGCCGTGAAGTAGTCCTTATAGCCCAGCAGCATGGCGCGGAAGTCGCCAAAGAGAAACACGCAGACAAAATACACAAAATAGACAAACAGGAAGCCGAAAAGTGGGATGAGCTCCAAGCGCAGTGACCCTTTTTTCGAAACGGGGAGCACTACGATTATCCACAAAACCAACAAGATAGCTGGAAAATAACACAACGATGCCAAGGCGACAAAAGCGCCTGCCTTCAACAGATTCATCTCCGGATTAGGGAGCATGTAGGTGTCAAACAGGTTGCCAATTGTCAACAGAATAAATAGAGTTGAAAAAGCGAAAGGATAAAAGTTGGTTTGCGTCACCGTGAGGCTCATCAGCAGGACAAAGACAAAAGCTCCCATCGTGCTGACCTTACCTACGATCTGGTGTTTCACCATAAAGGCATTGAAAATCAAGGTCTCAAGCACCAACAGCACAAAAGCCACGGCATGTTGAGCGATGGAAGAGCCTCTGAGCAGCCTATCCACCAGATTAAAAAACGGTGTGACTGGCTCTTCCAAGCCAACCGTTGCCTTCCCCGAGATGAACGCGGGAATCCAAAGGGCAATGGCCATCAAGGCAATCACCACATACTGAACGGCATAGCTCTGTCTGAAAAACTTTATCATTGCAATCTCATCAAATCAAGTCCAATGTCATGGCGGAAGTTGATGCCTTCGAAATGGATCTTCTCCACCTCGCGATAGGCGATACCCCTCGCCTCTTCAATCGAGTCGCCATGGGCGGTCACCGCAATGACGCGACCGCCAGCCGTGACTACGTTCTTGTTAGCATCAAAGGCTGTGCCAGCATGGAAGGCGACGACATCTTTCAAATTATCTAACCCACTCATAATCATACCTTTCTTGTAGGCTTCGGGATAGCCACCCGACACCAGCATCACCGTCACCGCCGTCTTCTCGCTCTTGGCATAATGCACTTCGTTCAGACGACCATCGGCGCAAGCAAAAAGCATGTCTGCAAAGTCACCCTCGATGCGGGTCATCACAGCCTCGGTCTCGGGATCGCCCATGCGCACGTTGTACTCAATCACATACGGGTCGCCACCATCATTCATCAAGCCCAAGAAAATGAAGCCTTTATAATCGATGCCTTCGGCTTTCAAGCCCTTGAGCGTAGGCTTCACAATGCGTTCCTCAACCCTGTTCAAGAAATCGGGTGTACAGAATGGCACAGGAGAGACTGCACCCATGCCACCCGTGTTCAAGCCCTGGTCACCGTCGCCAATGCGCTTGTAATCCTTGGCCTCAGGCAACAGCACATAATGCTCGCCATCGGTCAGCACGAACACCGACACCTCGATGCCTTTCAAAAATTCCTCAATAACCACCGTGGCCGATGCCGCACCAAACTTGCCGTCGAGCATCTTGACCAGTTCATCTTTTGCTTCCTGCATGTCGTTGAGAATCAACACGCCCTTGCCTGCTGCCAAGCCATCGGCCTTCAGCACGTAAGGAGCCTTCACGCCCTCAAGGAACTTGATTCCTTCACTGAGATTGTCCTTATTCACCTTGAAGCACTTTGCGGTAGGCACGCCATACTTCTCCATGAAGTCTTTGGCGAATGCCTTACTACCTTCGAGTTGTGCGCCACGCTTGTCGGGACCGATAATCTTCACCCCTCTCAACTCGGCGTCACCCTTGATGAAATCAACGATACCATCCACCAAAGGCTGCTCAGGACCCACCACAACAAGGTTAATCTCTTGCTTTAGGCAAAAGTCCTTTACAGCTTCAAAATCAGATGGTTTTATGTTAACATTGACACCCACTTGTGCCGTTCCTGCATTGCCAGGAGCAATGAAAACTTGTGCGCCTTCGCCCTGAGCCAGCTTCCATGCCAAGGCATGTTCGCGACCACCCGAGCCAAGCACTAAGATGTTGCGTCTCACTGCAGTGATATGTTGTCCTTGGACCTCTTTCCAATCGATTGCATCTTTTTTAGCTTCGCCAGGATACATTATGATTTTTGCCATATTTTATTCGTTTATTGCTTTAATTAATGAATTCCAAATATCATCGGCAGCTTTGTCCCAAGAGAAGTCCTTGGCACGTTCCCTACCTTTTTCAATCAGTCTCTCACGAACCTTATCATCCAACACTTTGATCATTGCCTTGGCAATCGAATCCTCATTGAACGGATCCACCAACAAGGCAGCATCCTTGGCCACCTCCGGCATAGAGGTCACATTTGAGGTGATGACTGGCGTATCGCACTTGAAGGCCTCCAAAATGGGAATGCCAAAACCTTCAAAATAAGAAACATACACCGAAGCCAACGCAGCTGCAGTCACTCGATGCAAGTCCTCGGCACTCAAGCGCCCCACAAAAACAACATCGTCCTTGCAGCTCATAGCATCATAAGCCCTCTGTATCGGCTCCGTCCACCAGCGTTTTTCCCCCACAATCACCAACTTGACATCGTTTCGGTTGTATGACTTGAATCGGTCAAAGGCCGAGAACAGCCTGGCAAGATTCTTCCGAGGATGCAGCGAACCCACAAACATGAAATAAGGAAAGCCTCCACTATACTTGCCGCGAATCTCCATGATTTCGGTCTCTGGCAAAGGCTTAAAGATCTCATTCACTCCATTATATGCCACATCTATCTTCTCGGGTTCAATGCCATAACAATCCACGATATCCTGTTTCGAGAACTCCGACACTGTCAAGATGCGCTTGGCCTTACGGGCAAACTTCGGAAAGTACTTCTTGTAATGCCACAAATGAATCTTCGGCATGTCCTTGGGGAAATGCTCAAAGTTAAGATCATGGAACTGAGCCACTTGCGGCACATCGGAACGAAGGCAGAGATAGCCATCGGGCGAGAAAAACAGATTAGGCTGGATTTGCTTCAATGCTTTCTTCACCGAGAACTCGAAGAACCAGATAAACAAGAAAGGATGCCGTGCCTGTGGGAACAGCACTACGGGTTTCACATTGTCGCCAAAAACAAACATCGGGTCAGGCTCACGGTCAAAAATGAAGTAAAACTCCACCTCGGGGTGGTCCTTCACCATGCGACGCAAGGTTTCGTAGGCCACCCAACCGATTCCTTCCAGCTTGTCTTTCAGCAACAAGCGCGTATTTACCGCAATTTTCATGACAGGAGATCCATCAATAACGATAGATGTCCGACTTGTAAGGACCCTCAACGGGTACGCCGATGTAGTCAGCCTGCTTCTGCGTGAGCTTGGTGAGCTTCACGCCAATCTTTTCAAGGTGCAGACGGGCGACTTCCTCGTCCAAATACTTGGGCAGGCAGTAGACACCTACTTTATATTGCCCGCGCTTCTCCCAAAGGTCCATCTGGGCCAAGGTCTGGTTGGTGAACGAGTTACTCATCACGAAGCTGGCGTGACCCGTGGCGCAACCGAGGTTGACCAAGCGGCCCGAAGCCAGCAAGAAGATACAGTGACCGTCGTCGAAGACGTACTTGTCGACCTGCGGCTTGATATTGATCTTCTCTTTCAGATGCTCTGTCTTTTCGAGACGGTCCACCTGAATTTCGTTGTCGAAGTGGCCGATGTTGCACACGATGGCCTGGTCTTTCATTTGCAGGATATGCTCCAGCGTGATGACATCGCAGTTGCCCGTGGTGGTGACGAAGATATTGCCTTCCTTGACGGCCTCTTCCATCGTGGTGACCTCGAAGCCTTCCATGGCGGCTTGCAGGGCGCAGATGGGGTCGATTTCGGTGACGAGCACGCGGGCGCCGTAGCTCTTCATGGAGTGCGAGCAGCCCTTGCCGACCTCGCCGTAACCACAAACCACCACGACCTTACCGGCAATCATCACGTCGGTGGCGCGTTTGATGCCGTCGGCCAACGACTCGCGGCAGCCATAAAGGTTGTCGAACTTCGACTTGGTCACCGAATCGTTCACGTTAATGGCAGGAACGAGCAACTCGCCACGCTCGTGCATCTGATACAGACGGTGCACGCCCGTGGTGGTCTCTTCCGAAACGCCTTTCCAGCCAGCCACAACCGTGTGCCAGAAAGTAGGATTTTCTTTATAGGTAGCCTTGATGACGCTCATCAATGCTCTTTCTTCCTCGCTGCCTGTAAGTGCGTCAAGGAGTTTGGGGTCGTTCTCGCAGGCATAGCCCTTGTGAATCAGCAAGGTGGCGTCGCCGCCATCGTCCACGATGAGGTCCGGACCCGTGCCGTCGGGGAAGGTGATGGCGCGTTTGGTGCACCACCAATAGTCTTCCAGCGTCTCACCTTTCCAAGCGAAGACGGCAGTACCCGTCTCGGCGATGGCAGCCGCAGCGTGGTCTTGCGTGGAATAGATGTTGCACGAGCACCAGCGCACCGTGGCGCCCAACTTGACCAAAGTCTCAATAAGGCAGGCCGTTTGGATGGTCATGTGCAGTGAACCCATGATCTTCGCGCCTTTCAGCGGTTTTGTGTCGCCATATTTCTTGCGCAGCGACATCAGGCCGGGCATTTCGTGTTCAGATACTTCAATTTCCTTGCGTCCCCAAGCAGCCAGGTTCATGTCGGCCACCAAATAGGGCAGTTTGTTGTCTAATAGTCTGTTATCCATTTGTTTATACTTTTGATTTGTCTTCCAATATGAATGGGCAAAGATAAACAAATTTCCAACATCCGCAACAAACTGCCCTACCTTATTATTCCGCAGGCAAACGGAAATAAGTGATGCCGTAGGGTATAGTGTATTGTATCATGCCATAATGTTTGGCATAATAAAGTTCAACAGGGCCACGACTTGCCATCGATTTATTTTCAACCTGTTGAATATGAAGCACATCGTGATAAGTAACGCCATTCACCTCGAATGCATCCAACAACTCAGTGATATATTCGATTTCCGACCTTGGTTCACTCGACATAGGTCTAAAGCCATTTCCATCGAAGCTGAAATAACACCCATTAAAGATGATAGCAAAGCTTTCATCGACATTAGGTTTGTTGTCCTTACCCGCTGTAATGTAAACACCAAAGCCCTTACCATCACCAACATCAGGATAGCTGTATTGAGCAATGCGCTCACGCAACACCCCCAACGTCGTGTCTTTTGTGTATTCAACTACAGGCTCACGCACATATATTCCCTGCTCTATGCCATTTTCGTCAAGCATGAAATATTCCTTTTTGCACTCGTCCACCAACCAAGATTTTGCCTCATCGCCGACATAGTACTTGGTCACCTCAACTGTTTCATCCTTTTTGCAAGAGGCCAAAACAGCCAGTAAAGCAATTACAATCAAATATTTATTCTTCATAGAGCCAATATTTTTCACCGTTAGACAATTCTACGCCAATAATGCCTTTCGCATAGTTGTAATAGCAAGTGGATGTATAAATTGAATGAGCTTGAATCTCATAATCTGGGGGAAATTCATAATGCCTGCAATCCAATTTGAACACATCATAATATATATGTCCATTCACTTCGAGAGAATCCAGCACAGTACAACCTGTAGCGTCTGTATTGATAAATGGAATGTCTGTAGAACTCTCTTTCAGCATGATATGGCCTGTTTTTGGATCCTCCTCACCTTCAAGTTCATACTTCTTATATTCGGCTGTCAACGTAATGCGCATATCAAAGGTAGGATAGTCAGGCTTTAAATGGGTAAAATCAACCTGATAATCATAATCTTCTCCAACAGGCTCATCCATATTATGAAATCTACTTCTCTCTACTCGGTAATTGATGACAAGCTTACTGCTTTCATGCATCATCTTGACGACATCGCCATTCTGATACGGAACAGTGGCCAGATACTCCTCGGGAATATCCCCAAGGTGGATGAGTGGGGTTGGGAGAGGCTCTTCTTTACATGACGTAAAATACAACATCATAGCTCCCAGGATAAGTAAAGCGGGAAAGGGTCCAAAAAGGTTTTTCTTCTTTATCATAGCGTTATATTTTTGGTTTTCATGGCAAAAATACAAATAATTCCAAATCAGTGGCAATATCAAAATTAATGTGTATTTTTGCCCAAACAATTGTACAAAACAAAACGATAGAAAAATGGCTCAATCTTACACTAACATCAACATCAACCCAAACAAGAAAAAAGTCGGACGCTACATCGCATGGGGCGTAGTGGCACTATTCGCAATCCTAGTGTTCTTCTCCTCGTTCTACACCATCCGCTCGACGGAACGCGGTGTGCTCTCCACCTTCGGCAAGATGAGCGACGACGTGATCCAAGACGGTCTGCACATGAAGATTCCTTTCATCCAAACCATCAAGCGCGTGAACGTTCAACAAAAGAAATTCGACGGAAAAGAAAACAGCTACACCCGTGACGTTCAGACTTCTGAGGTGGAATATACCATCAACTATGATCTGGTACGCGAAAACGTCAGCAAGCTGATGAAGAACGTGGGCGACGACTACCACAACCGCATCGTAGTGCCCTTCATCCGCTCGGCCATGAAACAAAGCTTTGGAAATTTTGCGGCAACGGAAATCGTTGAAAACCGTGACGCCGTCCGTCGTGAGATAGAAGCATCACTGCGTCAGACTTTGGACAGCAACTATTTCATGAATGTCCAATTCCAAATCACTAACATCGACTTCGACGACGACTTCGAGACCGCCATCAAGGAGAAGCAGGTGGCTGAGCAGAACGCACTGAAGGCCAAGAATGTCACCATCCAAGTGGAAGAGCAGGCCAAGCAAACCAAAATCAAGGCCCAAGCCGAAGCCGAGGCCATGAGCATCAAGGCGGCTGCCTTGGAGAGCAACCCCAAGCTGGTGAACTACGAAGCCGTGCAGAAATGGGATGGCAAGATGCCGCAGTACATGCTGGGCAACTCAGTGCCTTTCATCGATTTGAAGTAAGCGTCAGAACTCCTCCTCGCGTTCCACACCCATGACACCGAAGAGGCAGAGCAGTAGATAGATAGGAAGCAATCCCACCAGGAAGGAGATAATCCCACCCTTCCAGGTGGGTTTGTTCATGATAGGACGTCCAGTGGCTTTGATCACCATGATGGCGATGGTGACCAAGGCTACAAGTATTGATGCGATGATGATCCACATAATGCTCAATTGTTTTTATTAGGTTCGTCTTTCTTCCTGCAACAATCGTACCACATTCCTAAAACAGCGCAACAAACACGTTATCAGTCCTGTGTAACTTGCCACCATATCATGCCAACGCTGCATTTGCCTTTCATTTTGTCGGCAAGGGTTCACATTGCCTGCCTCCGTGGTAGCTGTCGCCCCTTCGGGGCTGGATTCAGCAGCCATGTCATGCCGGCGCTAGCTGATGCGCGGGCGGGCATCTATGGCTGCGGCATTTTCAGAAATAGCAGCACCACCCCTACTGTCCAGACAATCGTCCAAAGCGGGACAAGTATCTTAAAGCGGATATGCTTGGTCTTATGCCTGAAGAACGCCATGCCCAGCCAGCAGCCCGCTCCCCCACCCAGGCGTGCCACCCAAAGCAACGTCCGCTCAGGGATGCGGCCGCCCTTGCGCTTCGCCTTCGCCTTGTCGAGGCCATAAAGGAAAAAGCCAACAAGATTGATGAGGATGATATAGATGATTAAGATGATATGCAAAGTTCGTTTTTTTTTCTTGATTATGGGTTTTAGCAATAGAGGCTTATTGGGTGCAAAGATACTCCATTGTCACTTCAAGACTTTCACTTACTTCTATGCCTGCAAATAATCCAAGTCGCCCAACATCCTTGTGATGACACTTCGGAAGTCGGCCTTAAAGCCTTCGTTTTGCTGGTACTCCTTGTACAATGAGTTGTCGCCTTTGCGTTTCTTCCTCATAATCTTGTCGATGATGGTTATCATAAGGTCATCAACGGCCTGCTGGTCAGGATTGCCCACCACCAAGGTCTGGTAATCCTCATCGGCGGCGACAGCTTGTGCGACGCTGACCAATTTCATTTTCTGGTCGTCGGGGGTGGCCTCCCAGCCGTTGAACCAACGGTTGTTGAACTCTTTAAGGATTTCATCCAGCGGGTCTTTGTCCTCTTCTACCACTCCCGCATTGACCATGGTTGGTTTCAATGGGTCGATGGTGGTCTCGCCAGTATCCAAGGCGATGGACTCGTTCAACGCGGTGCGACGAAGGCCGTAGGTGTTCAGATCCACCGAATCCAACAAGTCTTTCAAGCTGTCAATGTCAGGGCCGGCGATGTGTAGGCCCGGAATGAGATAACGCAAGAACCAGAAGAGCTTTTCCCAGTCCTTCATCTCGAAAGGCATGATAGCCGCCACCCGCGAATAGATCTTCACGAACTGCTTGCACTTCATCTTGAAATCGGCCTTGCCGTTTTCGGGCCAATCGATATCAAAGTTGAAACGGTCGGCGGCGGCATCAATGATGGGTGCCCATTGGTCGGCAGTGGCACCATGGATGTATAAACCGATGAATGCGTCAACCTCATCCATATCGAATACGCCAAACGAGAGCAAAGTGTTCTTCAACTCATGTAGGATATTGACATCCGTGGCTTCCGACAAAGTCGTGGAGGTGTAGAACGGGTCGAAAGCCGCCTTGATGTCGTCTTGGGTGTTGTAGAAATCAAGAATAAACAGATCCTCACTCAACTTGCCCAAGTCGGGAGCAGAACGGTTGAGACGCGACAAGGCCTGAACCGCCAACACGCCAGCCAAAGGTTTGTCGACATACATGGCGCAGAGCTTGGGTTGATCAAAGCCGGTCAGGTATTTGTTGGCCACCACCAAAATGCGGTAGTCGTCGGAATCGAATTTCTCGGCCGTCTGCGTGTCGGGGAAGCCATTCATGCCCGCTTCGGTATAGTCATACCAAGCATTCCCGCTTTCTTCGGCAGCGATTGAGCCATACAGTTTCTCCGTGATGGGATAGATCGAGGCCTCTTGTTGCTGAAGGCGCTTCTCGCCACTGAAGGCAATCAGGATCTTGTAGGGCAACTCTTTGTCCACCACAATTCGATTCAGCGCCTGATAATACTTGATGGCGCATTCAATGTCCTTGGTCACCACCATGGCCTTGGCCTTACCTTTCAGCTTATGGCTTCGGAACACCTTGGCGTCGAAATGGGTCAGCATCACATCGGCCTTGGCCGCGATGGTCTTCGGGTCGCGTTCAACAGCGCCACGCAACTTCTTCTGGGCACGCTCGTTGTTGTATTCCGGATTATCCTCGATGCTCTTGGTGAGTTCATAATAGCTACGATAAGTGGTGTAGTTGGTCAGCACGTCAAGGATGAAGCCTTCCTCGATGGCCTGCTTCATGCTGTAGAGATGGTACGGGTGGAACTTGCCTTCGGCATCCTCGCTGCCAAAACGTTCCAGCGTCTCCCTCTTCGGTGTGGCCGTGAAGGCAAAATAGGAGCAGTTGGTGCTCATCTTGCGGTCTTTCATCAGTTTCTCCAACAAGGCATCGGTGTCGCTGCCGTCGGTGTCGGCGTCTTTTTGCACCGTGGCGTTGAGTTTGTCGGCAGCGATGCCACTCTGCGAGCTATGCGCCTCGTCGATGATGACGGCAAAGTTGTGGTCGCTCACATCGCTGATGGCGTCGCAGATAAAGGGGAACTTCTGTATCGTGGTGATGATGATGCGCTTGTTGTTCTCAATGGCTTCCTTCAAATCCTTCGAGGTGTCGGCATGAGCCACGATTTTGGCACTTTGCCCGAACATCTTGATGTTGTCGGAGATCTGCTTGTCGAGCAGGCGGCGGTCGGTGACCACGATGACGGAGTTGAACAACGGTGCATCCACCGCTTTGGCTCTCACCGCCTCCATCGTATTAGGACAGGTTTTGATGAGTTTGTAAGCCAGCCAAGTGAGCGAGTTAGACTTACCCGAACCGGCAGAATGCTCGATAAGGTAGGTCTTCCCCACTCCCATTTCCGCCACATCGTCGACCAATTTGCTTACCACATCCAGCTGATGATAGCGAGGGAAGATCAGCTTCTTGGCGTTCTTCATGATGTGGGGCACCTTCTTCTGGGTCTTGGCCTCGTCGTAGTCGAAGCAGACGTAGTTCATGATGATGTCGGCCACAGTGTCCTTTTGCAGGATTTGTTCCCACATATACGAGGTCTTGTAGCCACCCTCGGCGTTCACGGGATTGCCCGCGCCCTGGCCATTGGGCAGGCCCTTGTTGAAAGGCATGAAATAGGTCTTGTCGAGGTTGAGACGTGTAGTGAAAAACACCTCGTCCTTGTCCATGGTGAAATGGGCGAGGCAACGTCCGAAATTGAGCAAAGTCTCTTTGGGGTTACGTTCCGTTGACTTGTATTGCTTTTGCCCATCGTATTTGGCGGTTTGGTGTGTCCATGGGTTCTTCAGCTCGAAGGTGAAGACAGGCAAACCGTTGACGAACAGCACCATGTCGATTTCCAGCCCTGGGTTGGCGACCGAGAACGTCTGCTGGCGGGTGAGCGAGAACTGGTTTTGGGCGTATTTCAGCTTAGAGGTCTCGCTGTCGGCTGCCGAGGGTTTGGGGTAGAACAGCGAAAGATGGATGTTGTCCACATCCACGCCTTCGCGCAGCACCTTGATGACGCCGAAGGTCTCGATGTCCTTCGAGATGCGCTTGGGCAGTTCGCTTTTCAGGTCCTTGCCTTTGTGTTCTTTCAGCACATCGTTTTGCGTGCTCTCAAGGAAAGCCCACAGCCTTCGCAGGTCGATGGCCAGTTTCTTGTCCATGTCCTTGGGCTGGCCCCAATAGTATTGTTGCAAGTTGGGCGACTGGGCTTCCACGTCGTTCTGCCCGCTTGCCGTGCGTTCCTCGTGGGTGCTGCCTACAAGGGCTTTCTCTATCAGTGCCTCGAAGGCTTGTTCGTTGGTTTGAGATAAGTTCATCATTAGCTTCAAATTCATCTGCAATAAGCAACAGGACGAAATTCAGAATGGCATTTGTGAAGATTCACGGCCTCCAAATCAAAGTTTTCCACTTCATTGTCCTTGGTCATTCTCTTATTACTTCTCTCTTCTTTGATGATAATTCTACGAAACTGAACTTTATTCGAATCAAAATCTGGAAGTCCATTTTCCTCTCTTATACGCTCCGCCGATTGCAAAATGAAATCAAAAAAAGTACATGATGCCTCTATTTGTTTATCTGCACCATCATTATCACCACGCTTCATTTCTAGAAAGAACACAAACAATCCTTTAATGTGCTGTACTAATAATATATAGTCACAAAAACGGTTTAATCCTTCTGGTGCCTTAGGCTCAACACTTCTCTGATTGAAAAAAGGGAACAGATTATTCACATTTTTGTCCGCGGTATTGAAACAATAAAGTTTCATATCCAAAATAGACCGAGTATCATTTTTAATGTCCACCCGTTGCTCTTCATGCAACAAATCGGAAGGCTCAACCATTGTCAATGCTTCATCCCCTTTTTGCAGGAAGTCCGAGTTAAGAATCCACTCAAAATAATCTATGTATTCCATAACTCAGTTATTTGGGTGATCATACTTCAAAACTTCATAGAAGGTATTCGTCACATCGTTTTGGCTATTGATGGCCTCGTCAATGGAAGGCATATTGAATCCGTATCTGTCCACTTCAAGCGGCTCCACTTTCACTTTGCCATTATTGCCCTTCTGGAACAAATAAGGGGCAAACTTGTCTTGTGACAAACAAAGACTTTCATCATATCCCTTGTTTGTAAAAATCTTATCGCCTGCCTTGTTCAGTCCATCAACCATAATCATATTGTTGATTTCACGAATGATATAGTCACTATGGGTACTGATAACCAAACGAAGACCAGCATTAATCATCTTGACGAAGATTTTCGCCAAAAGGATCTGGTTCTTCGGGTGAAGATTTAGTTCAGGCTCATCAATAAACAAAACATTGTATTGGCCTGAGGAATATCGTAAATACAACACTAAAGGAGCCAAAGTCTTGATAGCAGAGGATGAGTCGTTGAAACCAAGTTCTGTTTCTTTAGAAACATGATACTTAATTTCCCCTTCTTTTGTAACCGTAATACCCCCATGTAAAATTATCTGTTCAATCTCATCGGCAAATTCGTGATGATCAGAATAATAGGAGAACTTCTTTGTGCTTACATCATCCACTGCATCAGCTAAACCATCCGCAATTGGCTTTGGATATCGAATATTTAATCTTTCATCAGGATTTCTAAGTCGCCCCGCGGACAACTCTCGGCTAAATGTATAGATTCCACTACGTTCTGCCGTAAGCATTTTAGCCCCGATAATGCCATCAAAAAACAACGACCTTTTCAAGTAAGATTGCATAACAGAAATGTCATCGTTGCTGAACAATTTTACACGAAAATCAAAAGAATTTGCTTTTTTTACAACGTAATCATAAAATATCGACACCGACTTTTGAAACAATTCTTTTCTCCATTCCTCTTTTGTAGTAACAATTTTGCACTTGAATAAATCTACCTTAATATCCAAATTCATGAACCTCAAAATCCATTTCTGTTCTTTATCCAAAAATTCACAAAACGAATCATACAAATCATCCGCATTCAACTTTCCTTCAACAATTCTCTCTTGTTTTTGTGTAATAGTTACTCCATTGTTCTCCGATTGAGAATCAAACGAAACAGAAAACACTTTTATTAAAGTATATAGAAATGTCGCAGCATAGGTTTTCCCCGTTCCATTGTCGCCAGCAAAAAGGATAAATGGTTTCGACATATCGATTACCATCGAATCAATAGGGCCGAGATTTGAGATTTTCAATTTCATGATTATTCTAATTATAGCATATTAATTTGCAAAAATAATAAATTTTTCAAATACCAGTTTCACACCATTTTCACTTTTCCCGTTACACTTCATTATTATATCTACTTTTTCAGCGAAACTACATATTATACATCAAATGCAAAAGGCAGATACCCTAACATCCGCCTAATAATAGGAATGTTACAACATAAATCAATTTCTGCGTTTGTCAACCCCATCATATTAAGCACACAACAAGTCAATAGTATCTTACACTTTTCGGTCAGCCAATACAACTCATCACCTTCTACAGCTGAAGATTTTTCATCGTCAGGATAAAGATGCGAATATTTATGACGAGTGTCTTTCAAAACTTCTGGATCAATGTTGCACTCTTGAATTACTCGAACATCTTTGAATTGGTTCAGCAAGACCTTGATCTGTTCTTCGTATTTTTTAATGTCTTTCCCGTTTTTCTTGTTTACGAAGCGTTTATGATAGCCATCGAGTGCTTGAGCGATGATCAAGAAATCTGGCACACTAAACTCGTTTTTCTTACGAAGCGAATCCACCAAATAACTGCTGATAGGCGCTATCTTGTCGTAATTCTGGTGCCATACCCTTAACATCGCAGGCACTTGTTCCTTCAATTCGTCGAACTTTATCAATTTATTGGCGTGTGGATCTACAGAATTATCTTTCTTAAACAGAAGCTGAATGCTACGATTTTGCGCTTTTCTATAGAGTCTTACTTCAGAGGGTCTTTGTTCACCATACAACGCGACAGAAAGAAACTGAGAAAACTCTCTTACGTGTTTCAAAAACGTATCAACAGGAGTAGCCTTATCTGAATCTATCACAAATTCAGTTAGCTGATTGATATTAAAATCATAAACTGAACGGTTTACTGCAACCTTGTCGCGCAAGACCCACGTAATGGCATTGTCAACCTTGACTTCAACCAATGTAACCAATTTACTTAAGTCAATAATTGGTTGAGGATGTGAGCGATCTTTTGGAGTTTTGATCAAATTATCATGAAATGCCCAGTTCCTTAAATAAGGAAATTGCACAATGCACTGATTGTATTTAGGTTCTTTCATCGATAGCACATGCTCACCCATCAATATCAAGCCAACACTGAAAACTGTATTTGTGAAATCTCCATTGAAAGGGCCTTCCCTCACCACATTGAAGAGCGTAAAAATATGGCCATTTGCATCCACTCCCCACATCACCTCGTTATTGTCATAAAATGTGGCTTGATATTTACTTGGAACATGATAGAATTCCAATTTGGAATCTCTATCTTCACAATACGTCAAAGTCCCAGTGTGCTTAGCTTCCATTCCTTTATGTACCATAGGAAACAGCCCTTGGTTATCCAAGTCTGCCTCTGCCGGCACCCACCATTCGCCATGAAATATCATAGGATTCTTGCTCATACTACTTTCACCTTTCCCATTACCGCTTCATTTATTATTATCTGCTTCTGCTTCTAAATATTTTTCTAATCATCAGAATTAACGAATCTATCAAATTCATCTTGACAGTTTTCGCAAAGGCCAATGTCATTTAATATAGCTCTTTCGCCACATTTTATACACTCATCGTAATCGTAGAAATGTATGAAATGAGATAAGTTTACAGACTTTTCAATCGAACCATGCGAGACATCAATATCTTGATAATTAAATGCTCCCACAGGATATTCCCAAACGTGTAATTCAATATCATTTTCTTGATTACATGTAGGGCATTTGCAATTTTCATAAGAAACATATTCACTCTCAACCCCCATACCTCTCTCTTCACTACTCTCAACCTGCCAATCAAAGGAAAAATCGTTAGCATCTATTTCAAATAATTCGCCACAATTATCACAACGGATTAATAGAGAAAATTCACGAGCTTTCCTTTTGATATTACGCTCATTAACAAGCTGTTCTATTACATCACGCACGATACCTAATTTGCCTTGTAGTTCTAATTGGGGTGTTGACGGTTTATAAATATTTTCTAGTTTAGTTATAAATGATGAAGTAGAATAAATCCACATATTTCTACCCGTCTCTTCCTCGAATTCGGCAAGCAGTTCTCTACAAGGATTTCCTAGTTCATTTGAATTTGGCTTTTCAGCAAGACTATCATTTTTTGACTCATCTGTAATTACCCAATCAGACTTTTGATCATTTGAAATAAAGATAATATCTTTTTCGGTCTCTCGAGCTTTACGAATTATTTCTTTCCAAATGATTAAGTCCCCATATTGCCTAATGCCTGACTTTGTCCCAGAATCTTTGTATCCGGGAGGAATATGATTAGCATACCTAACACGACCCTCTTCAGCTATTTTTTTAATTTCTGAAAAAGATAAAGGCTCACCATAATTTAATTGATTAACAGTTTTACCTACAATATCTTTATCCTTCAAGTCTTGAATTTCTTTTTTTCGATCCTGATATTGCATTGAAATTATTGTCTTAATTTGTGCAATTCTAGGTTCCATATCTGCAAGACTGTCTTTGATAGTTTGTAAAGATTGCTTAGTTATAAAAGGGTGATAATATTGTTTGTCCCATAATTCTATTAAAGCCTTAAGCTCTTCAACGAATTTGTTCTTCTGTATTTTAGTTTCTGAGTATTTTTCGTTTATCGGATTAGAAGCCCCTTTTTCATGGTTTTTTTCAAATTCATATTTTACATGTGCTGGAATCCAAATCCTATCTTTCAACGCGTTTAGAATATCGCTCATTATTTGTTGATACTCTTCAGTAAGAAAATAGAAATCCAACAATGCGCATGTGTCAAAAACGATAAGCGCATCATTCCAAAGTTTATCTTCCAACTCTTTGGTGATTGTTGATGGAGTGTATATAGTTCTCATATATAATTAAAGGTATTTTAATTAGTTACTTTCACTTTCCCCGTCACCACTTCATTGATGATGATCACAATTCTTTATCGCATCATCAATTGGAGCAATTGCTGTATTTAAATAATCTACAATTTCAACCTGTTTCTTAAATGGCGGAAGAGGTATTATTACCGCGCCCACTTTTTCTTTTGTAAAATGTGGTATTGTGGCTTTATTACAAATATATTCTATATAACCCTTTTGATTGATAGATTGCATGAAGAAGCATAAATAATCGTTAAGGAGATTTTCTGCTCCTCTAACAATCATGATAGAATTTTGAATGTATATGTTTTTCAAATCTTCCTTGACAATTGCACAACCACCAGCGCCTGCACCTCCCTCTACAATAAGCATATCGCCTTTTTTTACTTCATACAATTGCCTCTCCTCATGTGTGAAACTCATTTCTTTAAGGTCAGATGTATCAATCTCACCATAATGGACATCTTTTGCACAAATGTATTTGTATTTATTTGTGGGATTATTTGATAACATCTTTCCTAGAATAACCTTCGCTTTTTTCTTTAAGGCACAGGTATCCCACCCCTCCGGCACCTCCCCAATCCATTCCACGCCGCTGTCCTTCATTTTCGCATTGGGGTTGAGGCCTTTGGTTACGGCGCGGTTGATGATGATTTGCTTGCGTTCGTTCAAGAGGTCTATCATCTTCTGCTGCTGCGCTATGGCGGCGTCTATCTTCGCGGTGGCGGTATCGAGGTAGTTGGCTATGGCGGTTTGCTCGGCATATTTGGGGACAAGCAACGGGGTGTCATTTATAAAGGCAATATTCATATGGGGAATCGTCGTTCCACTAACCTTGTCTTTATAATAACGCTGATAGTTTTTAACAAGATAAAACAAATATCGATCATTGATACTATCGTCAATACAAGTATATTTTACTGCCGTTGAAGCAACAACTCCTTTTTTATTGTTAGCAACCAATCCTGCGTTTGCTCCATCCCATAAAATAAGAATCTCGTATGGCAGGCAATGGGGTACATTGATATCTTCAGTAAAAACAGAAGGTTCTTTTCCATTCATTTCAGAAGCGCCTATAATTGGAAAACCTATACCGTCCAAATTAGTATTTTTAGGCAATTTACCTTTTGAAAATGTCCCAAAATGTTTAAAGCGCTTCACTTCCCAATGATTCGGAATCTCTCCGAGCCATTTCACGCCGCTGGGTTTGTATGAGGGGTGTCGGTTCATGGTTGGTCGTTTTGTTTGTAGTCGTCTTCGGAGAAATTCGCCAACAAATAATCGCGTATTTCGTCTTCCGAAGGCAGTTGAAGTTTATACTTGCTCACAAAAAGGTTCTGCGACAGGCCTTCGATAGCATATTTCACGGTGGTTTCGCCATAATCCGTGCATAGCAGAATGCCAACAGGCGGATTGTCGTCTTCCTGCATGACCTCATGCCTATAATAATTGAGATAGAGATTGAGTTGCGAGGCGTATTCGTGCCTGAAACGGTCAATCTTCAAGTCAACAATCACATGGCATTTCAAGATTCGATGGTAAAACACCAAATCAGCTTTGAAATAATCATGGTCAACAAGGATGCGTTTTTGCCGTGCCTCAAAGCAAAACCCCGTACCCATTTCCAACAAAAAATGTTGGAGATGGTTGAGTATCGCGGACTCAAGTTTTGTTTCGGTGAAAACATCCTGCTGCTGCAAACCGAGAAACTCCAACGACACAGGGTCGTGGATGATGTCGGCGGCCTCGATTGGGCGGTTGTTGTCGGCCAATTGCTTTTGCAAAGCCATCTTGTTTTTCGAAAGCCCCATGCGCTCGTAATACAGCGACGACACCTGACGGTCGAGTTCCTTGACTGTCCAACAGCCTTTTATAGCCTCCTGCTCGTAAAAGGCCCGTTTCAAGGGTTCGGAAATGCCTGAAAGTAAAATCAAGTGCGTGGCCGAGAGTCGATAGAACAACTTTTCGGGCGGTGTAGTCCATGCTTCTGTGCTTTCCGACAATTTGGCGGTTGCCAACCGCAATTTTTCGTTCTCGGCACTTTCTATCTGTAATTTTGCGGTTGCTGACCGCAAAATGTTTGTGTCCGATCCGTTATGCAAATAAGCAACCACTTCCATGGCAAGGTTGGGGTATGTGGAATACATTTGCCGAAACTCATAAAGACGACGTTCTCCCAATCCTTTTCGCCCAATACGTTTTGCCAGTTTTTTCAACAGTTGTTCGCCATACTGAGCCCGATCTTCTCCATTCTGCTCGTACTCAACAATATAATATCCTATCAACCAGTTGCGAGTCGTTAATGCCAAATTGATGGCATGTGCAGCTTGAGTCTGCAACACGTCTTGCACGCTGGTTATATTGCAAACCAACCCATCGAAATTATTCTTGGTTTCCATTTTCATCATAATTTATTTTTTTCACGTCCCAATGGCTTGAGATCTCTCCGAGCCATTGCACGCCGCTGTCCTTGTATGAATATCCCAAGTAGCATCGGATAATTCTGGATACATATTCCTTAGTTTATTAGGAACTTTATTAGGAACTTTATTAGGAACTTCTTCCTGAACTTTATTAGGTAAAGGTTCCCCTTGATGTGCTTTCAGCGTCTTGAAGATTTCGGCCAACATAAAATCGATGAACGGCCCCGACTGCCCCTGTTTGCTGCTCTCACCAATGGCATCGTAATAAGCCTGTTGGTTGGCATAGACCATGTTCTCCACTGGCAAATGCTCAAACAGAGGATGCAACTTGCCGAGAATCAAGGATTGCCACAGACGACCAGTCCTACCATTACCGTCAATGAAGGGATGGATGAACTCGAATTCATAATGGAACACGCAGGAGCGGATGAGCAAATGGTCTTTGCTGTTTTTCAGCCAGTTGAAGAGGTCGCTCATCAAAATAGGAACCCTTTCGGCAGGTGGTGCCAGATGCACTATGCCCTTCTCACCAAACACACCCACACCTCCACTTCTGTAACGTCCAGGATGGTCGATTAAGGCCTGCATCATCACGCCATGCGCCTTCAGCAGGTCTTTTTCCTTGAAGGCATCCAACGTGGGATAGAGTTCGTAGGTGGCGATGGCGTTTTTCACCTCCTGAATCTGCTTAATAGGTGCTACCACGGTCTTTCCTTCAATGATGTCGCGCACCTCGTCTTCGCTCAAAGTGTTGCCCTCAATGGCTAACGACGAATGTATGGTCTTGATGCGGTTGGCCTTGCGCAGCCGCAAGCCGTCTTCCTGTTCCAAACGGATGGCATAGCGCTCTATCTGACCGGATATTTCCGCAATCAGGTTGATGGCTTCAGCACTCACGGTAAACGGCGGAACGTAAGTATGTTCATCTTTCTTTGCCATAACTTACATCAAATTAAACAATGACTGGATAAACCCTTGGCTCTGGCGGTCGAGTTCGAGGATGTCGCGCTCGTTCTCTTCCAAGGTGCGCAGCGGCACGGGCTTGTAGAAATACTTGTTGAACGAAATCTCACAGCCAATCTTGGTGGGCGGTAGGTTGATCCACGCATCGGCCACGTAGGGACGCACCTCACGTTGGAAGTATTCGTAGATGTCTTCCTTCACGGGAATCTTCTCCGTGTCGCGCAGGTCGCTGTCGCTTTCGTATTCAACATAATGGCATACATAGCTTCCCTTCTCGCCAGGATAATAGCCGTAGTCCGCCAAACGCTTTTCGTCCACGCCAAAGGTGGTCAGCAGTTTCTCCACCTCCTTACTGCCTACTTTGTGTTGCTTCTTGACGACAGGAGCGGTCTCGGGGTCTGTCACCGACATGGCACGGGCAATGATGTTCAACTTGTTGCCTTTCACATCCATCTTCAACGCCTTGGCCGCAGCCTCAATATTGGCGACAAACTGGTTGTAGTCCATGAAGACCTCCGTACCGATGGCATGCATCAGTTGTTTGGCCGCATCCATCAAGTCGCGGCGGCTCTGCCATTCCTTAACGCTGATGAGTTTCGCCAGTTTCTTGTCAGTCAACTTTATCTCGTTGTCGTTCAAATACTCCTTGATGTTCGGAATTTCAACGTCCAAACCTTCAAACACTTGGTTGCCGTAAGTCTGGTACAGCCATTTTGAAAGTTCGAGTTCGCCATTGTCGAAAAGCATCTCATCGATTTTCAAGGCGTTGAACTGGCTCTTCAAGCGCAACGGCCGCTCGATGGTGACATTGTAGAAGCGGAAGTCGTCGCCGTCGAAAATCTTGGAGGCCACCTTGTCGGCATCGGCTTCCTTTTCCACGAAGTCCATGTAGGTCTTCAGGATGGTAGAACGATGTTCGGGCGTGATGGTGCAGTTGCGCGAGCCTTGGTTTTTCCTCAATTTTTCAAAGGCCTGCGAAGCGTCGATCAGTTGCACCTTGCCTTTGCGGTTTTCGGCCTTTTTGTTGGTCAAAAGCCAAACGTATGTAGTGATGCCTGTGTTATAGAAGATGTTGTTCGGCAATTGGATGATGGCATCCACCAAGTCATTCTCAATCAGATAACGACGAATGTTGCTCTCGCCGCTGCCTGCGTCGCCCGTAAACAACGACGACCCGTTGTGGATGGAAGCCACGCGGCTGCCTTGAGGCTGGAACTCCAAAGGCTTCATCTTGTCGACCTCTTCAAGCATAAACAGCAGTTGTCCGTCGGAAGTGCGTGGTGTGCTGTCAAGCACCTCTTCTTCGCCGGCGAAATTGGTCAACGGCAGTTCAAAACGGTGGTCGAGCAGCGTCTTTTCGTGGTAAATCTTCTCCTTGTCGGTCTTCCACGACTTGCCGTAAGGCGGATTGGTGATCATATAGCCAAACGACTTGTCGGAAAAGGCGTTGTCGGTTATGGTGTTGCCCAAGTGCATCCCACCAGGATCGACGCCCTTGATAATCAAGTCGGACTTGCAAATGGCATAAGTCTCCGGGTTGATTTCGGTTCCCGACAGTTGGATGGCCGCACTCCTGACGCCAATATCCATAAGGTATTCGCGGCTTTCCGTCAACATCCCACCAGAGCCACAAGCTGGGTCGTACAAGGAGATAATCTTGGGAAGGTTGTCCTTCACGGGCTCAAAAACGAGGTGCGCCAACAGCGATATGGCATCGCGGGGCGTAAAGTGTTCGCCCGCTTCCTCGTTGTTCTCTTCGTTGAAGCGACGCAGCAGCTCCTCAAACACGGTGCCCATGCCGATGTTGGTCATGGCAGGCAGCATGATGCCATCGGGGTCTTTCACCTCCTTATCCGTCAGGTTGATGCGCGGGTCGGTGATTTTCTCGATGATGGACAAGAGCCGGTCGTTGTCGGCCAACTTGCGCGCCTTGTTGTAATACTCGAAGTTCTTCAGCACATCGCGCACATTCTCGCTGAAGCCGTTGAGGTATTCGATGAAATTGTCGTAAAGGATGTCGTTGTTGTCCGAAGCCTGCGATTTCAGCCGGTTCAGTGTCCACTTGCTAGTATTAAAGAAACTCAAGCCCGTAATGTCTTTCAGCACGCCCTCGTCCAGATTCTCCAGCCCACTTTCCTTTTCCACTTCTTCCTTGGTAGGCTCAAGCAAGGCATCCAAACGGCGCAACACCACCATGGGCAAAATCACATCACGGTATTGGCCACGCAAAAACACATCACGTAGCACATCGTCGGCTATCGACCAAATAAAAGATACTATTTGATTATGAGAGGTTTCCATAGAGAAAACAATTCAAACTGATTAATTTTACAAAGATACGATTTTTTCCACAGCCCACTCATGTTTGACTAAAAAAAAGGCTGGTTTCAACTGCTATTCAGCCAAGCCCCGAAGGGGCGACAGCCTACGTGGAGGCAGGCGGTGTGAACCCCTGCCGACAAAAAAACACAGGAAAAACCGCAGCCATAGATCCCATGCCAACGCACATGCCCGCATCGGGATGACATGGCTGCTAACTCTATACTAATACCTAAACTCCCCCATCACCTCAAAACTCCTGCCCGGCATGGCGCGCCAGATGACGTTCTGGTAGTCCTTGTCCGTAAGGTTGTTGCAACGCAACTCGATGCGGAACTTCTTGAGTTGCTTGCCAAGGGCGACATGGTGCAGCACATACGAAGGCAGGTCGTAGGCGAAGAACTCTTGTTCATTGTATGAGGTGCTGCGGCGACCTGTCACTTCTACAGTATAGCTTAGGTTCCAAGTCTTCCACTGGGTGTTGAGGAAGAAGTTGGCATGGTGGCGCGGGATGTAGATGAGCTGCTTGCCGTTGGTGCCCTGCTGGTAGGCTTTCTCGCTCTCGTCGGTGGTGACGGTGAAGACGTAGTTGCCCGACAAGGTGACTTTCCAGTTTTCTTTAACAAAAGCGGCGTCGACGTGGTTCTCAATGCCTCGCGCATAAACCTTGGCCACATTTTCAGGCACCCAGAAACGGTAGGAAGTCGGCATCCATTGGATCCAGTTCTTCACGTTGGAGAAGTAGCCACCCGTGCGCAGGTCGAACTTGAAAGGTCCCTTCTGCAAGCCATATTTCAAGGCCAAGTCGACGGTGCGCCCATTCTCAGGCAAGAGGTCGGGATTGCCGCCAGGATACCAATACAGGTCGTTCAACGAAGGATTACGATAGTTGTGGCTGTAGCCTAAAGTGAAGCTCATGGCCTTGTAGAAAGGCAACTGGTAAGAGAAGGTGGCCGTCGGGAACAGGCCCATGCTCTTGCCATCGGTCCAGTCGTAACGCGCCGTGAGGTTGAGGCTGGCACAATCGAAAGGCTCGCCACTGAGCGCCGCATAGGCCGACACCAAGTTACGACGCTTCAGGCCCTCATAGTTGTTGCTCCTCACCTGCTCGTTGTCCCACTGCAGCTTGGCTTTCAGGGTCCAGCTCTTGTAGAGATGCTGCTCCAAGTTGGCAATCTGGTGCAAAATCAGGGCATGGTTTTCGGAGTTGATAAAGGTGACCGAATCGTTGGTGACAGGATTGCGTGTCAACAAAAAATAGCGCTGGTTTTCAACGAAAGCCGCCGACTTCAGCTGCAGGCTGCCCGTCTCCCAAAAGGTCTTGAACGAGACAAAGTTGCGCGAGAAGTTATCCCTCGTCCACTCCTCCGAGTTGACGTTGAACACGTTAGGCATGATAGGCGGCAGGTTGCGGTTGTTCCATTGGTTCCACGACGACACGGAGATGACATTCCTGCCCAGCAAGACGCTCACCTCAGGCATCACGCCATAGTCGACGAAGTCGGCATTGCGCTGTCGCATTTTCTGATGCGGGATGGTGGCCAAGTTCTCATATTCGAAATCGTTGTCCGACGAGTTGCGATAGGCTTTCACACGGAAAGAGAACTTCTTACCATAGTTTCCAACGGTGACAAAACTTCCCAAGGTGTTGAAGCTGCCGTAGGTCTGCTTCAAGTCAAGCAGGAAGCCGTCGCCAAAGTGGTGGGTATTGTCGATGTTGACCGCACCACCAAGGCCACCGCTGTTGTTGGAAGTGCCGCTACCCCAGTTGAGGCTGACATCATCGGCCAAAAACACGGGGATGGTGCTGAAATCAACCTGCCCGAGGCTCGGCGCATTGAGTTGGAAGCCGTTCCAAAGCACAAGGGTGTGGCTGGCAGTAGTGCCACGAAACGAAGCCGTGGATGTGCCCCCAGGACCGTACGTTTTGATGAAAACAGGACTGTGTTGGATAAGTAAGTCGGAGAGGCTGGACGTGCTTTTCGATTGCAGCACCAAGGTATCCAACTTCTTCGCCACCAAAGGTCTCAGTGCCTCGATGTCGTTCTTCTCCGCCGTTATCTCAACGGATTGCAACAAAATCGTATCCTGCGCATGAAGCCTCAATGGCATCACGCCAACAAAAAGAAAAAAGAGAATCAGGAAATTACGGTTCAACGCTTACTTCTTTCCTTGCTTTTCCTTTTCGATGATTTTGGTCTTCGGTTTTTCAGAGAAGGTCTTCTCCTTGCCAACAAGCTTACCGTTTTTATAGGAAGCCTCTTTCTTGAGCGAGCCATCTTCATAGAAAGCCTGCTGCAGCCCATCGAACTGGCCGTCCTTGTATTCTATGGTCATTTTCTTGACACCATTTTCATAGAACCAAGTCGTCAAGCCATTGCGGTAACCGTTCTTGTATTCCGACACTTCGAGGTTGCCGCCTTTTTCGTAACAAAGCACCTGCTTCCCATCCATGGCACCGTTTCTATAGGTATGCATCTTCGAGAGACGGCCTCCACGATACCATTCGCTATACTGTCCGTCGAGTTCGTCGTTCTTATACTCGGCCTTTTTCGTGATCGAGCCCGTCTTGTCTATCTCGACATAAACGCCATTACGCTTGCCGTTCAGATAATACACAATCTTCTTGGGCAGATAGGTGTTATTGTTGAAATACTCAATCCAAGCACCTTCTTTCTTCCCATTCACGACGGTACCTTCGATGATGCCATCCGATGTGGTGGTCGAGAATTTACCGTTTGGGGCTTTCGAAACGTCTACACTTTCGATGGTTTGGGCAAACATTGGCATGGCAAAAAACGCCATCATAATAACAATCAGAGTCTTACGCATTGTCTTATTCGTTTAATGATTGGACAAAATTATAAAATTCACGGCAAATGGGTGCAATTTTCATGCAAAAACTTCATAATTCGTTTTTTTTTCGGACTTTTGCGTCTTCAATCTCTTCTGGCTTATGGCTCTTGGCAATAGGCAGTCCCTCCCTCAAGCCGTCATTGCGGACTTGATCCGCAATCTCCTACCGAAGGATTGACTCGCAATAGCCCGTAGCCAAAAACCAGAAGCCAAAGAAAACCCCATGAAAAAAATCGAAGTAAAAAACTTTAGACTCTACACCACTGCGGTCATCAGCATCGAGTGGAAGCAGGACCTGCTCAACGTCAACCTCGACCTTGCCATGATGCTCAAGATGATGCGCATGGAAGGCCTCACCGAAGCCGACATCGAACGTTACAGCAAAAACGGACAACCCATTCCTTTCAAGAAGGTGACGCTCATCCTCTTCCAGGACGATGACAAGCCCGGGCAATACTACACCGATGAATCGTTCTGCGAAGACGACGACCCAACGGTGTTTTATGTGGAGATAAAGGAATAAAAAAACACCCCTTTTTCCTCATTGCGGGCTTGACCCGCCATGAGGAAAAAGGGGTAACGTTTCCTACGCAGCTAAGCGTCAATGCAGGCTCTTAATGTACTCGTCAATCGCCTTGGCGGACTTCTTTCCTGCACCCATGGCGAGGATGACCGTGGCGGCACCACTAACCGCATCGCCACCGGCAAAGATGCCAGGACGCGAAGTCGTGCCCACCTCGTCGGCCACGATGCAACCCTTCTTGTTCAAGTCGAGATTGCGCGTCGTGCTGCCAATGAGCGGGTTCGGTGAGGTACCGAGAGCCATAATGATCATGTCGACATCAAGAACAAACGCCGAATCCTTGATCGGAACAGGGCTGCGACGGCCTGAGGCATCGGGCTCACCAAGTTCGCACTTCACACACTTGAAGCCTTTCACCCAGCCGTTTTCGTCGCCCAGCACCTCGACAGGAGCTGTCAGCAGGTCGAAGATGACGCCTTCTTCCTTGGCGTGGTGCACCTCCTCCACTCTCGCAGGCAACTCGGCCTCGGAGCGGCGGTAGACGATATGCACCTCAGCACCGAGACGCAAAGCCGTACGCGCAGCGTCCATGGCCACATTGCCACCACCAACCACGGCGACTTTCTTACCAACGTAGTTCGGGGTTTCGAAGCCTTCCTTATATGCAAAGAGCAGGTTGTTACGGGTCAGGAACTCGTTGGCGGATACCACACCACAGAGGTTTTCACCCGGCACGTTCATCATCATCGGGAAACCAGCTCCCGAACCGACGAAGACAGCCTCAAAGCCTTCGCGTTTCATCAACTCGTCGATGGTGATGGTGCGACCGACGACCACGTCCTTTTCGAACTTGGCGCCCAACTTGCGCACACTCTCCACCTCTTTCTTCACGACGGTGTCCTTCGGCAGACGGAACGACGGGATGCCATACATCAACACGCCACCCAGCTCGTGCAAAGCCTCGAAAATGGTGACGTCGTAACCCATCGAAAGCAGGTCCTTGGCACAAGTCAAACCCGAGGGACCGCTGCCGATAATAGCCACCTTGTGACCATTCGGGATGCTTTGACTGCTGAAATGCAGGTCGTGTTCGATGGCGTAGTCGCCTACGAAACGCTCCAGCTTGCCGATGGCGATAGGCTCAAACTTCTTGCCCATCACGCAGGCGCCTTCGCATTGGGTTTCCTGCGGGCACACACGGCCACAGACAGCCGGCAGTGCCGAGTCGCAACTGATGACGCCAGCAGCACCTGCAAAGTCACCTTGAGCCACACGGGCGATGAAATCAGGGATATCAACGTTGACGGGGCAATGTGCCACGCACTGCGGGCTCTTGCAGTGCAAGCAACGCTGGGCCTCCATGATGGCCATGTCGGCCGAATAGCCTAAGCATACCTCATCGAAATTGTGAGCGCGGATTTCTGGCTTTTGTTCTGGCACAGGGACACGTTTTTTCTTGTCGAAACTCTCTTCCGAGATACCTCCGATATGGCACTTATGGCCTTCGGCTTTCTCCTCGGCTTGGAGTTGCTTGCGCGTCACCACATTATTATACATGGCTTGGCGCTTCATGGCTTCGTCGAAGTCGACGTCCTTACCCAAGAACTCGGGACCGTCAATACAGGTGAACTTGGTCTTGCCGCCAATGCTCACACGGCAGGCACCGCACATGCCCGTGCCGTCGACCATGATCGAGTTGAGCGACACCGTGCAACGGATGCCCAGCTCCTCACAGGTCTTGGTGGCAAACTTCATCATGATCATCGGGCCAATGGCCACGGCTTCGTCATACTGCTTGCCGCTGGCCACCAACTGGCGCAACACATCGGTCACCAAACCCTTGCGGCCCGTGGAGCCGTCGTCGGAAGTGACATACAGGTTACTGACCTCTGCCAATTCCTTTTCGAAGATAAGCAGATCCTTGGTACGAGCGCCAATGATACAGTCGGCCGTGGCACCATGGTCATTCAACCACTTCACCTGGGGATAGATCGGGGCGATACCCACACCACCGCCGATGAAGACGAACGAACGCTTGCGCAATTCCTCAGCGGTCATCGTGGCGAACTCAGAGGGTTTGCCTAAAGGACCGACGATGTCGGCAAAGTGGTCGCCTTCCTTGTATTCAGCCATCTTCTTGGTGGATTCACCAATAGCCTTGAAGACGATGGTCACCGTACCTCTGACACGATGATAGTCACTGATGGTCAAAGGAATACGCTCCGAGTTTTCCTCCATCTTGATGATGAGGAACTGGCCAGGCAAGGCCGAATGGGCGATACGCGGCGCATAGACGTCCATGAGGTAGGTCTCAGCCGCGAAGGTTTCTTTGTGTAAAATCTCGAACATAATGTATGGAATAAGAGTTAGTTTTATTCAGATTATCCTGCAAAGATAGTGTTTTTCATAAAAGAAAGAAAAAAAGCATGTTTTTTTGCCTTACCCTTCCTTCACCTCGATGATGTCCCCCGGCATTATACCCATGGCGATGAGGGTGGTCTTCAGTTGAGCCGTACTGCTGAACGTCATCATATTGAAATTTTCGTCCTCCATGCCAATGAAGATATTGTCGGCAACCTTGCCAGGATAGAAGCTGTTGCCAACTACGTTGTCCACGATGGTGTTCAACCCAACCTTCTGTTTGCGCAAGGCGGTGTTGTCAATCCAAGCAGTTAGACGACCTGGAAGTTTCAACCGCTGGCCCAATGCATAAAGACTGTCTAGTCTTGCGGGATCGTACATCTCCTCTTCAAACAACGTGAAGAAGTCCTTGCCACATCTCAAGATGTAGGTCTTGCAGTCAGGCTCGACCCTAGCAATGAAACCATCATTGATCAGCATACTGCGTGTCGGCTCGATGTGTTTCCTCTCTTTAACCACGACATCCAGTTCCTGCACATCGGGATTCACCAAGTCGGCACCCAAGGCTTGAATCAAGGCAACAGCCTCTTCGGCGCCATAGAACGGCATTGGGTCGTAGAGGTTGTCAGCCAACGAGAAGACAATGTCGCCAGCGATGACACCTGGATAAAACCGTGCCGCAACAGCGTTGATAGGCAAACCTTTTCGTGGTGCCTCAAGGTCAGTCCAAGCTGTGAGGTGTTCGGTCAAGCCGATCCTCTTCCCTATCTCTTCCAAACCGTCAACGCGAATGGGAGCAAGACGCTTGGCCCCAATGAGGGCGGGCACACCATTCCATCCGTTCTTCTCGACATGGCATAGCAAGGCTTTGCCTTCCGCGTTAATGACGACCAGCGTTGAGATAGCGGAGTTGTCTTCCTCTTGTTCGGTCATGGGGATGTAGATTTGCTCGATCTCGTCGGCACAGTCCTGCAACTTGCCTGCCCGATAGACTTCCAGCACCTTGTCCAATAGGCTCAGGTTACCACGACGTAGTCCATTCAGTCGGCAGGTGGCAGCAAAGTCCTCGGGCAGCCCTTGGGGACAGAAGCCCTCATCCACCATTTGGGCAAGACCGCCATACGCATAGCCATCCTCCAAATCCATGCCCTTGCAAAACCATCGCCAAGCCGCGTTGTTGTCCTCGACAAAGCCATATTTGCCATAATAGTGGCAATAGCCCAAATAGAAGGCCGCCCTGCCTTGACCCAAGGCAACAGCCGTCTCAAGGTCTTCCCTAATCTTGTCCGTAAGGGCTGCTTGCTGTGCAGCATCTTTTTTGTCAAAAAAATGGATATTCTCTAAAGCCCTATAAAGGAAACTCTTCGGGTCTTTATCATCGCAGCCGAAATCAAGGAACATATTGAACATTTCCCTGTTCCACTCAGCATTAGGTCCCGTAAGCTTGTTGGCAAAACGGTCGGAGCATGCCTCGAAATACCCCAAGTCAATGGCTTTCTCATAGCACGTGTCGGCTTGGGCCTCGTTGCCCATCGCCTTATAGGCATCACCCATTACGGCATATAAATAAGGATAGAGCTTTTCGGATTCTTCGTCGACGAAGATCTTGTTGACGATGCTATCGATGGCTTTCTTGGGATTGGCCTTCATGCCATGCAAGCCATGAACCGTATCCAACAGATGGCTTCTGATGGCCATGGCACTACCCTCCTTCAAGGCTGTGTTTAATAACTCATCGTATGTATCTGTGTTGACAGGACCGTAATAGCCCTGCTCAACCATAGTAGCCAAAGCAAAATAGGCATCTGCTATGCCTTCGTCGGCAGCGGCTTTCAGCAACTCGCCTGCATCTCCCATGGTACTTCCCTCGGGCTTCACCACTTGATAATAGCGGCCCAAGACATATTTGGCCAAAGGATAGCCTTTTTCGGCCGTCGTTTTTACCAAATCAATTTGCTCCTCAGTTAGCCTGAACAGCCGCGTGTCGATGCCAGGAATGACCAAAAAGATGTCCCTAGCTTGCTCGTTGCGCAGAGCTGACAAATAGATGGTGTCGAAAGCTTCTTCGATGTCTTTTGATTCCAGGTCGTACCATACCGAATCAATACGGTTTTCATCGACAACACCTTCAAACAATTCATCCTCTTCTTCCTCTTCCTCCTGCTCTTCTTCATCTTCTTCTCCACCACCGCCGTATTCCTCTTGAATCTGTTTAATCAAATAATTGACAGCCTGCTCGCCATCGAAGCCATATAGCTCGGCAGCATTGGTGATGTATTGGCGTTCGTTCTCGTTGATTTCGCCATCAATCATCATCAGCAGGGTCATGTTTTTCAAGAAGGCGATCCTATCCTCTTCCGCCTCAGGCATCGATACCCTTAGGATGTCTTCGTCTGTTTCCTGCCAAGTGGCTAGACAATGGTTGAACTCTTCATTGGTCAAGCCTAGATTATCTGAGATATTACAAATTAGTTTTTTTTCCTCTTCGGTGATGCCACCATCGGCGTAGGCAATCGACAACAAATTGATGATATGCCCCATAATAGTGTTTTTCGTCATGGTATTTATTATTTGATGAGGGCAAAATTAGGAAACTAAATTGAGTTTCCCAAATAAAAACACAAAAAAAGCCCCGATTTCTCGGGGCTTTCTCGTTTTGTTTGGATTGGAAGGCCTTATTTGTTTTCCAAGGCTTTCACTTCTTCCATCATGTTCAGCTTCACGTAGATGGAACGAAGCACGTTCTTCACATCGTCGGAAGGCTGAGCATCGTAGGCCTGCTTCAGGTAAGGAAGACCCGTACGCAGCAACTCGTTAGCCTGCTCAATCAGGCCGTTGTACTGTTCTTGTTCCTTCTTCGAGAAACCAGTGATTTCGTTAGCTTGCTCGATGTATTTGTTGGCCATGCCCGTGTAGAGCACACCAATGTTGTAGGTGGCATCGTAGTAGTCGGGTTTGATCTTGAGGGCGTCCTCATAGAATTGGCGGGCCTTTTCGACATCGAAGAGATCCTTGTTGTTCTCGTCGCCGTAGATGGTACCCAATGCGAAGAGCAACTGGGCATTGTTGGGATCAAGTTCACGCAGCTTGTTGAGGTCAGCAACGGCTTCAACGGCTTTGCCTTCCTTCATGTATGCATTGACTTTCTCAACGATGAGGCTGGCGTCGCTGGGGTCTTTTTCCAAACCGGCATTGATCATGGCCATGGCCTGATCGGCATCGCCCAGACCGTTGTAGCAGGCAGCAAGGTGCTTGTAGACGTCCACACCGTCGGCACCATTGGCCTTCACCTCATTGAAATAGGTCAAAGCCGTGTTGTAGTCTTGGGCTCTCAAGGCCGAAGTGGCGGCGAGGTTCAGCATCTCATTGGCATCTGAGCTACCCATCGACTTGGCGATGTCGTATGCCTTCTTAAACAAGGGGGCAGCTTCGGTAAACTTACCAGTGTTGTAATCGTCGGCAGCTTTCGTATAGTAGTTGTTCATGACCGACATCACGCGGGAATAGATCTCCTGTTTGTTGTCGTCAAGGAAGTCCTTGTTTTCCATGCACTTCATCAGTGACTCGTAAACCACTTCCAAAGCATTGGGAGCCTGGGCAATCAAAGCCTCGTCACCTGATTGGATGACGTTTTGGTAGATGGCGGCACGATACAGCCAAGCTTGGGCTTGGTCGTTGGGCTTCATGCCAAGGAATTGTTCGTGGTTGATGCACTTGTCGATGGCCTTCATGGCTTTCTCATATTGGCCATTCTTGTTGTACATGAAAGCATCGGTTCTGTCTTTCTTTTGGGCCATCATCACATTGGCAGTGAGAGCGATGACCAGCAAAATCATTACTTTTTTCATTTTTTCCAATTATTTAAAGTTTGACAATTTCGTTATGGTTAATCTTTTTTATAGCAATTATTGTTCCAAAGTGGTTAACCGAGCCTCCTATGTCATTCCAGTATGGGCATGTGCGTAAAGGGGAATCTATAGGAGGCTCTTCTCATTAGTTATTCTCTTCTTCAGTCTCAACCGGCCCTTCGATGGGCTCAGGGGCCTCGGTTACATCGGGGGTTGGCGTTTCGACAGGCTCAACGGCCTCGGTTTCTTCTTCGTCCTCATGCTCGGTCTTGGTGACGGCAGCAATCTCGTCGGTGCCGCGCAAGTCGATGAGCTTCACGCCCTGGGTGGCACGGCCCATCACACGCAACTTGCTGACAGCCATGCGAATCACGATGCCCGACTTGTTGATGATCATCAAGTCTTCGTCGTCGGTCACAGCCTTGATGGCGATGAGGTCACCCGTCTTGTCGGTGATGTTCAAGGTCTTCACACCCTTGGCGCCACGGTTGGTGATGCGGTAGTCCTCGATGTCGGAACGCTTGCCGAAGCCCTTCTCTGAGACTACCAGAACGGTCTGTTGCGGGTCGTTGATGCACACCATGCCGATGACCTCGTCGTTGGGCGAGCCTAAGGTGATGGCTTTCACACCCGTTGCGGTACGGCCCATCGGGCGGACGGTCTGTTCGTTGAAGCGGACGGCTTTACCCGAACGCACGGCCATCAGCACCTCGTCGTTGCCGCTGGTGAGGCATGCCTCAAGCAGCTGGTCGTCCTCGCGGATGTTGACAGCGATGATGCCATTTTGGCGCACGTTCTTATAGGCAGCCAAGTTCGTCTTCTTGATGATACCCTTCTTGGTGCAGAGGATGATGTAGTTGTTCTCAAGGTATTCCTCATCGCTCATGCTCTTCACGTTGAGGTAGGCCATCACCTTGTTGTCCTTATCAAGCGGCAACAGGTTTTGGATGGCGCGGCCCTTGCTGTTCTTGCCCTCTTCGGGAATCTCGAAAGCTCTGAGTTTGTAGCACTTACCTTGCTCGGTGAAGAAGAGCAGATGGTTGTGGTTGGTGGCCGTGAAGATGTGCTCGATGAAGTCGGTATCGCGGGTGGCAGAGCCCTTCGAGCCCTTGCCGCCACGGCTCTGCACGCGGTATTCGGTCAACGGCGTGCGCTTGATGTAACCGAGGTGCGAGATGGTGATGACCACGGCGTCGTCTGCGATGATGTCTTCCATGCGGAACTCACCAGCAGCGGGCACAATACTCGTGCGGCGGGCATCGCCATATTTTTCTTTGATGACGGTCAGTTCGTCCTTGATGATCTGGAACTGCAATTCCTCATTTTGTAGAATTTCGTGGAAATGCTTGATGCGTTCGTGGATTTCGTCCAACTCGTCCAAAATCTTTTTGATTTCGAGACCGGCCAACTGACCGAGGCGGTAAGCCACGATGGCACTGGCTTGCGGATCGTCGAAGCCAAACTTGTCCATGATGGCTTGCTTGGCTTCGGGGGTGCCGCCCTTACAGGCACGGATGGTGGCGATGATCTCATCGACGATGTCGATGGCGCGGGCCAGACCTTCCAAGATATGGGCACGGTCTTCCGCTTTCTTCAGCTCAAAGCGCGTGCGGCGCAGGATGATTTCGTGACGGTGAGCCACGAAATGTTCAATCAACTGCTTGAGGTTCAAGGTATAGGGACGTCCATTGACCAAAGCCACATTGTTCACATTGAACGAGCTCTGCAACGGAGTCATCATAAACAGTTTGTTGAGCACCACGTCGGGGTTGGCGTCGCGTTTCAGCTCATAAACCACACGGATACCTTTGCGGTCTGACTCATCACGGATGTCGGCCAGACCTTCCAGCTTCTTCTCGTTGACGAGGTCGGCGGTCTTCTTGATCATCTCGGCCTTGTTGACCTGATAAGGTATGGATGTGGCGATGATGCGTTCATGGCCGTTGTGCTCCTCGAAGTGGGTCTCGCCACGAAGGACGATGCGTCCCCTACCCGTCTCAAACGCCTCGCGCACACCTTCGTAGCCATAGATGACACCAGCAGTCGGGAAATCCGGAGCCTTGATGTATTGCATCAGCTCTTGGGTAGTGATTTCACGGTTGTCGATATAGGCGATGATGCCGTCGACGCATTCGCTGAGGTTATGGGGAGCCATGTTGGTGGCCATACCCACAGCGATGCCGTTGGTACCGTTGACAAGCAAGGTCGGGATCTGCGTTGGCAGCACGGTAGGCTCTTGCAACGAGTCGTCGAAGTTATTTTGGAAGTCGACGGTGTCCTTGTCGAGGTCGTCGAGCATCTCTTCAGCAATCTTCTGAAGGCGTGCCTCGGTGTAACGCATGGCAGCGGGGCTGTCGCCGTCGACCGAGCCAAAGTTACCTTGGCCGTCAACCAAAGGATAACGAAGTGACCAAGGCTGGGCCATACGCACCATGGCGTCGTAGACCGATGAGTCGCCGTGCGGGTGGTATTTACCGAGCACCTCACCGACGATACGGGCCGACTTCTTGTAGCCGCTGCGTGAGGTGACGCCCAGTTCCTTCATGCCGTAGAGCACACGACGGTGCACGGGCTTGAGGCCGTCGCGCACGTCGGGCAAGGCACGCGAGATGATGACGGACATCGAATAGTCGATGTAAGCCGACTTCATCTGGTTTTCAAGATTGACTTTGATTATTTTTTCTCCTGAGAGTTCTTCAGGCATTTCTTCCTGATTTTCAGGATTATTGATATTATTTTCGTCCATTTTCTGGTTCTATTTTTCGCTTTTACAAATAAGGGTGCAAAGATACAAAATAATCCGATAGGTTCGACAAAAAATGGGCAAAAACTTCCCTTTCGGTCAAACACATTTTAATCCGTTGCCGAAGCCATGATGACCACAAACCTGTTCAAACTCTTGTCATAGACCGTCCAACACGATGCGCCCCACCATTCATGACCGTCATCGAAATAGTTGGTCCAATCCGTCGACCACTCATACACTTCCAAAGTGTCCGAGCCATTGGGAAACAAAACTTGGTTCAGCTTTTGAAAGTCTTCTGGTTCATAATCCCGCTTTTTGATGTACCGATGATTCTTTACATACCCGAAAGAAGCACCATGGGGCGGTTCCAAAAAGGCGTACCAATAAGGTATCTTATCACCAGTGTTTTGACATTCCCATTCGCAATCATAAAACGCATTGCCATAGTAGTCCCTTCTCAATATTCTCGGGGCATAAAGCAGCGTTTCCGCCTCAATCCTAATTGCCTTTGCTTGGTCAATATCGTATTTCAATTCATAATAATCCGCCTCTCGTGCTTGTAAAATCTGTATGGAGAGCTCAAGAGCCCTTCTATGTGATTCCTCGCCCTGATAAGGAGTATCACATTGCAGTAGACAATAATCGATGACACAATCGTCATATAGTTTCAGTAGCCCATAAAAGGGATCGTTTGCAATTTCGTGCATCTTACTTTTTCCTTTTTCTGAAGATTTTCCTGCAAAAATAAACACTTTTCTATCATTCACATTATTTTTCCATTCTTTTCAAATATAGTGGCGCGGCGCGGTTTTTGTTTGTACCTTTGCACTCTGAACAAATCAGACAAGTGAAAAGTTGGGTTTTTTATTAAAGTATTGAAAATAAAAGAATTGTAATTATATGGATGCAAAATTCTCTCCCCGCGTTCGTGCCATTTTGTCACTTAGCCATCAAGAGGCACAACGTCTAGGGAACGCATACGTCGGGTTGGAGCACCTGTTTTTAGGCATGTTGAAGGAAGGTGGCAGCAGCGCCATCCGCATTTTGGAAAACCTCAACCTGAACATCGAAGTGTTTTCAAAGAAACTGGAAGCCTCGGTACGCACCGCCAACAGCAACTCCAGCCAAGTGTTGGCCTTGCCTCTGACCAAGCAGGCCGAGCGCGTCCTGAAGTTCACCTATATCATCGCCAAGGAATTCCATTCGGACATCGTCCGCTCCGAACACCTCATGCTGGCCATCCTGCACGAGAAGAACAACATCATCTCGCAAAACCTCGAGTTTGAAGGCATCAACTACGACAACTTCAAGCAGGAGCTGCTGCGCTTCACAGCCGAAAACAGCGACCCGCAGGAATCGGCGCCCGAAGAGCAACAAGGCTACGCTTCCAACATCTTCAATGATGATGACGAGGAGGAAGAAGACGACCTGATGAACGAAATCCGGCCGCAACAGGAGAAACCCAAGAAGACTCCTGCCGCCAAGAGCAAGACGCCGGTGCTCGACAACTTCGGCCGCGACCTCACCAAAGCTGCCGAGGAAAACCGCCTCGACCCCATCGTAGGCCGTGAGCGCGAGCTGGAACGCATCGCCCAGATCTTAAGCCGACGCAAGAAGAACAACCCCATCCTCATCGGTGAGCCTGGCGTGGGCAAGTCGGCCATCGCCGAAGGCCTAGCCATCCGCATCGTGCAGCACCGCGTGCCGCGCACCTTATTTAATAAACGCGTCGTCATGCTCGACATTGGCTCCATCGTGGCCGGCACCAAATACCGCGGCCAGTTTGAGGAACGCATCAAGGCCATCCTCAACGAGTTGGAGAACAACCGCGACATCATCCTCTTCGTCGACGAGATCCACACCCTCGTCGGGGCAGGCAACGCCAATGGCTCCTTGGATGCCAGCAACATGTTCAAGCCTGCCTTGGCTCGCGGCGAGTTGCAGTGCATCGGCTCCACCACCCTCGACGAATACCGCCAGTACATCGAGAAAGACGGGGCCTTGGAACGCCGCTTCCAGAAGATCCTCGTCGAGCCCACCACGCCCGCCGAGACCATCGAAATTTTGAACAACATCAAACCGAGATACGAAGACCATCACCTGGTCACCTACACGCCCGAGGCCATCGAAGCCTGCGTAAAACTCACCGACCGTTACCTCAGCGACCGTCACCTGCCCGACAAGGCCATCGACGCCTTGGACGAAGCCGGTGCACGAGTACACATCAAGAACATCGACGTGCCATGCGAGATCACCGAGTTGGAAAGCCGTCTCGACGCCGTGCGTAAAGACAAAAAAGCCGCCATCGCCGAACAAAAATTCGAAGAGGCGGGCATGTACCGCAACGAAGAAGTGAAGCTTATGGCACAGCTCGAAGATGTCAAAAAGGCATGGGAAGACAACGCCGTAGCACACCGTCAGCCTGTGACCGAGCAAAACGTCGCCGAGGTCGTCGCCATGATGACCGGCGTGCCCGTGCAGCGCATCGCCAAGAACGAAGGCGACCGCCTGATGCACATGGAGACCGAGTTGGCTGGCACCGTCATCGGCCAGGACGAGGCCATCAAGAAGGTGACCCGTGCCATCCGCCGCAACCGTGCCGGACTTAAAGACCCGAACAAACCCATCGGCTCGTTCATCTTCCTCGGCCCCACAGGCGTCGGTAAGACCTACCTCGCCAAGGTGCTGGCCAAATTCCTCTTCGACAGCGAGGATGCCCTCATCCGCATCGACATGAGCGAATATATGGAGAAGTTCGCCGTGTCGCGCCTCGTGGGAGCGCCTCCCGGATATGTGGGCTACGAAGAAGGCGGTCAACTCACCGAGAAGGTGCGTCGCAAGCCCTACTCCATCGTCTTGCTTGATGAAATCGAGAAGGCCCACCCCGACGTGTTCAACCTTTTGCTCCAAGTCCTCGACGACGGTCAACTGACCGATAGCCTCGGCCGCAAGGTCGATTTCAAGAACACCATCATCATCATGACCTCCAACATTGGCTCGCGCCAGCTGAAGGACTTCGGTCAAGGCGTGGGCTTCGGCACACAAGCCAAGCTCAACAGCAAGAACGAGTACTCGCAGAGCGTCATCGACAACGCCTTGAAACGCACCTTCGCACCTGAGTTCCTCAACCGCGTCGACGACGTGGTGATGTTCAACGCCTTGGAGAAGAAGGACATCCAGAAGATTATCGGCATTGAAATCCGTGAAGTGGTCAAGCGCGTTGAAGAGATGGGCTACAAGATCGAAATTACCGACAAGGCCATGGACTTCCTCGCCGAGAAGGGCTGGGACGAACAATATGGCGCCCGCCCATTGAAGCGTGCCGTCCAAAAGTATGTGGAAGACGTGTTGGCAGAGGCCATCATCTCGTCCAACCTCCACATCGGCGACACCATCAGCATCGATTTGGCGGAAAACAACGAGGAGACCGCCGTCAACATCATCCCGAATGAGAAGAAAGTCCTTGAAGAAGCCAAAGTCTGATGAACTACGACTTCAAGAAACATATCAGCAGCAAGATCTTTAAGGTGATTGCCTACGCCAGCGCGGAGTTGGGCTACAAGACCTACGTCATAGGCGGGTATGTCCGTGACATCCTGTTGCGTCGCCCGTCAAACGACATCGACGTAGTCACCGTGGGCAGCGGCATCACGCTGGCCAAAAAGGTCGCCTCTCTCCTGCCCGGTCACAAAGAAGCCAAATACTACGGTGCCTTTGGCACGGCCATGATCCGTTTTGACGGCATGGAAGTGGAGTTTGTGGGAGCCCGAAAGGAATCCTACGACCGCAACAGCCGCAAGCCCGTGGTGGAAAACGGCACGCTGGAAGACGACATCAGCCGCCGCGACTTCACCATCAACGCCATGGCCATCAGCCTCAACGCCGAGGACTTCGGTAGCCTCATCGACAAATACAACGGCATGGGCGACATGGAAGAGCTGCTATTGCGGACACCTTTAGACCCCGACATCACTTATTCCGACGACCCGCTTCGCATGATGCGCGCCGTGCGCTTCGCCTCACAGCTGAAGTTCTACATCGAGCCTGAGTCGTTTGAGGCCATCAAACGCAACGCCCACCGCATTAAGATCGTGTCGATGGAGCGTGTCACCGAGGAGCTGAACAAGATCATTCTCTCGCCGAAACCCTCCATAGGTTTCAAGTTGTTGGACGAAAGCGGGCTGTTGAAACTCATCTTCCCCCAGCTCTCACAGCTGAAAGGGGTTGAGGTGGTTCAAGGCAGAGGCCATAAGGACAACTTCCTGCATACGCTACAAGTGCTTGACCAAGTGGCCGAGAAGAGCGACGACCTCTGGCTGCGCTGGGCTGCCTTACTGCACGACATCGCCAAGCCGCAGACCAAACGCTGGGAAGACGGCACTGGCTGGACCTTCCACGGCCACGAGTTCAAAGGCTCCAAGATGGTGCCCAAGATCTTCGCCGCCATGAAGTTGCCCTTGAACGAAAAGATGAAATACGTGGAGAAGCTCGTGCTCCTTCACCTCCGCCCCATCGTGTTGGCCGAAGACATTGTCACAGACAGCGCGGTAAGAAGGCTTCTCTTTGACGCTGGCGACGACATCGACGATCTTATGTTGCTCTGCCATGCCGACATCACCTCAAAGAACGAAGAGAAGGTGAAGAAGTTTCACCACAATTTCGAAATCGTCCAGGAAAAGCTGAAAGAGATCGAAGCCAAAGACCATCTGCGCAACTGGCAACCGCCCATCGACGGCATCGCCATCATGGAGACCTTCGGCATCCCCGAAGGTCGTGAAGTCGGCGTGATCAAGAATGCCATACGCGAGGCCATTTTGGACGGAGTCATCGGAAACAACTTCAGCGAGGCGTATGCCTTTATGAAGGAAGAAGGAAAGAAACTGGGGCTGAGCGTGGTGAAAGAAATCAGCAAGCCGATTGTAGTGGCTAATAATGGACCGGTGCCGAATAAAGTATAACAAGACAATAGACCTTATGCCTACATCCGCGCCATTAACCCTCATTGCAGGCTTGACCCGCAATCTCCTGAACAAAAAGGGTACTCCTTCATGCTCAGGAGATGGCGGATGTTCCTCCGCCATGAGGGTAAAAAGCGCAATAATAACCCTTCTCAGTCTAAAGTCTCATGTCCAATAAAAAGGAAACTCTCATCGTCATCGCCGGCCCCACTGCCTCAGGCAAGACCGCTTTCGCCATCAAAGTGGCCAAGGCCTTGAACACCGTCATCCTCTCTGCTGACAGCCGACAGTTCTATAAGGAGATGAGCATCGGCACGGCTGCACCTACTGAGGAAGAGCTGAGTCAAGCCAAGCATTATTTCGTGCACCACATCAGCATCGAGGACAAATACGACGTCGCCGACTATGAGCACGATGCCATCCAGCTTCTGGACGAGCTCTTCAAGACCCATGACGCTGTCGTCATGACAGGTGGCTCTGGCCTTTTCATCAATGCGGTGTGCAATGGCATCGACACCATGCCCGACGTGAAGCCTGAAATCAGGGAAAAAGTGCAAAACCTGTTTGATGAAGGTGGCTTGAAAGCTCTCCAAGAAGAAGTCCTGCGCCTTGACCCCGACTATTTCGCCATCGTCGATCAGCAGAACCCACGCCGCCTGCAGCGCGCCTTGGAGGTATGCTACCAAACCGGAAAACCTTTTTCCTCATTCCGCAGCGGCAACACCGTCAGGCGCGACTTCGACATCAAGAAATACGCCTTGCTTTGGGACCGTCAGCAGCTCATCGAGCGCATCGACAAACGTGTGGACATGATGATGGAACAAGGACTACTTAATGAAGCCAAGGCACTCTATCCCAAGCGAGATTTGAATGCCTTGAACACTGTAGGTTACAAAGAATTATTCGCCTATTTCGACGGACAATGCACCCTTGCCGAAGCCGTGCAGCAAATCAAAACCCACACGCGGCAATATGCCAAGCGGCAGATGACGTGGTTAAGGAAAGACAATAGCTATCAGTGGATTACCACTGATGAGATAGACATAGTCGCTACACCACAGCCAAATACTCCACCACAACAGGAATCAGATTGACACTGCGTACTTGAATAAGTTTCTTCAAGCGGTCGATCAGCATGGAAATGTCTTCCCTGTCGCGCACAAAGTCACTCTTCAGTTGTAGTGTCACGTGTTGTGTCGCCAAGCCATCTTTGCGTTCAATCACGCTCGTCACATCGAGTAAAGCCTCGCCAAAGCCGTTTTGGGCAAAATAACGGAAACAAAAAGCCTTTATGTCGGCACGGGTCACAATGCGGTCGTTGGTACGAGCATAGTACTTGGCCAGCATGTTCTTTTCGTCCTTGTCAATGACCTCGTCCTTGCCGCCGAAAGTCTTGAAGAGCAGGCGGGTCTCATTCTTTTCGAAGGTCTTGGGGGGCACCACTTCACTGAAGATATCAATGTCGTTGGAATAGGCGCCATCAGTGAAAAGTCCGGAAAGCTGGATGTTAACCTGCACGTCGGCCTTGCCTTTTTTCAAAATGGCATAAACGCCCGAAGTAGGTGTTTTGGTGTTTGTAATTGCTCCTATGATGTCTTTCAACACGATATCCAGACGACGAATCTTATCAACGTTCTGCATCTTGTGAATCTTTTGGAAGGCATAAAAATCTGACTCATAGCGGATAGAGAGTTGGTCAGCGAGGCGTATCAACTCATCCATATTGAAACGCTCGCAACCGAATCGGCGCAAACTAACCTTGTTCCAATCGTCCAATGTAGAATTAGGATTCTTAATGAGACTCATGAAGAAATCCGGGTGGTTGTTCTCGGCAAGGGCCGAATTGACCATGCGCACCGCGCTTTCTTCAGTCTCCTCAAAGTCAGGCTCGATGGCAAGCTTAGCGATAGGTTCATTATTCGATAGCTGGAAATCCTTCTTGATAACATTGAGTGCCGGCAGACAGTTGAAGACCAGATTTTCGGTATCGAAATTGAATGGCTTCGACATCCCGACAAACTCAAACACAAAATTAATCATATCTGAGTCTATCTGACGATGGAAGGTCGGTACCACCATATAATAGTTCACGTTCAACTCCGCCCACAGGTCGTGCCAGATGGTTTCATCGCCAAAAACCAAAGATTTGTTATAAGCGACATTGGAGTCGGCAAACCATGAGGTCTTCGGAAAACGGTCATACTCCCATGGTTTGATTAAAGGAAGCTTTTCGTTGTTCCAATAAACATTCAAATCACTATATTTCAATCCATTAACCAAGAAACCAAAGTATGACAGATCAGCATCGGTATCGCTAACATCGATATTGACATTCCATTTGTCACTGGCAATCTTGGTGACACCATTGACTTTCATTCCTATGATTTTGGATCGGAACAAAGGATGAAACGGGAAATATTCTTTGATGCGCAATGACTCCTTCTTAACAAGGAAGGTAGAAGTTTCGTCGCAGAAAAGCGGTTTTTTTTCGTTCTCGGATTTGGCAGTCTTGATCATCGTAAAGGCTGGAATGGACTGCGTGAGTTTATAAGGCAAGATGGCATTCTGAAAGTCGCCAATCAATTCTTGCTCCATATTTTGAATATCCGTCTTCAAGCCATTGGTCTGATAGACAAAAGCTGTCAGAAGGATGCGCAGCAGCGGGTCCTTCTCAAAGCCGTAGAAGGGCGAATTGGGGTTATTTCCATCCCATTTGCCTTCGCGCTTCCACGATTCCAGGACTTTCTGCATCAAATTGTCGACCTGAACCTGAATATCATAATCTTCTTGTGTCATAATTATTCCGTTTTTTACCAGACTTCAATATTAAACTCGTTATAATAAATCGTATTGGCGGTATTGTTGATGACGCCGGTCACGATGACATGGATGATTCTCGCGTTTTTCTGGAAATCCATGGTAACTGCAACATCTTTTAGCCGCTTTTCATACCGCTCAATGCAGGTCTTCAGTTCCCTCGCGAAGGTGTCGGCATTCTTGCTATTCCCGATGAGTTTCTTGCCATATAATGGGTTCTTGATGGCACTCAGCATAGTGTTTTCGGTCGCATCTTTCTGAACAGGCATACGGTCGAGGAAACGAGCATCTTCAGAGCTGAAGCCCTCGTAGCGGAAGTCCTCAAGACAGAAGCCGAATTCTTCATCGGCTATGCTATCGTATTTATTGGAGGAAATCAAGAGCTTAAGGAAGGTATCAATAGACGCCTTCGTGTTGTTATCATCCAGGTCTACGATAGGATAACGTAATTGCAATGGATTCCTAATTAACATAAAACACTTTTTTGGGGGTTAGATAATCGGGCAGAACACATCCTCTACAGGCGGCTCTGGCTCCGGTTCAGGTTCCTTCACTTCAACTACGGTAGCCTTCAGGTCGTTCATGGCCGTGGCAACGTCAGAAAGGAAGAATTTGAAGGCATTGAGATAGGGAGCGATATCCATAAGATTGGGTGATGGCAAGTCGGGACGCTGCTTATAAACAGAATATCCTAACGCGCTTGCAATGCGCTTGCAAAGCACCACCAACTCGCGCGACGAGTCGTCGACTGGGAAAGAAGCCAGCTGCTCAAGCAACAACATGATGAGTACACGGTCTTCCAAAACCATGGCATGCTCGTGTCCAATGATTTTTTGAGTCTCTTGCTTAAGTTCTTCCAGTTTTTCAAGCAAGATCACCGACGATCTGACCGACATGACGGGCAAGATGTATGGGTCGAAGACCGACCACACACCATTGACTTGCATCAGCTTGAGCAGAGGCACTGCGTTCCTGATTTCGGATAGCGGCCTAAAATCAAACTTTATCTCATTGGCCACATGAGGAATATCTTCTTTGCTGAATGACTTGATGCTCTCGCCCAGCTCCACAGTAAGATATAAGACCTGCTCTTCTTTCTGAGGAATGACGAGTTGCATAGGCTCGTTGTTCTCTACCACAACCACCTGCCCCGATGGAAGCAGAATGTCGCAATTAATCTGCTTGATCATCAAGGTGTTGTTGACTATTTCTTGCGAAACCAAGAATTTGGTTCTGGGAATGACTCCAAAATTGGTTGCAGCAATCATCTTACGGACCAGCAATCTGTTCTCCGAGATGTTGTTTTCCATGTCGATGAAGGTCTGGGGCGTGATTTCCATGCCAGACTGCCAATCGATTCTGATATCTGTATTCATAGTATATTACTGTATATCATTAATGTAATTCTCAAATATGTGTGTTATAATCAAGAACCAACGGCCGTTCGGTCGAAAGAATGAATGGCTGGTGGTAATCCTTCACTTTATATAGGCAATCCATTTCCATGGAGATAAACCAAAAGGTAACGAAGTCAAACAAGGGCTTGAGTTCTTTCACAAAGGCATAATACTCCGCACTGCTAAGGTCCCTTTTGTGTACCACAAAGAGCACCTCGTCCTGATGGTTGACTTGATAGTCGATCTTGCAATCCAAAATCTCTGCAAGGATCTGAGCAATCAAATCAAGGTCGGCCCTAATCTCTGTCACATGGAGCAAAAGCGGCGCCATTTGCTTGACGTAAGGATTCTCCTCCGCATCGATGTCGTAGTCAAACAGAAGCTTAAGTAGCCATTTGGCTTCATCGTCGATGAGTTGGGCTGCCATGGCGTGATAATGGCACGACTGGTTAAAGAAGAAAGAGTCGAAAGGCATGAAATAGTCCTTGATGTTCTTCTCCTCCTCATAGATTTCGTCTATTCTTTGTGCCAAATCACGGCTCTCCCTGAAACGCAATTCGTCTACGTCAAAGAACATCTTTTCAGGCAGGATGTCGTATAGGCCATTGCGCGATAACGTAACCGTATTCGTATCGGCATGCACCGACCTCAAGTCACCGGAATAGTTGCGCGAGAAGAAGCTCCCATAAGAGGCATTCCAACTCTTGACATTAGGAAAATAAACCGAAAGCAACAATTCGGCCAGCAGTTCTTGATTGTTAGGGTCTTTGTCGATATATGACATAGCTGTAACTATTTGACGATAATGGGATAACGTTCAACGTCTCCACTGAGTTCGATATGATGAACACCGTTCTCCGTAGTCACCTCAATGACATCAAGATAAGGGATGCCGATTTCGTGCAAAGTTAGACGTTGATAAGGGAAGTTCTCGTCGATATTCTCGTAGGCATTCTGGTTGAGGTCAGCCCTCGAGCGGGTATACAAGTCGAAGTTGCCGTCGATGTAATCCGAGATCTTCGACTCGGGCAACATGGGTGTAAAGCGTTGGTTATCGTTCTTCGAAACGATGACATCGACAAACTTGTCATTGCGCAAGTTAATCTCCACTTCGTTGACACCGAATGTCTCCTTGATCATAGTGAAGGCATCGTTGATACGGGTTTCAGCACTCAAGGCAGGCATCTTCATGATATCGGTCCAGCATTCGTGTGAAGGGCAGTCGTCGAAGAAAGCATTAGAATCGTATACGGAGACGTGGTTATGCATGCCTTCATAGTGGAACCATTTGCCGAGCAGGGTGGAAAACACGCCCGACTGCACCTCTTCCTTATGGATCAGCTTCATGGCTTCCTGCACCTCAACGGCGCCGATAATAGAGGCGATGACTGGTGTGGTGGGGATGCGACCCACATTCTCGTTGCGATGGGCCACACCTGCACACGACAACTGCTGGAAGATGTTCTGCTTGGCATTTTCGGTAAGGCCACATTCATAGCAGTTCTCGCCCTGCTTGAAGACACGGACGTTACCTGTCAAATTCTCCATGCCGCCTTCCACCCATGGCACATCGGCACGCATACAAAGACGGTTAAGCTGCAAGCGAGCCAGACGACTATCAAGACAGCCAATGACTACGTCCATTTGACGATAGAGGCCCAAGCCCACGTCTGTATTGAGTTTTCCGCAAATGTACTGAACGTTGATGTTCGGGTTGATCTCGCGTACCTTGCGAGCTGCCACCTCAGCTTTGTAATAGCCTTTGTCAGCATCATTCTCCCTGAACAACACAGAGCGTGTCAGATTGCTATACTCTATGGTGTCGAAGTCAACAATATAGATGTTGCCCACGCCAAACAAGGCAAGGTTTTTCAGCACTTCGTTACCCAAGGCTCCCGCGCCGACCACCATCACCTTGGCGTTCTTCACGGTGTCCATCTTGTACCACGACAACAGGTCGAAGACTTCCCTACCCCATTCTTTGATTTCTACTTCTTCCATTGCGGAGTCTTATTTAAGTGTATACACTAGTCCAACTTCGATACTGGGAACGACCACCTTGCCGCCGTTTTGGAGCAAGCCAGCCTTGCCGTCAGGCAAGTTGTCAGTCGTGTTGATGGTACCTATGCCCATGAGAGGATAATCCAACTTGGCACCTGCGTTGAGCACGATATGTGAGCCCTTGAAAGGTACGTAGGCGCCAAAGGCCACGTTGCCCCACAAGTTGAAGCCCTTCACTTCCGGCTCCACGCCTTCATAGCAGTCCATGTCGCTGCCGAATTCCAAAGGAGTTACATTCTCTAATGTCACGTCCCATTGGGGATAATAGCCCTTCAAGCTGTATTTGCCCTTGCCTTCAAAGGTGGAGCCCATCTTGATAGAAGGGGTAACACCCAACTTGACGTATGCCGACACACGCTCTTTGGCAGGTTGACCGATGCAAAGACGAATCGGGATGTCGAGGTAAGTCAGCGAAAGGCTTTCCTCAAGACCATCGAAAGCATAGATGGCCTTGTAGCTATCGCCATCGGCATCCACGGCATCAAGGGTGGTATTATACTCGTTGAGGCGAGCGGCCATGCCGAACTTGCGGAAGCCCAAACCAGCTTCCACTGAGATGGGGAACGATTCCGACAAACGTGCCGTTCCAAAATAAACATCGGCTTGCAGACACGACTTCACCTCCTTGGCCCAAGGCTCGGCAACGCTGCTGCCTGGGAAGGCAGGACCGAAGCCTACTTCAAAGCCGATGACAGGCGACTTGACCGACTTAACTATGCCTTTGCGGCAGTTGTCGAGATCTCTTCTCAATTCGCTAATGGTAGTTTCCTTTGCAGCTATCTCGTCACGCAGTGTTTTCAGCTGCTGATCATTGTCGCCAGGCACCACAATTTTCGTGTTTCGCTTCAGAGAGTCGATGACATCTTCGTTCCTGGCAATCTTATTGTTGAGCTGACCGATTTGAACGTCTTTCTCCTCAATTTGCTTATTTAGTCTCTGAATCTCTTCCGCATTGTCGCCTTGCTGCGACAAACTCTCGATTCGCTTGTTTAACTCCTCTTTGTCTTTTTCAAGCTGGACCACATCAGCATTCAATTTGACCACCTGTTTGTTCGCCGAAGAAATAAGTCCCTCTTTTTCGATGAGTTGCCGACGCAACGAGTCTAAGGTCTCGCTCATGTCATCCTTAGGCAAGGCTGCGATTTGCGCATTGAGCTTCTCAATATCTTTATTCAGTTTTGTGATTTGCTTATCTTTCTCGGTCAACTGGTTTCTGAGCCGTTGCGCTTCACTGGCATCACCACAGTTTCTCAATTGGTTCTGCAATTCTTTGACCTGCCTCTTGGCATCGTCCAATTTGGTTTGCAACGTCTTGGACTGGCTCTGCAGATCCTTAACGTTGGCTTGTAGTTCGTCGACAAGTTGGTATTTCACCGATTGGATGACATCTTCAACAGTGCCTTTGTAGTAGTCCACCTTGATGGTCTTGCCATCCTTGGTCTTGCCTCTGACCGTCGAGATCTGCGACTGCGCCCATGCGGTTGCGGCAATGGCTGTCATGATGAGAATAAGAAGTATCTTTTTCATATCATTCAAGTTTTTCATTATTTATCCTTCTCAATATAGGTAAATTTGGTGTTACCTATGGTGAAACTACTGCCATGAACGAGAAGAATGGAGTCACCCTCCTTAAGCACACGTTGTTCATCGCTATAGGTAGTGCCTTCTGTGAGTGCCAAGCAGTAGGGATGTTCATTGTCGATATAGAGCTCAACCTGCTTTTCGCGAATCTCTGGGCTGTCATCCCAGTTCATCTCAATAACACAGTTGGGCGAGCTGCCGATGGTGACATGGTTTGAACCTCCAGCCACATTCATCCACTTGTAGATAGCGATATCACGCTCCTTAGTGGGGCCTTCGATGTGGAGATAGTAATTCTCCGAGGTGTAGTGCACCACAGCAATGGAAGCACCTAATCCAGCGGCATAAATCATAAATGCCAGCACGCCGATGGCAGGCACTGATGAGCCAAGACCATAGATAACCACAAAGCTGAGCACCACCGAAATGAGACCGCCCAAAATGGCCTCTTTGAACTTAATGTCGGACTTAAACGAGAGCAACCACGTGATGCTGCAACCGAAGAAGAGCCACGGCACCCAGTCGATCCACCAACAGTTCATATACTTGCCAAGGGCGATGATGACCACAGCACCAAGCAAGAAGGCCAAGCAGCCGATGATGGCATTGCCTATCGACCTTAACAATATCATCAACAAAATCTTGAAAGTCTTCCTACGGAATTCTATCAGATAGCTGAACAAGAACGTGATGACAAAGCCCATAATTAGGCCGCATAGCAGCAAAGGCTGAATCTTCTGTAGATATTCACTGACATGGACGCTGTCGGGACCCTCAAACAGCTTGACAAGCCAAGTCAAAGGCCCACTGAGAAAACCGCTGCTCGGGATAAGTTGGAAAAGAATCCAAGAAATCAAGCCACCAATCAATCCATAAAGCAGCCAAGACGTGAAATACGGAGAGTTGCGTTCGTCGGTGAGGTGCTTGCGGTTGTAGTAGTATATGCCTTCCTTGCAACTGTTGAGGCCGTACTCGGGACAACGATCGTGGTTTTCTTCCCAACACTCCCAGTGTACAGTGTGCTTGCACTTGGTCACGATGATGTCTCCTTCTTGGAAGTCATCCTTGCAATAGTAGCATTGCTGTAGCACAACATCCTTACCATCTTTGGCAGCAACTTTAGGATCGAATTTCTTTACATATTTTCTCTTGAAACGCTTGTACTGCAACAACGGTACGAGGAACTGCATGACGAGATATGCCAAGACGATGAAGGCGATGCCTAACAGCAGTCCGAACAACATGCCCGACCATTTGGTCTTGGATACAGAAAACTGTCCAGAGGGGACAAAAGTAACCGGCTGCAAGGCTGATCCAAAGGAATACTGCTTCATCCCTCGGGCACTCGCCTTGTCAATATCAACATAGAGTGAAAGGGGCTGCCCATTGTAGGTCATCTTCTCCCCTACCGAATAATACATACGGTAGTCCATAGCAATACTGTCGATGGCGCCCAAAAGCAAGCCTTTCAGCGAGTCGACAGAATAGTTGGGATAGAAGCGGCCTTCCGGTGTACGATGGCACATGAACTTAAACTCGTTTTCCATTTCCGGCTCGATGCCATCGCCAAAATAGATGCAATGGATGGCTTTCAGTTGATCGGGGATGTCCAAATACTTTTCGTTGTTGAAAAGATTCTTGTCGCGGAAGAAATTCTCGTCTTTGTCTTCGTCGATTTTGCCGGAAAGGATGAAGAGCATCTTGTCAGAAAGGCTGTCGTTACTCAGCTCCCTGTTGTGTACCATGATGGTGTCGTAGTCGGGGAAATAGAAGCAGTCTTCTTCAGGCACATTGGCGATTTCCTGAATCTTGGATATGATGGATCCATAAACGTACTTCTCGGCTTGCGTGCGATCGGCAATATTGTCGCGACGTACAAAGGAGCGCACATCGTCGCCTCCATGCATCCGCTCAGTCATAGTAACGCCAGTCTTGCCGTTGCCCATCATTGAAATGTAAACCTTGACATATTCAGGAAGCGCATCCACGAACGAGACAATGGCTTCGAGAAGCTTAACGTAGTCATCGTCACTTAGGATACCGCTTTGGTCGGCAAGTATGACAACGGTGAGGTTGTTCGACACTTGCTTGTCACCACTAATATCGACCAGACTGTCGATTTTAATCTCCACCGTGTCGCCATTGACGACCTCAAAGCACTTGACATCGTCACCATTCAACCCAAAATAAGGCACCTTTTTGCCGTCACGCATCATCTTGAAATCGACGAAGCGGTTCGTCTTGTTGGCTTCCACCGAACCAAATTCCATGCCTACTTGTGCAAGCACCGGCAAACAAAATGACACCAAAAACAATAAAAATAATGCTATACGTTTCATAGTTCTTTCAATTAAACTCTTTTTCTTCTAATCCATTCTTTCATTTGCGACAACGTGGTCTCGCCAGCGGGTGCATAACCACCTTGTTCGTTTTTGGTCCAAACGACCAGCTTGTCGTCGGATGTACTGTTGATGAAAAAGCGGCAACCCGCAATGTCTTTAGCATAGTTGGCCAGTTGAGTTTCGTTAAGTCCATCACCAAAGATAAGGCAACCCAACTTTTCATCATTCTCGTATGGCAGGCAACAGCCGACTTGCACATATCGATTGTCGGTCTCACCAAAGAAATAACCTACAACGCCTTTCACGCCCGCATACAAAGTATGGTCAATTTGATTGATCGCATGAGGCGCAAAACCGATGATGTCTATATTTTTATCGCCCAAGGTGACGTTGAAGCAGTCGGGATGGTTGGCTGTACTGTCTTCCTGAGAGCTATTTGCCTGTTGGGTGCGGTTCAACTCACGGCTTTGACGATATATTTCCTCAAACGAGAACCATCTTTTCACCTCTTCCTTATTGTTCATTTTGCCATCGGCCTTAGCCGTGAAGAAGCCCACCTTATATTCGGGTGTGTTGGTATCAATCACGATGGCTATCAATCGGTTGCGGTGATCTGAATAGGTCAATTGCTGTTGTACAACAAGATCTTGATTGGAGAGGAACAGGCCCAAGCCAGGATGAGAGTGCATCCAGCAGGTCAACACATAGTCGCGTTTCGACTTCTGTTGAAGATTGTCGATGACCGAGGCCATATTGATACTGATCTTCTTGCCGAAATTGAGGCTGTATTCGCCGAAGTTGGCATCGTCGCCTGGTTCCACCATTTCCTCAAGACTGATGTCGTAGCGGTTGCGACGACCTTCTTCGTAGTCCCAGCATCCTAAGATGAAACATCCAGTCTCGTTGGTACGTCCGTCAGCTTCAAGCGATCCGTTGAAGAAGTCATACAGTTTCTTAATAAGGCCAGTGTTCATGTACACCTTGTTGACCGCGGTATCGGCGAACACCATGTCCATGTCGAAGGTGAGGTATTCGTTCATCCGCTGCTTAACATGCTGAAGCCCCTTTTCGTATTTCACTGACTCATCGGTAATGGCAGAAATGATGTTGGGATCATTGGTCTCTTTCGTAGTGACCTTAACCCTTTTCTTCTTTTTCTTCAATACCATAAAGACGACGAGCAACACCAGCAACAACACAACGATACCAATAATCACAAGCAGGCTCGAGTCAGTCTTCTTATCATTCCCGTTACCGTTGTTGTTATTGCCAATGGGAGCTGCTTCCACCATCTCTACAGCGATCTTGACAGGCTCGCCATTAAACAGTCCATCAATGCTTAACTGCGCGTCTTTAGGGAATCCTTTGGGTTGAAAGATGTACGGGTTAGACTGAGACATGAAAATACAACTACCATCTTCGGTCCAATTGAAGCAGTCACGGACAGCCTCGTTGCTTATGGCATCACGCTTCAGCTCCAGATAGCCCTCAGGTACCATGACGCGCAGCTTGGTGCCGTCGAAAGTCATGGTGGGTGCTTGGGCCATCACCCCAACCGTTACCAGCAAAAGGATGGAAACTATAGTTACGATTTTGTTTTTCATAGCGATTAGATTGAAGGAACGTCTTCTTCTTTCTTCTTTTCTTTCTTTACTTTAGGGACTTTGGTCATCTTGGCCGACTTCACCTTGTTTGAAATCATGGTAATGATAAGGGTGATACCTGCAAGGACACCCACGAGCATCAGAATCCACTTCAAATCGATGTTGTCCCAAAAGCCTTTGATGACTTCCAACTTGGATATACGGGAGTTTGCATCTTTTATGCTCTCCCACAAAGTCTCCAGATCTTCTTCCTCGTCGATGAGCTCTTGACTCTTGCCATATTCCATGGTCGCCCTGTTGAAGCAATCGTTGGCCTTGTCCTTGATTATCTTGAGTGAGTCAATCCGTTTGTTGGCTACATACAGATTACCCTTCTCTTCCATGGTGTTCATCTCCTGAAGGAAGCCGTTGAACTTGCCTGTCAGTTTCTGGATCTTCTCCGCCTTGACTTTCTCCGCCTTCTTTTCCTCTATACGTTTCAATATCTGCTCATAGAGGCTGGTGTATTGGATATACTTCATCTGCAAGGACTTCTCGGAGAAGATGATCTCACTATTGATGTTGTACCATGATTCCACTAGTTGGTGGCGAGCCTTAAACTCAGTCTCATACATCTCAACATTCTCAGCCGTATCGATCCGCCTACCCATCTTGTCCAAATCCTTGTAGAATTCCTTGAGTTCGTCGGCGACATATTCCGTAATCTCATCCTGTGCCAAACAAGGCCTAGGCATAAAAAACGACAATAGCCCAACGACAAAGAGTATGCTGACGTATTTCCTCATGGTTTCAACTTATTTGATGAGTTTCTTGACAAATTCGTAGTTCTTAAGCAGCTTCGAGTCGATCTTCTTCTTACAATCAGCAGAGAGACCGTTCAATTTGGCATCAAAGCTCTTCACGGTGGCATCAAACGAGGCTTTCTTCTCAGCCTTGGCAGCAGGAGAGGAAGCTAACGACCATTCATTCACAAGGTTATTCAATTTGGTTGTCGTTGATTTGACATCAGAATCCGACACGCCACACGAAGTCTTAATGGTGCCTCCACCGCCGCCTCCGCCACCGCCTTCTCCTGACTTTGTACCATTGATGCGAGTCATATAAGCTTCAAGCTCCTCACATTTCTGGTCAATCTCGGCACAACCCGTGTTCTTGAAGCGCTTGATGTCAATTTCCTGATACTGTTCATTCAACAGGCCTTTCACCTTATCCATCAATGAGCGTCCCGATTTTTTCAACTCGTTCAGTTTATTCTCTCCAACCTTAAACATTTCCACATATTCGTTAATGGTAGTCAGCAGTTGGCGGCTTTCCTTGCAACGGTCGAGTTGGATGTCGATAACCACATCGTTGGCCACGAAGTCGATGATGGCCTTGCTGCCCTTACGGTGTGCAGGCATTGGGTTGCGCAGGGTCAACTTCAAGTCACTGCGGTTGTTGACGATGTCGAATTTCAGATTGAGCTCCATCTTGCCATCCAAAGGTACCATCTGCTTGTCAAGTTCTTTCTTCACCTTCTTGTTTTTAGGAGTCTTTACATCGTAAACTCCCGTGAATGTCATGCCTTCGCATTGAATGGAAGCTGAAATAGGTTGGCTACCCAAGTTAAGGAAGTTTTCCTGATCGACATAAGTTTGGGCTTTCTTGAGCTTTATACCACGAGACTTCATGTAAGACGCCATCTCACTATACGATATGTCGTGTTGCGGGAGCCACACCTTATTGTAGTTAGGCGAAGCCACACCTCCACTACCCATGGTGACCAAAAGTGTCTCATCATCTGGGTTGAAGTCGAATTTCATGGTCATGATAGCGGCGGGAATACGGTCGTTATAGGCCGGCACCGATACCTTTAAGGTTTGTGGCTCACCCGAAGCCACCTGCACTTGATACTGAGCAAAGAGTATCGTAGGCATAAGGGTCAATAATATAATTGCTAATCTTTTCATGGCGTTTTAGTTTTCGTTTCTTAATTGTTCAATCCAGCCGTTGGGCTCTGCTTGTTCGAGCACCCATTCGGCAACTTTATTGTCCTCCGGGAAAGGAGGCGTGTTCATTGCATGATACTTCTCGTATCTAAGATACAACATCACGCGATCGACATACCAAGCCAGGTCGGTAAAAGTACCGCAGGCTGGCGTGTTGAGGCATACGCGCCCCGCAAAGTCCCCAAAGAAGCGGATGTTAGGATGCCAGGGATGCGGAATTGGGTTGCCTTGACTGTCCTTAGTAAGGAACTTGAACTCCAGCTTGCTGTCGACAGCGGGATAGTTATTGGGGATGGTAATGTTCATGTGGAACTCATCGGCAGTAACGGGCTTGCACAACCCGTTTGCATCGGGTTCCTCGACATTGCAAAACGATTTCACCTTAAAGATAATCTCGTATTGCGTAGGCAGGTTGTCGGCGTTACGCTTGCGGATAATATAGGTAATGTCATTATCCTCCCTGAAACGCTGGTCGATAGCCACCCACTCGTGCATCAAGCGACGGTTACGACCCACATAACGGTTCTGCCTATACTGGTCGATCTCTCTCATTTGTTCAGCTTGTTCCATATTGCTATGATTTTTAGAGATTTATCCAGCAATAGGATCAGAAATCACTTCCAATGTATCGCCTGCCTTCACGTTATAGTCAAGCAGGGTCTTCTTGGTCTTCCCCACTTTAGGCTGTAAGATAATGTCGCGGCCTGTCACCTCGTCCTTCTTGCCGAAGAAGTACTCGGTAGGGACATAGTCAATCATTTCGGGCATGTCGAAAATGCGAGCGCCCGTGGCATCAACCGCCTTGCGCAGGTTGGTCATCAACACTTCCAAGTCTGTCGTAGGATCATTTACCTTGAACTTGATGGTCTTGTTCTTGTACCTAAGGAATAAAAAATACTCTTCCATGATTAATACGTTTTTATTTATTATTACTTATTGATTATTAACTTATTGTATAACAATTCTTTCCGTTGTAAGACTCTCATTGGCATTAATACGAACCAGATAGATGCCTTGTGGAAGCTCAACGCTAATGCTTTGACGGCCATTGGCAACAACCTGGCGATGGATGAGTTTGCCATCGAGGGAATAAACGAACAACTCAGCTTCGTCGCCTTCGTTCACAACAACGAGCCCCTCTCCCATCTGAGCTGGGTTGGGATATATGTTGCATGCTGCTTTTTTTGCACCCACGGTATAGACCGCGCTGAAAGCGCCGCAGAAAAGATTACCGTTACTGTCGGCATTGAAACTGATATAGACTTGATAGTCGCCATCAGCCAAACCCTCAGCTGGATAATAATACTGCCCGTTGGCACCAGTGATGGCTCGGCCATCTTTGTACCATTGATATTTATAAGTGTCCTTGGGATTGGGATAGATTAGGAGATAATCCTTGCCATCATGTTTCTTAGCCACGATGTCATGAACGTCGCTATCATCGATGTACGACTGCACGGTCACGTCCAAGCTGAGTTCCACGGAACAGCCCGACTCAAGGTCTTCGGCTAACACTGATACTCTCTGTGCGCCCTGGGTGCCCCAAAGCACGGTCAGCGAACGTCCCGATGGGTCGATAACAGCCTTGTCGTCAGTGACTTGCCACGTGAGAGCGGCATCACTAGCATGGGCAACGGTATAGGTACAAGCCAAACCAGTGCAACTGTTGAGGTCACCGCTAAGCACCATATCGCTCATATCTTTCACTGTAATGGAAACAACATTGCTATAAACCTCGCCATGAGCATTGGAAGCCACGAAACGTATTTTCCATCCGTCGAAAGAAGCTTCAAGTGGCTGACCTTCATAAGCCACAATCAAAGCAAACGAGCCATCGGCCGACATTTGCCAAGCTTGTGAGGTGGCATCACTGACCGAAGGAGCTGTAAGGTCAAGCACATCGCCTGCGCAAATGGGAGCTGGGGCGGTGATATCTTCATTAATGACAGGCAGGCTGCCTACCAAGTCGAAGATGGCGCTGACCATCACATCGAAGGCTGGCATGATAAAAGTTTGGTCATCGAGTTCGACGGTTTGACTCACATCGTCCTTATTGTAAACCAAAAGCCTCTCCAACACATAGCCTTCGTCGGGTGTGGCGGTGATGGTGACCGTGGTGCCCACCTCCACTTGTCCCGAAGGACTGACGCTAATGGCACCGTGAGCAATCAACGGGCTGATGGTAACCGTGTGGGTCTCAACACTCTGAGCCTCAAATACAGCCTTCAAGATGCGGTCACCAGTCACAGTGAATGTATAACTAGCGTTATCAGAGACTTGTACACCTTCCTCGGCCCATTTGACAAATTGGAAGCCCTGATTGGCCTCGGCGGTAACGGTGACTTCTTCGTTATAACCGTAAGTACCTCCTCCTGAGGTATTTCCGCCTTCTTCTGGTTCACTCATAGTTGTCACCGTATAGGTCTCGGCAAGATATAACACAGTGTCGATGACATCATACTCAGGCATTTTGCCTCTCACAGTGTCAGGAACGGGGCGGTAGCCTTCGAGTGCAGGAGACCCTACTGAATACTTCTGCCCTTCTTCAAACTCATCGACAAAACTGTCAAAGGCTTGCGTCAAGTCGGTTTCAAAAAGGTACAAGATCTTCAGCGTATGCGTGTCGGGTTTGTTGACTGGGTCTTGTGCTTGCATAGTAGCCGCAAAGAGCAGTAACAATGCGAATAGTAAATGCTTTTTCATCTTTTATATATTTTTTATTGTATATATTTTTTATTGATTCATATTATCCAAATCCCTCACCCTTCAATTATCAATTATCAATTATCAATTCTTAATTATCAACTATTGCACCTTAGTCAGCCCCAACAACTCCTGCCCGCTCAGCGGCTCCAAGTCATAATTGATCAACAGAATGAGCACGTCCTTGAGCAGTACATGGCCTGTGGACTGCGACCTGGGCAGACATAAACCCATTGAGGCGCCTATCTTGGTCATGAAGTCGGCGTTCTCTTGCTCGTCCTCGATTTCCAAGCGGGGCATGAGACCGTCAAGGAAAGTCCAGGTGTTCTCGTCATGGAGCTTGTGGGTAACAGCCACCTTGAGCTCACTGTAGAAGTTGTCGTCGAACTGCTCGCCTATCTCGCCATAAACGTCGAAGTGGCGCAGATCGTGCTGATCTACCAAGTTTTCGTATGCTGCAGTGACAAGCTTTTGGATCTCACTGCGAATAACAAACTGTTCGAAGTAGTTCAAGCCGAAGCTTTCCTTCATCCGCAATGCAGGCAGATGTGGAAAGTAGTCATAGAACAGGGTTTGTTTGTTGAATGTATATTGCATGTCGGTGTTGTTTTCGTGGTTTACATTTAATTAAACATCTCTTCGCAGGCAAAGATAAAGAAATAATCAATGTAATTTATAAATATCAGCATTTTTTTAGGTGTTCGTTGAAAACACTTTATTTCATCTCAGTAAAAGATACGTCAATCCTCTTACCCGTTTGGCCATCAAATGTATAATTAACCACAAGAAGACTTGATGCCAATTGTATTACCTTCCAGTAATACTTTTCTTGCATAGCCGACTCACTCTGACTCTTAGCTTCCTCTTTGTCCGCTCCATTTGATGGAACTATTGTCACTCTTCGTTTTGTTCTTCTAACTCCCACAGGTTTAGCTTTACCGCCATCAAATCTGGTAATAGAAACCACCGATGCTAACTCTATCTCCTGTTTCCTAAGTATTTCGGCCAATTGTTCCCAGTGGATTTTCCAGCCATCCTCATAATCCTTTTCCTCTACAAGAATCCCTTCTCGGTCATAAGTCTTCCAAACCCCTATTTTTGTACTGCCGTTTTTAAGAAGCTGTCCCGTGAGCAACAAAGTAAGCGTGTCGGCATAATACATCTTGAAGTCGCAAACCATTTCGGGAAAGGGCGGATCAGTTTGAACTATATAGGCATCATCCGATTCAAGCATAGTAACCGTAGTACCTTCATGCTCAAATCGGCATTGTCCCTCTTTGAAATGCTCCTCAAAATAAACAATATCGAATAACTCCTCATTCACGACACAGCATTTTATGTTAATTATTTACCATACTAACATTTTCTTTATTTCTTATTTATCACTTGGTTCAACTTGTTATTACGCAATCTTATTCTCACATTAGGATGCCTTAATGCCTTGCTCCTAAGAACCATCATACCTTCTCTCATAATATCCCACTGATACTTATGCAATGAATAGTTATGCGAAGAATAGTCCATAATGTTTGAAGTACCATATATAGAAAAGCAGAACGGATTACTATGACCATTTCCTTTCATTTGAAACGAATGCATACTACTCAACGCATGGATTGTTTCGTGAGCTAAAGTCGTCACATCACCCCTATCGAAGCTAATTGAATTTCCAAACATCTCATACGAACAATGGTATTGTTCAGATTCACATTGGAATGCAAGCATGTCTTTTAAACCACGATTAATGAAGATAAAAACAACTGATTGGGCCATTAAGAAGAGAACATCTTTCTCAATACTATTATATCTCCTAAGAACTGCACCAATAATAAAATCACCAATATCAACATCATTAATACACAAATCAGTATCAATCTTATCTCCGTCCATATAGTTTGCCAAATCCGAAGATAATATTTTGACCTCGATTTCAAATAACTCAAACTTCAAGCCTATCTGCGCAAGGGCATTAGATAAAGAATCAAATTGGTCTTTAATGCCGTCAACATATTTTGGGGGAAGAGGAACGTCATCGATGCGCACTTTAACCGAAAAAATTCTCAACACCTCTTGAATATGATTGATCCTGATCATCAATTGCCCTGCCAGTTCCACATCATCTTTCTTGTACCAATGCGTTATAACTCCTTTTACATTCACAGTAACTTGAGGAACATAAACGCCAGTGTATTTAACCTTAATGGTGTTTGTTTCTTTAGGTTTCTCGAGGATGGGTGGGTCAATTTTAATGGACGACGGCGCATCGGCTTCAAATACTAACTTATCACACTCCCCATTATAATATAATTGAAGTTCATACTCCCCTTGAGGCTCATCTATCGTTTTTGGAGCATCAAATGCACTATTAAATTTGAACCATGTCCTTTTTATGTTCTCATGAGGTATCGATAATACGGGTACAAGATACCTCTTATATTCTTTACTCTTATCCTTAATCAGAATATGCAGAAACGTACGGAAGGAAGCTTCATACTCTTCCTTCCAACTCCTTATATCAAGGTTATGCCAACTTTTCCTCCTCCGAGTGTCCTTTTTGATTTCAGCTGGATTTATTTGAAAATTTCTGAATCCTTGAGGCGAGCCAATACGGACTACAACATTGTCGATAGAGCCGTCCTGCACCTTGTCCATTATTTTGACCAAATCGTCCAACTCTGTATCGTTGACCAGCTCCGCTGAAAGGTATATTTGAGCCAATTCCATGACTTTTTTTCTCTCAGAAGCACCCAAAGCGGCCAGTTTTTTCCATCCTCCATTCTTGATTTCCTTCAGTTTCCCATCCTCATAATAAAGCTGATAACCACAGCCATGCAAATTGGCCAATAATGACAAGATTCCATTGATTTTTCTGTAGGTCAATGTAACCATTCCCATTAACGTGACATATTGAATAATACGACAATTTGACAACGGCTTAGTTTCCGGATAATCCCTAAGATCCTTTAATAAACCATCATCTCCTATTTTCAGAATTCCTATATCCCCATTGTCAAAAAAACCTTTTCTTGCCATATCCACCATTTCACTCAAGCGCTTGTCATATAGCTCTGAATAATCATTCGTTAACAAATCTGTTTGTTTATAAATGCAAAACACGCTAGGCAAGTCTCCAATAGTAACCCCATTCCCTTCCGTATAATATGGAATAATGTAACTATCTCCTTTTTTCATCATGGAAATTTTTTCACCCGCATTCCATAAAAAATAGTCCAGTTTAAAGATTGCTTTATTTGCTTCATCTTTTCCATTATACATGTCATCATAATCCACTTCACTCTTCCACAACTCATGAAAGCGCCCACTATTTAAATAATACCTTGCTTCAGCAACATTTTCATGCGAATAAAAGTATTCTATAGGCTCGACGCCTTTATCAACATCATCATTCTCTGCAACTGCTTTCCTCGCTATTCGGTCATCTCGCAGCCATGCATTATTATCATAAATATCCTTATTCTTTTCGATTTCATCTTTAGCTTTTTTGTCAATACCACATTCAATAAAATGCTCATCCATAAAGATAGAGTTGTTCTTCAACTCATTTATCATTTGAGTCCTCCATTCTTCATATTTGGCTTCACCCCAATACCTTTTTAACATTTCAGTAAAAATAACCGGGGGAACACCCTCTGTGGAGTTACTTAGCCTGATTCTTTCCTCGTAGTCCTCCTTCCCTTTTCTTACCCAGTCGAAACCATACTCACCTCGCCAGTCCTTGCGCGGACGAAACTCCACAATGCTATGGGATTCCACTATCTCTTCTTCCGAAGAAAAACCATTTCCATTTTTTGCCGATTCTCCTGATCCAGCCATGACTACTATTCTATTTTAAACTCTCTTAAGTTTAATAGATTTCCGTTCAAGAAGGTTACCCGTTACGGCATCAAAACGGAGGGTCTCCATGGTGCGGTTGACGGTCTTCATTTGGAAGCGCCATTCGGGGTGGCCCTCCTGAGGCTTTTGCCGCCATCCACGCATGATGTCGTCAATATTCACATGGTTTTCCTCTAGGATTTGTTTCATCTGGTCCCACTTCACAGGATAGTCGGCATCCTGGTCTTTCATTTCAGTCACCTGTCCTTCGCGGTCGTATGTTTTCCAAACCCCGATGGGCTCATGCCAATCTTTCAAATACTGTCCGTCGCTCGCTATTGTCAAGGTATCGGGATAGAACTTGATTTGCGTGCACACCATGTCGGCACCCATCGGAACGATTTGCTTGCCATAGCCATCGGCGCACTCGTACCACACCACATAGTTGCCGTCTTCTTGGCAAATGTATTTCCCATTGGTGGAATG
>CACXIM010000005.1 GCA_902767725.1 uncultured Bacteroidia bacterium | reverse complement strand
ATGAGTTCGACAAAAGGTAGTTCTTGGGAATCTGGGTATTATGCAACAAGAACCAAAGAAGGCTGGGATATTGGAGTTACCTTCCAAATGATAGAATAAACAAAATCAAAATCAGCCCGCCTGAATCTCCTTCAAGCGGGCTGTTTTATATTGTGTCACAAGGGAGTTACTCCACAACGACCTTCTTCACCTCAACACCATTCCCATTGCTGATGTGGACGAAATAAACGCCTACCTCGTTCAGATGGAGATGTTGCAAACCGTTCGCCTTGTTGAGGCAGAGGATTTGCTGTCCCAAGGCATTGAAAATGCTGATATTGCTTTCTTCAGCAAGTTCGATGTTGAAGCTGCCACTGGTTGGGTTGGGATAGATGGCATTGGCTTTTGGTGCCACCACCTCTTCCACATTGGTGATATAGCAGGTGCGTGGGAAGGTGATGTCGTCAATCCAAACGCAGTCGCTGCCTGCGGTTCCGTTCTTGCTCTTGTCGTAGATCCATTCGAACACGTGGCTGCCGGCTTCAAATCCGTAGCTGGCATAGGTCCAATCGTTTTCGCCCGACCACCAGTCTTGTTTCCTGCCATCTATGAAGAAAGCGAACAAGTCCCTATGGTTTTGTGTTGAGGTCTTGAACCAGAAGCTGATTTCGCCATCAAGGAGAATGTCGGCGTAGACCAGCAGGTAGGAAGCCTCGTCGTCGCCAATCTCGCCCGAGCGTGCGCAGTGGGTGCCAGTATGCGATTCTTGGTCGGTGATGAACCAGTGACTATCGCCTGCATGTTCCCAAGGCAGGAAGCTGAAGTCACCGCTTTCGAAGGTCTCGACGGCCACACCGACGGAGAAGGAATAATCATTATGGGTGGCGTATGCTCCCGTGTGGAGGCAGAGGTCGAGATGATAGGTGGTGCCGCTGATGATGTCGCTGTCAGTGTCGATGTTGACGTCAATGGTGAAGTTGCCATCTCTTTCGATATCACCAATTTGATATGTGGTTTCGTCGATGTGAAGACCTTGGCCGATGTCATCGATGGTCATGTAGGCGTCGGGAGCCAAAGCGTGTCCCAAATTCGTGCAGGTGATGTGCATGATGGCTTGCTCGCCTGGATCAACATATCCGTTGCCGTCACCTCCAATCTCTTCCAATTCGATGTTGACGAATTGCAGGTTGGGTGCCTGGGCGAGGAAGGATTTTTGGGTGGTGTGCGTGACATCGCCAACGAATGTGGTAAAACTTAAGGTGAAGATAGTCTGGTCGGGGATGTTGTCGGCAATGTCAATCGCACCAAGATGATGGTTCTGCATGGTGCTGTTTGGCGCAAACTCGTCGATGGTGAAGTTGCCTTCGAGTGCGTTGATGTATTCACAATCGGAAGTCACCGCGGCGTGGACATTGTAGGCAGGCACGTTGCCTTTGTTGTAAATATTGCCGTCCACCCAAAGACCCTGAGAGCCACTCAGTGGTTCTCCTTCAAAGCTGAGGATGTCACCGTAAATAAATGGCTCGTTGCCGTCAATTCCATTCACTTCGAGAATTTGTGGCCAGGCACTTTGTCCGGTGACGATGAGTTTCAACTCACCGACTTTATCCAAAGCGGGGTCGAAGGTCAGGATGACATCGCCATTGGCGTCGGTGATGCCGAAACCAAGCAGGTCGTCGCCGTCGAACAAGCTGACGCGGAAGTTGTCAAGAGGAGTGCCGCATTGGTCAACGTGAACTGAGGTGCTGGTGGTGCCCACTTGCAAACCAGTTTCGAAGGTGACATTGGGTGTGAAAGGCTCCTCAAACCAAGGATACAAGGCGGCGTCACCCAAAACGTTGAGGCAGTAGATGTTCCAACGCAGGCAACCGTTCTCTCCCCAAGGCTCCGTGACCCAAGGCGCCGTTGCTATCTTGGCTTCGCGCAACGCCATGCCAATGGTGGCAATATGATCATTGCAGTAGGCGTCAACAAACTCGCGGTGGATGTGGGCTGCCATGCCGTCGCCCCACGGCACATACCAGCCGTAGCGCGAGTTGCCCGTAGTGACTACGAAGCCTGTCTGAACCGTGACCATCTTCTCAAGGATGCAACCCGAGGGGAAGTTGCCGCAGATGCAGCCGTGTGAGTGGAAAATCATGTAGTTGTGGTTGATGCCATCGTTGTTGGCAAAGAAATCGTTGTTAACGTTAGCGCCATCCCAACCGGCAACATAATCGCTGTTGGCATGACCTACATGGTGCACATATTGCCCACCTGTCCCGATTAGTCTTCTGAAGTCGCTGCCGCTCCAGTTGAGGCGGGGCGAGGCGTAGTAACGTTTGAAATTATAGTCTTCGGGATAACCCGTGGTGGTATAGTCGTAGTCAGTGTTGGTGCCGATGAGGCGTTCCATGTCAACATCACCATAGTAACCGTCGCCCAGATGCTCGGCGGCGAGGATGGGAGAGGTGAATTCGCCCAAGACGGGTGTCTGCAAATAGCTGAAGGTCTTGTGCATGATGTTCTCGAACTGGGTTTCGTTGTTGAAGGGCAGACGGCCGATGCCTATCTCAGGCAAGAGGTCGTCTTCGCCAACCTCGCCCCAACGGTCGTCGTCGTCATCGTTCAAGGTGCCGTCGAGGCAGGCGTAATACATGTCAGAGGGCAATTGGTCTTCATCGCCTTCTTGTGCCCAACAGTAAAGGAAACGGAATGGCACGATGCTGACATCTCCACCGAGGCTCACCATTTGTATACCATTGTTTTCGTATTCTTGGATGATGTAATTGCGGATTTGCTCTTGCTCATCACGACCCTCCATGGCGGAATAAATCTCTTCCAAGGAAACGATGTGGGTGCGGATGCCCTTGTCATTGTAAAGGTTGAGGTATTCGCCAAAACGTGGAATCCATTCCTGGGAAGTGATGACCAACATGTCGTATCCAGGGATAGAGCGACCACGCTGAGTGTATGTGCTCAAAACGTTCTCGTTTTGCGCCAAGCGTTTGATGGAGGCCTCGTTTTCGGGCGTGAGCCAAAGCTTGCCACTGTGGTCGTCACGGCTCATGCTAGTCTCAATGCTGACCTTCACGGTGCGGGCATAGCTGACCTTGCCCGTGGCAGGAATGTATTGTACTGGGGTGAAACCGCTGAAGGCAAAAGCCACGCCGTTCAGATAGTGCATGCTGACGTTGCTGAAACCTTGTGTAGGATAGACGTCACCCGAGCGATAGAGTACTTCGTTTTTGGCGAAGGGGATTTCTTCTTCGTTAGAGACGGGACGGGGCTTTTGGTAAGGATAGAGGTTGAAGGAACCTTCCATCTCCGTAAAATCAGAGAACTCTACATTGACAGAGACAGCTTCCTGACCTTGGGGCAGCATCAGACTGACACTATGCCAGGGAAGGGTAGGCTCGCCCACGGTGCCGTTGGGCAGGCAGCCTTGGAAACTGATTTGTTGGTAGCCATCGCGTTCGCTGACGACGGGTTGGCTGAAATGATAGGTTTGCTCGATAGTTTGGGCCTGCGCAAAAAGGGTGGCGGCCAATAGCGCTAATACTAGTTGTAGCTTTTTCATTTTCAATGAGTAAATTTGGGCGCAAAAATAATAAAAACTACTGGTCTCTTTTGTTTTTTTTCTAATTTTGCCCTTTAATTCTACAAAAATGAAAACTATCAGAGCCGCCGTAGTAGGATACGGCAATGTGGGTCGCTTCGCTTTGGAAGCCCTTGAAGCCGCCCCCGATTTCGAAGTGGCAGGCATCGTCCGCCGCAATGCTAACAAAACTATTGAACTCTCTAACTATGATGTGGTTAAAGACATCAAGGAACTGAAAGATGTGGATGTGGCCATATTGGCCTGCCCCACGCGCAGTTGTCCTGAGTACGCCAAACAAATCCTGCCTTTAGGCATCAACACCGTGGATTCCTTTGACATTCACACCTCCATCGTCGAATACCGTCGCGAGCTAATGCCGATTAATAAGGAAACGAAGACCGTCAGCGTCATCGCTGCTGGTTGGGACCCCGGCTCGGACTCCGTCGTCCGCACCTTGATGCAAAGTCTGGCACCTAAGGGCTTGTCTTATACAAATTTCGGCCCTGGTATGTCGATGGGTCACAGCGTCTGTGTGCGCTCCAAGAAAGGCGTTAAAAACGCCCTCTCGGTGACCATTCCGTTGGGCGAAGGCATCCACCGCCGCATGGTGTATGTGGAGCTTGAAGAAGGTGCCACGCTTGAACAAGTGACCAAGGATATCAAGGCTGATCCGTATTTCGCCAATGACGAGACCCATGTGTTTGCTGTGGATAGTGTTGATGCCGTGCGCGACATGGGGCATGGTGTCAACCTAGTGCGTAAGGGTGTCTCGGGTAAGACCCAAAACCAGCGCATGGAGTTCAACATGAGCATCAACAACCCCGCCTTGACGGGACAGGTGCTGGTCAACGTGGCCCGCGCCACGATGCGTTTGCAACCGGGCTGCTATACAATGGTGGAGATTCCTGTCATCGACATGCTTCCTGGCGACCGCGAGGAACTGATAGGAAAACTGGTGTAATCCATAATGAAACGCAAACATCAACCTTTTGCTGTCATTGCAGGCTTTATCGCAGGCACAGAACCGCGATTGACCCGACGTCATCGCGGACTCGATCCGCGATCTCCTGAATACAAAGGCAAACCTTCTATTTCAGGAGATGGCGGATCCTTGTCCGCCATGACGGTAAAGGGTTTAATACTGTCCCTTTTTGTGATAGTGTGTTTGTTGTTGCCTTCTTGCGCCAAAAAGCAAGACAAAGTAGAAGCATTGCTCTCCCAGATGACCCTCGAGGAGAAATGCGGTCAGCTCACTTGCCCGATAGGCTTCAATTACTATGGCAAGGACGGCGATTCTCTTTGGCTTGCCGACGACTTCATTGGCATGATGGACACCCTGCCGCTTGGTTCTTGTTGGGCTGTGCTTCGTGCCGACCCTTGGTCGAAGAAGACGGTGGAGACAGGCTTGCATCCTCGTGAGTCGGCAAGGCTGTTGAACATGATGCAACGCCATGCCATTGAAAATACAAGATTAGGTATTCCTCTTTTGTTTTGCGAAGAAACACCTCATGGCCACATGGCCGTGGGCACGACCGTTTTTCCGACAGGCATAGGACAAGCAAGCACTTGGAATCCTGCTTTGCTTGAAAAGATGGGCGAGTTGATGGGGAAGGAGGTGCGTCTTCAAGGCGCACAAGTGGGCTATGGACCCGTCCTCGACATCGCCCGCGACCCACGTTGGTCGAGGGTGGAGGAGACCATGGGCGAAGACCCATACCTTTCAGGTGTTTTGGGTGCTGCCATCGTGCAAGGAATGCAGAAAAATGTCTGTGCCACTTTGAAGCATTTGGCTGCCTACGGCATTCCGCAAGGTGGACACAATGCTGCCACGGCGGAGGTTGGCCCCAATCGACTGATGACAGATTATTTGCCGTCGTTTGAAAAAGCCATTTGCGAAGGCGGTGCCAAAACCGTGATGACCTCCTACAATACCATCGACGGCGTGCCTTGTTCGGCTAACAAATGGTTGTTGCAGGACATTCTACGCAACTCTTGGGGCTTCAAAGGTGTGGTTTTTTCCGATTTAAACGCCGTCAACGCCATCTATGCCACACAACATGTGGCCGCTGACCCCGCCGAGGCCGCTGCCATGGCTTTGAAGGCTGGTGTCGACATCGACTTGGGCGGTTATAACTATGGTGGTTTCTTGAAAGAGGCTTTGCAGCGAGGTCTCGTCACCGAAGCCGACATCGATCGTGCTGTGCGGCATGTATTACAACTGAAATTAGACCTCGGACTGTTTGAAAATCCATACGTTGATGAAGCCTTGGCCGAGGCAGAAGTGGGCACCAAAGAGAACGCCCAATTGGCCAAGCAGGTGGCTTTGGAATCCGCTGTGCTGCTGAAAAACGACGGCGTTTTGCCTTTCGGCGAGAATATTAAAAAGGTCGCTGTCATTGGACCGAATGCCGACAATATGTACAACCAACTTGGTGACTACACCGCGCCGCAGGACCCCGACCGTATCGTGACCATGCTCGAAGGTATCCGCGAAAAGGGCAGGGCAGAGGTGACCTACGCCAAAGGCTGCGCTATCCGTGATGAAGCCGATGCCGACATTGATGAAGCAGTGCGTATTGCCAAGGCCGCGGATGTGGTAGTGTTGGTGGTAGGCGGCTCATCCGCCCGCGACTTCAAGACAAGCTACGAGGAAACAGGTGCCGCCATTGTCAATGAGTCCGTATCTGACATGGACTGCGGCGAAGGTTACGACCGCTCCACTTTGAAGCTTTTGGGCAAGCAAGAGGAACTGATGCAACGTATCTACGCGACGGGAAAACCAGTGGTGACAGTATATATCCAAGGTCGTCCCTTGGACATGAAACTTGCTGCCGAAAAATCCAATGCCCTGCTTACGATGTGGTATCCCGGCATGGAAGGTGGTTCCGCCTTGGCCGACATTCTTTGGGGCGACTACAATCCTGCTGGCCGTTTGCCGATTTCTATCCCGCGCTCGGTAGGGCAAATCCCTGTCTATTATTCCCAACCGCAAACGGGTGATTACGTTGAGGAATCCGCCAAGCCATTGTTCCCCTTCGGCTATGGTTTGAGTTATACCCAGTTCGAATACAGTGACCTGATTGTAGAGACGCCGATTTATCGCGTCTCGAAAGGAAGAGATTTATCGAAATACAACGAAACAATTTGCAAAGCCACCTGCAAGGTAAAAAACATCGGCCCTTACGACAGCGACGAAGTCGTCCAACTCTATGTCCGCGACGAAGTGGCCAGCGTTGCCCCAGCTTCAAAACTGCTGAAAGGCTTCCAACGTGTTCATATTAATAAAGGTGAAACAGCAGAGGTGTCTTTCAACCTCACCCAACGTGATTTGGCTGTGTATTCACAGGAAAAAGGTTGGCATTTTGAGCCTGGTGAATTCACAATAATGGTAGGAGATTGTTCTGATGTGATTAATGGAGACACGATTAATCGCGTCTCTACAAGGATTAACTAACTTTCACATTCACGATGCCATTCCTATCACAACGCACTACAATACGCTTGTATTCGGTCTTGCCTTCATAGACACATTGGATGACGAAAGTGATATGGTAGACCTTCTTTCCTTCGATGGGCTTGTATTCGTTATCTTCCCAAGTACCCGAAAGCGGGAAACTCGGGTTGTCCATCTTGCGCGTGTATTCCGTGAGGTTATAGCGCAGAATGTCGTTGATGCCCCGGAGTGGATAAGGGCTGGCCTTGGCCAATTCGCTGGGCCAGAGTTGTACCTTCTTGCGGTATAGCAATACCTTCTCGTCTTTGCCACTTACCTCGGCGAAGAGGGCGTTACGGCTACGAAGATGGATGACTTCGGGGATGATTTTGTCGCTATCAATGAAGTCGACACTGTCCTTGCTCCAACCGATGTATCTTCCCTTGACACGGAAATCCGTGCGGGTGTCGAAGACCTTGCTACTGACACGACGGGCAAAAATGAGCCGCAGCCAGTCTTTCAGTCTATCCTTAAACATGTAACTGATTACCAGTGCGATAAGGAAGGGTAGGGTGAAGTTGCCGTATCTTTGTTGGAAGAAGAACGACGACAGCGTAGCCACCACCATGGCGGCACCAGCGGCAAGGCTGTAAAGAATTTGTTCCACGAGGAAGGTGTTCTTGCGTTTGGTGGCGTTGAGGTAGAGGTCGCTCTCACTAAATTTCTTGAGCAGGCTGGCGCGGAACACGAAGTCCTCGTTGCCTTTTTCGTCATCAATCTTCACACAGAGGTAGCCTTTTTGCTCACGATAGCTTCTCTCGTCGAGCAGCACTTCCTTGAAATTGGCTTCAACAGAGGGATACTCCTCAGGATGATTGATGCGGATGGCATCGCGCAGACGGTAAGTGTATTTTTCCAACACGTTGCTCAGGAACTCATCACCATAGGAAAAGACTTGTCGGGTACGGTCGGTGGCATTGTCATCGTTCAGCTGGTTGAAGAGGCCACGGAATCGTTCCAATATTTTGCGTCCGTCGTCGAGGAATTGCAGGCAAGCGTCCTTTCTTGTGGCAGCATCGGGCTGTTGTGAGGCCGAGAAACACGCGTCGCGGAAGGCACTCTTGGCGATGGCGCAGTACATCTTGATGGTATGGGTAAGGTCTAGCGTATCTTCAGGCGCGGCGTGCAGGTCGTTGAAGTTGGTCGTGAGTGCCTGACTGGGCAGCAGTTCGTCGTTGTTGGCTAGTTCATGCAATTCATACGACGGAGTGATGAGTCTGACGCCTGACTTGAGGTCGCGGTAGAAGTCATCCTTGCTGTACTTGGCAGCGTTGATGTCGAGACTGTTGGGCACAAAAATCCACGTATTCATCACGTAATTTCATGGGTTTTGTGGCTTGCTCCGTGTTGAATCCCACCTTGAATTCCAAGGTGAACTTGTCGTGGATTTTTGTACTCAGGTCTATCATAGTTTAGTTAGTCTTTTTCAGTTTAGTTAGTCTTTTTCGTATTCGTCGTAAAGGTTGAATTGCTCGGGATGTTTTCCCATCACTTTTCGGGAACGGTAGTAGTCCCAAATCTCGGCCAGGTCTTTGTCGTAATCGCCTGAAGGATAGATGACTTTCTCAAGCGAGCAGAGTTTCTTCTTATAGTCGATGAAGCCAACGGCGATAGGCAGATGGGCTCCTTCTGCAATGACGTAGAAACCTTTTTTCCAATGTTTTACCTTCTTGCGCGTGCCTTCAGGGCAGATGACCAGATGGGTGTTGTCGCATTGGCTGAACATCTCGACCATCTGCTCCACGAGGTGGTTTTGGCGGCCACGGTCGACGGGGATGGCACCGAGTTTCTTCAGTGGTCGGCTCAAGATGCCACCGCAGTATTGGAAGAACTCGACTTTCATCATGGCCCTGAAATTGATGCCTTGAGCCCAATAGAAGGCCAAGCCGATGAAGAAGTCCTTGATGGCGGTGTGAGGCGCCACGATGCAGACGGCATTGCCGAGGTCAGGGTAGGTGTTGACCATCTTCCAGCCGCCGATCTTGAGCCTCGTTTTGCCTATGAATTGTTTAAATCCCATTTTTGATGGAACAATGTAGAGACGCAAAAATTTGCGTCTCTACAATTTGTTGTTGATTACCAGATGTTAGCACGTTCTTCAGGCGCAAGATACATGCCGTTTTCGGGCTGAATATCGAAGGCCTCGTAGAAATGCGGCATCGAGCCGAGGGTGCGATTGACGCGGGCTTCGGCGGGCGAGTGCACGTCAGTCTTCACCTGGCGTTCGATGTATTTGTCGCGCGAGTTATTGCGCCAGATGGTGCCGTAGCTGATAAAGAAGCGCTGGGATTCAAGCCACCGAGGTCGGCGATGTTCTCGCCGAGGGTGAGCTGGCCGTTGATCTGGTAGCCTCTCACTTGGAACTCGTTGAAGAGTTTGGCGAGTTGGGCCGTGCGTTCGTTGAACTTTTTGGAATCTTCTTCGGTCCACCAGTTGTTGAGGTTGCCGTTTTCGTCGTACTTGCAGCCTTGGTCGTCGAAGCCGTGGGTCATCTCGTGGCCAATTACCACGCCGATGCCACCGTAGTTGACGGCATCGTCAGCATCCATGTTGAAGAACGGGGGCTGAAGGATGGCGGCGGGGAACACGATTTCGTTCATCTCGGGGCTGTAGTAAGCGTTGACGGTTTGAGGCGTCATGAACCACTCTTGCTTGTCAACGGGTTTGCCAATCTTAGCCATGTCTCTTTCGTTTTCGAAGCGAATGGCGCGATGTACGTTCTGGAAATACGACTCGGGCGTGACTTCATATTTGCTGTAGTCCTTCCACTTGTCGGGGTAACCGATCTTCACGTTGAAGCAATCCAGTTTGTGGAGGGCTTTGGTTTTGGTCTCATCGCTCATCCATTCGAGGTTCTTGATGCGTTCGCCCAAGGCGATGCGCAGGTTGCCGACGAGGTTGAGCATGCGCTCTTTGGCTTCTGCAGGGAAGTGCTTCTCGACATAGAGCTGCCCCAAGGCTTCACCAAGGCAACCTGAGGTGGCGTCGAGGATGCGGCGCCAGCGGGGCTGCTGCACTTCTTGGCCATAGAGGTAGTTGCCGTAGAAGCTGAAGTTCTCGGCGTCGAGGTCGCTGCTCAACATGGAGGCGCTGCCGTGGATGACTTTCCAGCGCAGGTAGTCCTTGATGGTGTTGAGGTCGGTGTTGAGGATGATCTTGTTGAGGTTGGCGATGAAGTCGGGCATGCCCACATTGAGGCTGTCGAATTCAGGAGCGCCAGCGGCTTTGAAATAGTTGTCCCAGTTAAAGACAGGGGTTGATTTCTGCAATTCGGCGCGACTGCGTTTGTTGTACAAACGGTCGGGGTCACGCATCTCTACGCGGCTCAACGAGTTCTTGGCCATCTGGGTCTCCAAGGCAAGGATGGCCTTGGCTTTCTTGGTGGCCTCGATGGAGTCGGTTCCGGTGAGTTGGAACATCTTGGTCACATGCTCGACATACTTGTCGCGCATCTCCTGCGACTCTTTCATGAGGTAGTCGTCACGGTCGGTGAGGCTCAAGCCACCTTGGTAGAGGTGCATGATGACCATCTCGGCATTCTTCGGGTCGGAGTTACCTCCAGCGTTGAAGAAACCACCGATGCCGTCGCTGTGGAGCTTGCCCATCAGCTCAGCCAAGTCGGTCTTGTCGTTAAGGTCGTCGATCATGTCGAAATAAGGTTGTAGCTCGCTGTAGCCACGAGCGTCGATGGCCACGGTATCCATGCCCGCATTGTAGAAGTCGCGGATCTTTTGGGCTACGCTGCCTTGTGTGGCGCTGGTGTCTTGCGACACTTCTTTGATGATGTCCTGCAGTAGGATCTCGTTGTGCTGGTCAATCTCGGTGAAGGCTCCGTAGGTGGAATACTCTTCAGGGATGGGATTGTTCTTGATCCAGTTGTTGTTGGCATAGCGGAAGAAGTCGTCCGCTGGGTTGATGGTGGTGTCCATGTTGCTCAGCTCGATAGCTGGAACGACTTCTTTTTCTTTTACAGGTTCGGGTGTCTCGACTGCCTTCTCAGCGCAGCCTGCTGCCATTGTACATAATGTCATCATGGCGATAATGTGTTTTTTCTTCATTATAAGTTATTTAAAGATTTAAGATTCAAGATTCAAAGATTGGCTGCTGGCTACCGGCCATTGGCAGACCATCCTGTTCTTCAGGAGACTGCGGATCGAGTCCGCAGTGAAGGGGTGAGGAGAGGCTGCCTAGAATCTGCAACTGCCAGAGGCCAGAAGCCATTCCTCATCCATCATTCCTCATTCATCATTCCATATTTATAAATCTCCTTCAAGTTTTAGTTCTGTCTGCAAATCCCTCAAATACGGTCGTTCCTCCACCATCTTTTCAAATTTGTCCTTGTCGGTGTAGGCATCGATTTCGGCGGGTCGCTCCATCACCTCGGGCTTGAGTTGGTACTGGTTGTTGTGCAGACTTTGTTTCAAGTGGTGTTTCAGTGCGCTCATGCCTTCAGTGTCATGCTCGAAGAGCAGGTTGTCGACGCTGAAGTGGATTTCAGCGCTACCCATTAATTTAGGAGTGTATTTCCCCAATGCCGCCGCAAAGTTGGGCGATACGTTTTTGTATCGGTTGACGAAATCAGCCCATGCCGCTGTGAGTTGCTCCTGTGTGAATGGTGTGTCCCAAGTCTCTTCTTTCTCTTCGGCTTTTTGTCCTGCCTGCTGCATGGCCTTGTTGATGCTGATGCTACTGGTGGTGCCACGGGGACGGACTACTGGCTGAGCGGACGTTGAGCCTGTCGAAACGGGAGCAGTTTGTTGTTGAATTGTTGATTGTTGAGTTGTTGAATTGTTGGGTTGAGATTGTTGAGGCTGTTGTGCTGTGGTTGGCCCTTCGACAGGCTCAGGGACCTTTGTAGCAGCGGACGTTGAGCCTGTGGAAACGCCGCTAGGTACGGTAGGGTTTACGTTTTGCGCTGGTCTATTTTGCGGCATCTGCACGGGCTGTGCTTGCGCCGTAGGCAAATTCAAGGCCTGGCTGCACAAGGCGCACATCTTCAGCAAGGCAATCTCCAGATGCAACCGTTTGTTGTTGGCTGCCCGATAGTCAATGTCACACTTGTTGTTGATTTCCAAGGCACGGATGAGGAAGGGCATTGGGCAAGCTTGCGACTGTGCCAGATAACGCTGCCGCAGTTGTTCGCTGACTTCCAAGAGCTGCACCGTGATCGGGTCTTTGCACACCATGAGGCTTCTCAAGTGGTTGCCCAGACCATTAATGAAATGCTGGGGCTCAAAGCCTTTGCTGATGATGTCGTTGAGGATGAGTAGGATGTCGCTCGTGTTGCCGTGGAGGATGTGATCGACGATTTGAAAATAGTAGTCGTAATCCAACACGTTGAGGTTGTCGATGACGTCCTTGTAAGTGATGTTCTTGCCCGAGAAGCTCACCATCTGGTCGAAGATGGAGAGAGCGTCGCGCAAGGCGCCGTCGGCTTTTTGGGCGATGATGTTCAAGGCCTCGGGTTCGGCGCTGACGCCTTCACTTTGAGCCACAAAGGCCAAGTGCTTGGCAATGTCGTCCACGGTAATCCGCTTGAAGTCAAAGATTTGGCAACGAGAGAGGATAGTGGGGATGATTTTGTGCTTCTCGGTGGTGGCCAAGATGAATTTGGCGTACGCAGGCGGCTCTTCCAAGGTCTTCAAAAAGGCATTGAAAGCCGCTGCCGACAGCATGTGGACCTCGTCGATAATGTAGACTTTATATTGTCCGATTTGTGGCGGGATTCTCACTTGGTCAACCAAACTGCGGATGTCTTCCACCGAGTTGTTTGAAGCAGCGTCCAACTCGTAGATGTTGAATGAGGCGTTGTTGTTGAAGGCACGGCATGACTCACACTCGTTGCAAGCCTCGAGGTTTTCAGTAGGGTGGAGGCAGTTGATGGTCTTGGCCATGATACGGGCGCAAGTGGTCTTGCCCACGCCGCGCGGACCGCAAAACAGGAAGGCCTGTGCCAAAGTGTTGTTGCGGATGGCGTTCTTCAACGTGTTGGTGATGGAGCCTTGACCCACAACGGTGTCGAAGGTCATAGGCCTGTATTTTCTAGCGGATACGACGAAATTTTCCATATCGGGTAAGCCTTGATTTTAAACCGACAAAAGTACAACTTTTCGGCGTAACCTTAGCAAAATGGCATTATTTTTCACCTATTTATACACACGTAAAGAAAAACCTCCTATCTTTGTGCCTATGAAAATGTTGGTTTTGGTCCCAAAAGTCACAGGTCGTGTGATATATACCTTCGATTTGATGCTCAGTCAGTTGTTGGGTATGGAATACGATTTGACGGTCGATGCCGAGCAGTTCAAGGCTTTCGAAGGACCGAAGCTGCATTATGGGCCGCAACGTCTTGGTGACGAGCCTTTTGTGAAGGCCGTCGACCTCCTTTTTGAACGTCATATTCATGAACAGTCGTTCCGCACGGTAGCCTTTGAAGGCACGGTGGCGCCTTACGCTGTATACGGTCAGGGCAACCTCATGCCTTTTGATGTTTTTTCCGCCTCGTTTTTCTTGGTGTCGCGCTATGAGGAATACCTCTCGCAGGTGCGCGATCAGTACGGCCGCTTTCGTGCCGAGTCGTCGTGGATGTTCGAGAACGGTTTGTTGCAGAGGCCTTTGGTCAACATTTGGACATTGGCCTTGGGAAACAAACTGAAAGCCATTTACCCCGATCTTGCCTTGAAGCAGCCCAAGTTCACTTTTATCCCGACCTACGATGTGGATGCCGCATGGGCTTACAAGAGCAAAGGACTGTATCGCACGGTGGGCGGGTTTGTTAAGGACCTTGCTTCGGGTGACCGTGAGCGCATCCGTGAGCGTCATCAGGTTTTGCGAGGCAAACGCAAAGACCCTTTCGACTCGTTCGATTTCCAGTTTGAACTTCAGAAGGAGTTCAAGCTCAAGCCGATTTATTTCATCCTTTGTGGCGACTACGATACCAACGACAAGAATATCTCCATTCGCAAGGCTCCTTTCCAGTCTTTGATCAAGCGTTTGGGTGACTATGCGGACGTGGGCATCCATCCATCGTTTTCATCCTATCTCAACATAGAAAAGATGCGGAAGGAAATCAACGGTCTTTCGGAGGTGTTGCATCGTCCTCTCACCAAGAGCCGCCAGCATTTCCTGAGGATGAACTTGCCGCGCAGTTACCAAAAGCTTATCGAGCTGGACATCAGCGACGACTACACCATGGGCTTTGCCTCACAGGCAGGATTCCGCGCGGGCATTGCCGACACTTTCCGCTTTTACGACCTTGAGAATGACATGGTCACCAATCTGCGCGTTCATCCTTTCGCCTTGATGGACGGCACCATGCGCGACTATCTCAACCTCGACGTGGAGGCTTCGCTCAACCTTGCCAAACAACTGGTCGACGAAGTGAAAGCTGTCGGAGGAACATTTATCTATCTCACCCACAACGAAACCCTTGGCGGCGAGCAACGCTGGGTAGGCTGGCCTGAGATGTATCGTAGAATGTTGGAATATATTGTACAATGATTAACTATCTCGAACATGATGCCATAGACAAAGCGAAATGGGACGTCCTCATCGCCGAGTGCGGCAACGTCTATGCCTATTCTTGGTATCTCGACATCGTCCATCCTGGTTGGGAGGCCCTTGTCGAAGATGACTACCAGTCGGTGATGCCTTTGACGGGCGGGAAGAAGTTTGGCGTGAACTATCTGTTTCAGCCTTTTTTTGTGCAGCAGTTGGGGGTGTTCTCCAAGTCGCCTATGACCGCTGAGACGACAGAGGTTTTCATGAAAGCCATCCCTTTAAAATACCGTTTCGCTGAAATCAGATTGAATGAAGGTAATGTTTTTTCGGAAAGCGAGCAAAGTGTTGAATATCATAGGAATGTGTTGCTTGACTTGAACCAAGAGTATGAAGATATCCGTGCCGATTATCATCAAAACACAAAGCGCAATTTGGCCAAGGCGGAGGCTTGCAACTTGCAGCTGGTTACCTCGGTGATTCCTTATCATGTGGTGGCCTTGTTCCGCGACAACAGGGGCGCTTTGCTCGATAAGTGGGGCGATGCCGAGTATGGCGTGCTAACCCATCTGGCGCAGGTGGCCCAAAAACGGAATGCAGCTTTTATATTGGGTGTGAGCGAAAAAGGGGTGGGGCAACTGCTTTGTGCCGCCATCTTCATGAAAACCAAGGATCGCATCACCTTCCTGTTTTCGGGTCTCACCGAAGAGGGCAAACAACGCCAAGCCATGACCTATCTTTTGGATCAGGTCATACAACAAAATGCCCACCAGCCAATGACCTTTGATTTCGAAGGCTCGGACGACGAAAATCTGGCACGTTTCTATCTTGGTTTCGGTGGAAAAGAGGTGAAATACCCTTCTTACACTTTCAACCGACTTTCGCTTTTGGGTAAGACCATGCTGAAGGTCTGGAAAGGGCGTAAATAAACGATAAAAGCACAGTTGTCATAGCTGTGCTTTGACTTACACACACCTCTTTTCGAGGTGTTGCAAATACGCCTCGATGAGAAAAGAGGAGGAATTGTTTTAACTAGGTTATTCTTCGGCCTTGGGGGCTTCCTCCTTGGTTTCTTCTGCTTTGGGCTCTTCCGTTTTGGCTTCGGCTTCTTTTTCTTTTTCCGAATCGTCGTCAGCCCATTTGGTGGCCTCTTTCACGCCAGTCTTGACTGTTTTCAAGAGAGATTTGCCCAAATCCGTGCCTAACGAAGCCCAGTCTTTACCAACTTTCTTCCAGTTTTCTTTCAAATCGTCTGCCATAGTGTTTGTCCTTTCGTGTTTTTAAGTTGTTTTAAAATGTCAATCAACAATGCAAAAGTAGAAATTATTTGTGAAGCGTGAAGTTTTTTGGAAAAAATAATGGCGGTTTTGTATAAGTTTGGTTTCTTTTGCCTATTTTTGTGGCAAATACCACCAACACTATGATTAAGATAAACAACCTTGAAAGAACGGATAGCGTCTTCAACCAATACATGGCTGAACTCCGCGACGCCGTCATCCAACAGGACCGTATGCGCTTTCGCCGCAACCTCGAACGTATTGGCGAAGTCATGGCCTACGAAATCAGCAAGAGCTTTGAATATGACGATGAAGAAGTGACCACACCTTTGGGCATCAAGCAAATTCGGACGATGCACGAGCAACCTGTCATCGCCACCATTCTGCGTGCAGGTCTGCCGTTCCACAATGGCATGCTTAGCATGTTCGACCAAGCCGATAGTGCTTTTATCGCGGCCTATCGCAAATACGACAAGAACGAGGAGGATTCTGAAATCCGTGTGGAATACTTCTCTTCACCCGATATCGAGGATCGCATCCTTATCGTTTGTGACCCCTTGCTCGCCACTGGTGAGTCCATAGTGAAGACCCTGAATGGTTTGATGGAGGATATGATGCCCAAGGAAGTCCATATTGCGGTGGCTGTGGCCAGTCAGGATGGTTTGGATTATGTAGAGCGCACCATGTCGCGCCTGCCCCTCACCATCTGGGTGGGTAGCATCGATGAGGAGCTAACAGCCAGAGCTTATGTCGTTCCTGGTATCGGCGATGTGGGTGACCTTGCATACGGTGAAAAGAGATAAACTGTAATGCGGCGTTTCGACGGGCTCAACGACCGCGGGTCCCTGAGCTTGTCGAAGGGCCCGATTTAAAAGAACAATATGGCAGAAGAAAAGAAAAAGCGTGATGGCTTTGGCTCGAAGATAGGCATCATTGCCGCTGCTGCGGGCTCGGCCATCGGTTTGGGTAATATCTACCGTTTCCCCTGCGAGTTGGGCAACAATGGCGGTGCGGCTTTCCTGCTGATTTATCTGGCCGTGGTCATTTTTCTCGGCATCCCTGTAATGCTTTCGGAGTTGGTCATTGGTCGCCGCTCACAAAGCAACGCCGTCGGTGCCTTCAAGAAGCTTGCACCTAAGTCGGCGTGGTCTATAGTAGGCTATATGGGCGTGTTGTGTGGTTTCATCATCTTTGCCTTCTATTCCACTGTGTCGGGCTGGACTTTGGAATATATCATCAAAGCGGTGAGCAACTCGTTCCAAGGCAAGGACTTGGCTGCTATGGAGCAAGACTTTACCGACTTCCATAATATGGGTTGGCGCAATGTGATGTGGCAGGCCATCTTCATTTTCCTGACCGGCTTTGTGGTCTTCAAAGGGGTACAAAACGGTATTGAGAAATATGCAAAAATCCTCATGCCGCTTCTTTTGGTCATCCTTATCGTCCTTGGCATACGGTCTGTGACTTTGCCTGGCGCCAAAGAAGGATTGTCGTTCCTTTTCCGTCCGGATTTCTCCAAAATCGATGGCAAGGTCCTGATTAGTGCTTTGGGACAAGGCTTCTTCTCGCTGAGTCTCGGCATGGGGGCGCTCATCACCTATGGCTCATACATCAAGAAAAAAGACAACTTGACTTCCACAGCCTTTTCCGTGGTGCTTGCCGATACCTTGATTGCTGTGTTGGCGGGTCTTGTCATCTTCCCAGCGGCTTTCTCGTTTGGCATCCGTCCAACGGCAGGAATGGGATTGGTGTTCAATACGATACCGATGATTTTCAACCAGATGGCAGGGGGATATATCTTCTGCATCATCTTCTTCGTACTGTTGGCCATTGCTGCGCTGACCTCCACGATTTCATTGCTTGAGGTCATGGTTGCCTACCTCTCCGAGGAGCTTCACATCAACCGCAAATGGTCGACGGTGTGGGCTTGTGTGGCCACGTTGCTCATTGGCAGTTTTGCCTCATTGAGTCTGATGGAAAACACACCTTTTGCCATTGGCGGCAGGACGGTCTTCGACCTTATGGACTTCGTCTCGTCCAACATCCTCTTGCCCCTCGGTGGCGTGTTGATTGTTATCTTCGTGGGTTGGCGATTGGGCAAGGCCAAGTTCTTCGAAGAGGTGACCAACGAGGGGACCATCAAGGCATCGCTGAAAAAGGTTATCTTCTTTATTATACGATATCTGGCTCCTATTGCCATTACGATTGTGTTCATCAGTGGATTGATTAAATAATAGTCGGCGTTTAATTACATTGAATCTTCGATTTCGACTGGCTCAACAGACGAAGGCCTCTGAGGTTGCTGAGCAAAGTCGAAACATCGAAGGGCCCGAAACCAAAGAATATGGATTCCTTGCGCAAATGGTTTTCCTTCAGCAAAGGCGAGCGCGTTGCCATCGTCACGATACTGGCATTGATACTGCTATTGATTTTGGCTTGCCTGTTTCGTCCTTCGCGCAAGTCGCTGAGTGATGCCTCTTTGCACAACTTGGATTCTTTGTTGGCATTGCGTCAGGCGGCCATCGACCTGCAACAACAGCAACAAGCCGAGAAGCCTCAAGAAGTGGCGGAACTGCATCCGTTTCCTTTCAACCCCAATACTCTCACGGAAGAAGAATGGCTTCAAATGGGTCTCACCGACCGTCAGGTGCGCAACATCATGAACTACAAGGCCAAAGGTGGCAAGTTTTATTCGAAAAACGACTTGGGCAAGCTTTACACCATCAGTGAGGAGGAGTTTGCACAGCTGGAGCCATTTATTGTGTTGCCGGAGGTTTCAAGAGGGAAAAATACTAAAACTTCTGCTAAAAGCGGCGTTTCGACGGGCTCAACGACCGCACCTGGCTCAACGACCGCATCAGCCGCACCTGCTGAAAAGAAAGCTATCCCTATCGTTGATCTGAACACCGTTGACTCGACTACCTTGGTGGAGTTGCCGCAGATTGGGCCTTACACGGCGGTGCGCATCATCGAGTTCCGCGAGAAGTTGGGTGGCTTCATCGACAAGGAACAGCTCCGCGACGTGAAGGGCATGGACGATGCGCGTTTTGCGGCCATACAACCCTATATCAACCTAGGTGCGGTTGAGATACGGAAAATTGACGTCAACCGTGCCGATTTCAAGACCTTGGTGCATCATCCTTACCTCAACTATGAACAGGTAAAGCGCATCGTCAACCAACGCGAGAAGCGCGGCATGATCAAGAACTGGGCGCAGCTGGAGGAGCTGCTCAAGGAAGAAGGGGAGGTGAACCCGCTTTTGGAACAGTATGTGACGTATTGATGGCCTCTTGAAAAAAAGTTGCTGCTTTTTTTGGGGAACTTCAAAAGTTGCTCCGTAGGAGCTTTCGTTTAATAACAAAACACAATAATCCAACAAGTTATGCTCCGTAGGAGCTTTCTTTAACTTGATTTTTAGTATTTTTTTTGAATTTTTTTCGATTTGTGACTATTTATATTCCGAAACAAATAATTCGGAATTAGTATGGAAAAGAAAAGGACCCCTAAAAAGACAAGAAAACAACCTACCTTCACCCTCTTGCAAGCCATAGAAGCAGTGGCCGAGCGCTCCAGGGACTCCAAGATGAGCGCCGACTTCTTGAAAGCCTCCGAGGCAGAAATCAAGTTCCTCGCCGAGCAGTACGGCATCACCGAACGGCAAGCTGTCATCTTTGCCGTTTGCATGGACGAAGGCCCTTATCGTGTGGATTACCATGACTTGGCCCGTCACCTCGACCTCGGCAGTATCGCCGTGCTGGCCTTCGCCAACGACATCGATGCGCTGATGCATCGTCGCCTGCTGCGCTTCCGCGATGCGAAGGATGAGGACGACTTCGATGTGCCCACCGCCGTCATCCGCTGCCTGAAACACAACGAAGTGTATCAATTGCCCAGCCACAAGGGGCTTGACTGCGCGGGTGTGTTTGAGGTGCTGAACCAATGGTTTGACGACCTCAACGACGATGCCATAGGCCCCAAGGAACTAATCGAAGAGATTCACAAACTGTTTGACGATAACCCACAGGTGGTTTTCGGGCAAAAAGTGAAGCAACTCCGACTCGACGAGACCGATGAACTCCTCTTGATCAAGTTCTGCTATTACCTTATCTGCAACGACGACAACGACATCCGCTTCAACCAGATGGAGAATGTCTTCTACAGCATCGCCGACTTCACCACTGCCAAGGGTGAGCTGCGCAGTGGGACCCACAAATTGCAAAAGTTGAAGTTGGTTGAGCATCGTTGTGACGACGGCATTGCCAACACCACACAATACAAATTGACCGAGGAAGCCAAACGCGACCTGTTGGTAGAGTTGAAAATCACCGCCACCGAAGAACACTTCGCCGATGTGATTGAATCTGACAAGCTCATGCCCAAGACCATGTTCTACACAGAAACCGTTCAACATCAGGTGGATGAACTCAACCGGTTTTTTGAGCCGGAGCAATATGCCAAGATCCGTGAACGCATGCAGCAACGCGGTTTCCGACAAGGCTTCACATGCCTGTTCCATGGCGGTCCAGGCACGGGAAAGACCGAGACCGTCTATCAGCTGGCTCGCCTTACGGGACGCTCTATCATGACCATCGACGTGCCGAGCATCAAGAGCAAGTGGGTGGGCGACTCGGAGAAGAACATCAAAGCCCTCTTCGACCGTTACCGTGAGCTGGTGAAACGCAGCAGATTGGCCCCCATTCTGCTCTTCAACGAAGCCGACGCCATCATCGGCATCCGCAAGGCCGGTGCCGAAGACGCGGTGGACAAGATGGAAAATACCATCCAAAACATCATCTTGCAGGAGATGGAGACCTTGGACGGCATCATGATTGCCACCACCAATCTCACCGAGAACCTTGACAGTGCCTTCGAGCGCCGTTTCCTCTACAAGATTGCTTTCGAGAAGCCCGATGTCGCCGTGCGAGGCAAGATCTGGCAGCAGATGATACCCGAGCTTTCCGATGCCGATGCCACCACCTTGGCCGAGCATTTTGACTTCAGCGGTGGCCAAATCGAGAACGTGGCCCGCAAGCACGCCATCAACAGCATTCTCTACGGCAACGATACCGAGATGCTTCCCATTCTGGAAGACTACTGCCGCTGCGAGCAGCTGAGCAATACCGTCACACGAAAGAGGATTGGGTTTTGATTGTCTCAGGTGGAGCGGTGCAAGCCGCTCCACTTTTTTGTGCTTGTCTTTGAATTTTTCGGCAAAAGTTTCTATTGGTATAGTGTAAACATCAAAAGCAAAACAACTATGAAAACGTATTTGCAACATTTCTTCCCCTGTCTGGAAAACAGACACGTTTATCCCTATCGTGTTGTCTATCCGATGATGTTGGAGCATGTCGATTTTGCTCCCATCACCATCCTTTATGGCAACAATGGTAGTGGCAAGTCCACACTGCTGAATGTCATGGCCCAGCATCTTGGCCTTAAGAAAATGACATTAGGCAACGACAATGAGTATTTCGAAGGATACGTGAAAAAATGTTCCTCAAGTATTGATGATGAAGGGCTTCCTGAAGAAAGTTCGTTTATCCGGAGCGAGGACATCATGGTGAAAATTGCCAGGCAACGGAAACTTTACGCTGAAATTAAAAATGAAGTCTTTTCAGACAAAGAAATAGAAAAAATGAGTGATTATGGGATAAGCGAGAACCTATATGAAAAAGCGCTGACAGATCCCGAGTCAGTGAATGCAGCGGATTACGCCCTCCTGAGTCGATTGGGGGATTTTCAAAAAGCCCGATTGAAGTTGGACAACAGCGAAGCCACCTCCAACGGGGAAACGGCTTTGGAGTATTTCAAGGAACATCTTTTTGATGAGTCGTTCTATCTGCTTGATGAACCTGAGAACTCCATGGCTCCTGCATTTCAGCAACAACTGGCCCAGCATATCGAATTGCTGGCGCGATTGGATACTCAATTTGTCATTGCCACCCATTCGCCTTTCCTGCTTGCCATACCCAATGCAAGGATTTACGACCTCGATGCTCGCCCCTCTATGGAGAGGGCATGGTATGAGTTGGAAAACATGAAGGCTTACTATCGGCTTTTTAAACAATTTGAGGATCGGTTTTGAAATCTTGAAGGAAACTGTTTTTTGTTTTCTCCAAAATAGTGCTTAATTTTGCAAGTCATTAACGATAATATGAGTTTCAACGACTACTGGAAAGAAAAATCCACCAAACGCAAAAAGTTGTGGGCGGCAAAGGCCAAACGCTTCGCGGAAAGGCACATGCAGTTGGACGACATCCGTAATGAGGTTGTCTATGGCCGTATGGATAGAAAAGAACTCCGTGATTTTCTGAATGGTCACCAAACTGTATGGAATCCTATCGCACGATGGGATTCCAATATGCGTTTCTACTTTTCAGAGCAGGGTCTTCGTGAGGACATGCAAGCATTGGGGGCTGACATCAGTGCATTAAAGATGACGGTAAGCAAGAAGAGCATTGTAGGACAGCAACCACATGATATAGCCTACGGCAACATGCTTGACCTTGCCAAAAATCGTCGGGATTTGTATGAAAAGTATACCGATCTTGAAACTTGCACTATTAACTACAAGGAAGTGACGATGGTTATTTACCGCTACACTTACCAGCAACAGCCTTTTGCCTTGTACGAACTCGTGCCCTGCAAGCAACTGTCCTTCGCCGATTTGAGGCTTGAGGAGACCAGTTTCAGCACATTGGACTTGGCCAAACTACTGTTGGAGATTGCTGCGGAGTTTGAATTAAGGAATGAAGAATTGAACTACCATGCCAAGAAGTTGAAACTTCGTACCATGGAAGCCGCCACTCTCGACAGCATTGAGTTTGACCTTTGGGATGAGAAAAAACTGGAGAAGAAAATCTCGGAATACATCGCAAAGGACTATAACGTTGACAAAATCATCGAGCAGGTGAGCCGCCCCTGGAAGTCGGCTGTCAAGAAATTTTTCGATGCCGCACTGGAGCGGTCGTTGAGAGATCAAGGTGAGACATTGGAAAGGTTTAGCTTCAGGAACTCCAACTCTGATAGATTTCTGGAAGAGTGCTTACGCCCTTATCTGGAAAGTGTCGGATTGCAGGAAGTAGCGTTGGTGGTTCCAGGTAAGAGCCATCCTGATGTCATATTGAAGTACCAAGGGTGCCAGTTGCGTTTGTCATCATATTATTGGTCATTATATAAGAACGACATCTTCTTTTACCCCAACTCCTATTACGACGGGTGTCTTTTGGATTTGGCGAAGAACACACCTTTGAGTACCATCGGAGATTATTTGAAGCTGATGCCTACTGCTAACCAGAGGGTGGACGAGACGATTCTGAAAGTCCTGCACATCTACGACCAACAGATGCAACAGAACGAAAAGTATCATGCTGCCGTAGAGCAATTGGAGGCATTGGCCCAGCAGTATGCGGGCAAGCCTATCGGAAAAATGATGAAGTATCTCCGCTGGGAGGCCGGCCGATTAGTTAATGGTGGATACCGGATACCCTTGATACCAACAATTAAGGTAGTCAGCGATAACGCATTTAGTTTCTTAGAAGAAAAAAGATTTGGTGGCATCGTTAGTCAAGAAGAAGTAATGGGATGGGTTGATGCAGATTGCCATAATGTATATGCCAGCGACCCTAGCGCACCAGATCCTGAAGGCAAGCGGTTACCTTCCAGGACGGTTCAAGAGTTCATTAGACAATATGGTCATTCTGATCCCGAACCCATCCTTGCGGTTGATTTCATCGAACAAAAACTATAAACAATATGGCCATAGCAATTAACGAAACCGAACTGATGACCCTTTTGGAGGTCACACCCACATGGCAAAACATCATGCTGACCGGCCGTCACGGCATCGGCAAGTCGCAGATTCTGACTAGGTATTTCAAGGAAAAAGGCATACCGGTGAAGACCTTGTTCCTCGGACAGATGAGCGACCCTGGCGACCTGCTGGGACTGCCCAACAAGGACGAGAAAACGGGAAAGACAGTCTTCATGCCGCCTTATTGGTTCCCTGTCGACGGCCAACCCATAGTGCTTTTCTTGGACGAGATCAACCGTGCTCGTCCCGAGATTTTGCAGACGGTGATGGACCTCGTGCTGAACCGCAAGTTGGCCGGTCGCGAGTTGCCCGAAGGCAGCCGCATCATCGCGGCGGGTAACGACGGCGAGGAGTACCAACTCACCGACCTCGATCCAGCCTTGGTGTCGCGCTTCAACATCTACACCTTCCGTCCCACGGTGGAGGACTGGCTGCTGTGGGCAACGCGTACGGGTCTCGACGAACGCATCCTCAATTTCATCAGCGCCAACCCTGAACTGCTCGACCGTAGCGCCGACACCAAGGAAGACCAAGGTCTTGACAAAGATCCCGACCGCCGCGCCTGGGAGAAGGTGGCCCGACTGATGGAGAACATCCCCAATCCTTTGCCCGTGCATCAGAAGGTGGTGGCCGGCATCATCGGCGTGCATGCCGCCACGCAGTTGTTCCTCTCGTTCCGCAAGGACGACCTTTCGCCCATCGACCTGCTCACCGACTTCAAGAAAGCCAAGAAATCGCTCGACAAATACGAGTTGCATCAACTCTCGTTGCTCAACGATGCCTTGGCGCGCTTTTTCGAGACCGACAAGGCCGACACCCTCGACCGCGAAATGGTGCGTAAAAACCTAAAGGCGTACCACGACTACCTGCTCAAGAACAACCGCGAAGCCTACGCCCATTTTGTATCGCTCATCGATGGCACGGGCTATAAGAAGATGCTACTTCTTATCAATAAGGAAATGCCCGACACTTACAAGAAAATTGTCGAATTCATCCAAACCTTATGACTTCACAAGAGCGCATACAACAAGTTGCGGAGCAATGGTTCCTGACGGAGCCGGTGTTTTTCGCCGTATATTGCAGCCATCGCCTGACGATGAACGCCAATATGCAGTGCCCGTTGCGCACCGGGCAGGGACGCATCGAGTACAACCCGACCGTTATCGATGCCTTGCAGGACAACCAGTTGAATGAGTTGCTGAAGGTGGAGATGATCCGTATCCTGCTGCAACATCCCTACGCACGCCAGCCTTTGGGTTGCAAGCCCCTCGTTCAGCATGCGGCCAGCGACATGGTCATCTCGCCTGCCTACAAGTTGGCATGGATTGAATTGACAAAGCCCGAAGATTTTGGCTTGCCTATGGGACAGCACTACGAATGGTATGCGACGCGCCTGAATGATATGACTATTCATGTTGATGGAAATGCTCCCAGCGAGGGTGACTCGGGAGGAAGTGGCGACGCCGGTGGAGGTGGCAAAGGGAGTGATTCCCAACAGGAACAAAGTGGCCAAGATACCTCGTCAGAAAGAAGCAAAGAAAATGGCCAAGGTGTAGAGAAGGGACAAAGTTCTGGGTTAGGAACAGGAAAAATGAAGGGCTCCGACACGGGACAAGGAAAGGCTACGGGTGAGGCTAGAATGAGCGAAACTGATTATGGCAAGAACAATAGCAAAACACAGGCCGAGGGCGACTACACAGCCCTTTGGGAGGAAGACCAGTTCCAGTCGCGTTTGATTACCGACCTCATCCAAAGCACGACCAGTTGGGGCAGCATGCCCGGTGGCATGATCGAACTCATCAAGAAAGCCGCAGAGGGAAAGATTGACTTCCGCAGTGCCCTGCGGGGGTTCCGTGCCAGCATCTTGTCTGAGAAACGTCGCCTCACAAGGATGCGCCCCAGCCGTCGCTTCGGGTTCGAGCAGATGGGCAGCCGTTATGACTTCATCACTCGTATCCTTGTGGCAGTCGACACCAGCGGATCGGTAGGTTCAGAGGAACTGGGTCGCTATTTCAACGTCATCACCACCTTCTTCAAGTATGGCATCCAGCAGGTGGATGTCCTCATGTTCGATGCTTGCGTTCAAGGTGACGTCATGAAACTGGACGAAGCCAAGAAGCGGAAGCAGGAGTTTAAGGTTCAAGGGCGTGGCGGCACCAACTTTCAGGCGCCTGTCGATTACTTGGCAAAGCATCCTGATTACGACGGCATGATTGTCATTACCGACGGCTATGCCCCTGTGCCGGAGATACCGCCTCATTGCCGAGCCAAACTCCTTTGGATTATCGACAACGAAGCATCATACCAACGAAATGGCAAAGCCTTGCGCAAGACGGGTCGCGTCTGCCTGATGCAAGTGTAAAAAGATAGACCGTTTTTTGAATTTCTGACAGGATGTTACTATATTAAACCACTAAGTATAGGGAATAAATGAAGGAGTATAAATCATATTGGAAGAATGGGCGGAAAAGAAACATGACATGGGAGGCAAAACTCGCCCGCTACCTTGAGCACCACACCTCACTTGAATATATTCGGCAAGACCTTTTCAAAGCCTTTGACGAAGGGCTTGATGACTACGAACTTTATAAAGAAGTTGAGGAAGAATACGCCTTCTACGTCAAAGGATACAAACTTGCCGTCATGGATGGTATAAGTGCCGATGACATCGATTTCAAACTGTGGGATGATGCGATGATACCAAAAAAGTTGGAGTCTTGTATCCGCAGATCATCATCTTTTAATGAGGATTCAGCCATAAGTGCGGCGCTGAAGCCTTGGATGGCTGCCGTCAAGAAGTTGATGGTGAATGCTACACAGGCAGGCTTAGGTATGGGTGATCCGGTTTTCAAGCCTTGGCTTCGCAATTCGAGCGGCTTTTATGTCGCACCTCCAGAGGACTATGTCAAGAATGTCCTTCGTCCCTATCTGGATGCACAGGGATTGCAGGATGCGAAGGCCTATGTACATGAACGGGGAAAGGCGCTCATCATCATCGAATTTCAAGATTGCCAGTTACTGCTGAAAGAGGCTCTTTGGGCACCGTCACCATACCAATGCTATTTCTACCCATACGCAGAAGAAAAAGATTCATTCTTCAATGCAAAATATCCTGTATATGACAACTACCATATCCCATTCAGTATGCTCACTTTGAACGCCATCGCCAAATATGTGAAACTGATGCCGAAATACAAGGATACTATTGACAACTTGAAAACAAAAGTAACAGAGTCATACAAAACGATTAAAGGAGGATAATTATGGAAGACTTTAAATCGTATTGGAAAAAGAAGGCGGCCAAACGGAAGAAGGGCTGGGCCGCAAAAAACGAGCGTTACGCTAATGAGCATACCTCAATCGAGCAGATTAAGGAGACCGTCTTTATGCCTATCGACTATGACAGGAGAGGCTATGACGCAGATGCCTTTATTGCCACCTATTTCAAAGCGACCAATCCACTTGTGAAATGGAATCAAGGTGTCTTTAGTTATTATGAATCTGCCTTGAGAGAAGCGATGGAAGCAGAAGGGGCTGATTTGCAGAGTTTCAAGATAGAGGTAAGTAAGGCATGTATCCAAGGTCAAAAGGCTCCAGAACCCAAAATTATAGATTATGGCCATTACGAGTGGAAAACCGGCCCGACAAATAAGGTGTATGATTTTGAGCAGAAATATCATGCATGGCTGAAACAGATTTATAAAGTCTGTGCTGACGTGGAGTCGCTCACGATAACCTATCGTCAGGCGGTCATGACCATCAAACGTTATACGATGCCTGATGTCTCTTTCGCCTATTATGAGGTGAATCCTTGTGTGCAATTGATGAAATCGCCGCTGCTGATGGAGGAAACGGGTTTCGCTGTCCTCAACACAGCCTTCTTGCTTATGGATATGGCGGCAGAGTTAGAACTGCGACAGGAGGAGTTAAACTACTATGCCAAAAACCTGAAGATTCGCAAGATGGAGTCTGTTACTACGGACAGCATCGATTTGGAGTCGTGGAAAGAAAAGACGTTGGCGCAGAAACTAAAGGCGATAAAGCAGTTCATGGAGGCTGTCACCGAGCGTGACAATACGGATGAAAACCTAAGTATCCCGCTTGGAAAGTATGTCATCTGGATGTCGGATTTGCTAAATAAAAATACCTTTAATATGGGATTGCATACCTATTTGAATCAAGTTGGGTTGCAAGATGTTAATGCGTTTATACCAGATAATACTGATTCCTGGATTGTTTTGGAGTATCAGGGGTATCGGATGATACTCAAGTATAAGGATGGTAAGATGTATTTTTATCCCAATGCCGATGCTGAGGAAGACTTTGATATTTGGAATCGTAGCACCAAAAGGTGCATAGAATTAAAGAGGCTCACTTTGAGTGCTATTGCCGAATATTTGAAACAGGTACCAGCCATCAAAGAGAAAGAAGAATAACAATAATAATATCACGATTATGGCAAACATCTGCACTACAAACTATGTCATCGAGGGAGAAAAGGAAGAACTCGATGCGCTGTATCAAATGATGAAAGAACAGCAAGAGAATCATCTGGGCTGTCTGGTGAAAGCGCTGGGCAAGAATCCTGAAGAAGTGGAGTGTCGTGGCGAGTGGACAGACCTTGAGCGCCAAGGCGACACCCTTTGCGTGACCTTCGAGACGGCTTGGACGCCCTGCTATGAGGTAACAAGCTTGATGAAGGAAGCCTATCCTTCGCTCCGCATCTTCTATAAAGCAGAGGAACCCGGCTGTGAAGTCTATCTGAAGAACGATGCCGAAGGCAAGTACTTTCCGGAAACCGAAGAAGACGTCTGCCCCTTCCAACTGATGACCGAGGAGCAGGAACAGTTGCAGACCCGCATCATCCGCGGAATCATGAATGGAAGCGTAGGGGTGAAAGTGACTAAACAATAAAAAACGCAAGTGGAGTGGCTGGCCGCTCCACTTTTTTTTTCGCTTGTTTTTTGAATTTCCTGACAAAAGTTTCTATATTTGCAATCCAACAACATAGAAGCAGGCAAGGAATTGCTTCGGAGTTGCGCCTTATCAAACATATTAAATGCTCTATTATTATTGCATTGTTATTCGATTGTTCTTCGATATTAAATCGAATAACAGACGAATAACAGAACTGAAAGAATAGAGCAAAAGAGGGCGCAACTACGAGGTTGCTCCGAGGCTGCCACCTGACTAAAACGAAACTGCCATGGGAAAGAGAAACGCCAAAGGTATTTTGCTGATTGGGAGAATGCCACAATCGGGAATAACCGTCTATGAGAAACAGGGGAAAACAGTAGTACGGACTGCGCACAACAGTTCAAGGCCGCGCCGGTGTACCCTAAAACAATTTGTACAACGACAACGAATGAGACATTCCATCGCACTGTGGCATGAGCTGTTGTGTTGTGATCCGATGTTCACCGAACACCAGTCGGCCTACAGCGGTTTTGTGGCGCTTGCCAATAGGCTGCCTGCGGTTTTTGTCGACAAGAGCCTTGCGGATCGTCATGCTTCGTTTCTGATGCCCGATATTCCGGTGAGCGAGGGCAAACTGCTTACGGTAAGGCAACATCTTGGCGAGGTGGATGGCGTCGCGGCGCTCATTGCCAATCTGGAGAAGAAACATATCCGCCAAGGTATTGAGTTACTGCTTTACACGGCCGAGCAACATGGAGAGGATAGCTTGCCGAGAGTGAAGTTCAAATTCAGGAAGGTGAAGACAAGTGAGCTTGTGGAGACGGCAGAAGGTGTCGCGTTGGTGGGAGAGGAGTTTGCCGACCACAACAAAGGCTGGACCTTGGTGTTGGTTGACGGTGAGCGATGCTCGACGCAAGGCCTCGTCACGCAATGCAGGTTTTACGAGCAATACACCACCCAGGAAGCCCTGCTTGCCGCAGCCCAATCGCACAGTAGCAGAAAAATGAAAATTGAATTGCCGTCTGGGATTTTTTGAATTTCCCCGAAAAAGTTTCTATCTTTGTGGCGTAAAAACCTCACCACGATGATTCGCAGAGATTCCCTACTGGCGCATGCCCCGCAAGGGGCTTGCGCCAGTTCGATTTCGTATTTGATCGCACTTTGAACATTTAAAACTGGTGAGGCGCTTCGAATCGGCTCAAATATTGGCTGATTTATGTAATTTTAAGCTCACAATGAGCCGATAATTGGAAAAATATCGCTAACTTTGCACCGATTTAGGTTCATAAGCCATGGATATCTCAAGAGAAATACTACAGTATCTGCACTATCATCCACAGTCTTCGCGCGATGAAATTGCAAAGGGTACTGCCTTCGAAGGAAGTGATGCCACTATGAAACGACTGATAGCGGCAGGCATACAAAATGGCAATATTGTGGCTGTGGGTAAAGCCCGGGCTACCCGTTACCGTCTTTCAGATCAGGCATTTCTCCTGATGCCACTCAATCTGGAGACTTACTTTGCACAGGATATTGACGAACGACAAATACAGGCATCTTTCAACTTCGACTTGATACGTCAGCAACTTCCGTCTGTCGTGCTTTTTACTGCTGAAGAGATGGACAGGCTGCAAAAACTGCAGGCTGAATTTCGCCAGCATGTCAGCGAAATGACTGAAAACGAATATCGCAAGGAGATGGAGCGACTGGGTATCGATCTCAGTTGGAAATCGTCACAAATCGAAGGTAATACCTATTCGCTGTTAGAAACAGAACGCCTACTGCGTGAAAGCAAGACAGCCGACGGAAAAACAAAGGAAGAGGCGGTAATGCTGCTGAATCATAAGGATGCCTTGCGCTTCATCCTTGACAATCCTGACTATCTACAGCACCTGACCCTCAGCCATATTGAGGATATTCATCGATTGCTCACCAAAGAACTCTCAGTTGACAGAGGAATCCGTCACCGTCGCGTGGGTATCACGGGTACCAATTATCATCCACTGGAAAATGAATTCCAGATTCGTGAAGCCATGCATGATACATGCGACTTGATTAACGCGAAAGAGAACATCTTTGAAAAAGCGCTTCTCACACTTGTGCTCCTATCGTATATACAGGCATTCTCTGATGGAAATAAGCGCACGGCACGCATCACCAGCAACGCAATCCTAATTGCCAATGGTTATTGTCCGCTGAGTTTTCGTTCAGTCGATTCTATTGACTACAAGAAAGCCATGCTTATCTTCTATGAGCAGAACAATCTTTATGCTTTCAAGCAAATCTTCATCGATCAATTTGAGTTTGCGGTAAGGGAGTATTTTTAAAGAAAACGGCAATGCCGAATTCACTTAAATCCCGAACCAACTGGCGCAGGCCTCGCAAGAGGTTTGCACCTCTTTTTTGAATTCTCCCCACAAAGTTTCTATATAACATCATATAGTTTTTCTATCCATTAACTCGTTGATACATACATACATGCATACATAGGCGCAAAAAATGCTTGGAAAGCCCGAAAACTGTGTTTAATTTTGTGGCAAAATCAACGGATTATTCACTTAATAACCTCGCGATGTACAGTTAATCGCAAATCAGTTATGTCAGTATTATCAAAATCAACACCTATTATTCATGTAAAAAGGACAAATCAAGAAGAAGTGGAGGGTTGTCCATTAAAAAGCAGTATTGTAAGCTCTGATGTTTGGCGTGGAGACAAAGAGTTGGAGAAAGTAGAGTTCTCCATGAACATCTCAACAATTCGCCCTTTTGTTTTCGAGGACTGCCCTTCATTAACCACCATCAAGTTATGTAAGTCTCTGAAACGAATTGATGCAAATGCTTTTGCGGGCTGCACGGCATTGTGCGAGGTTGTTGTTCCTGACAACCTTGAGGAAGTGGATTGTTGGACGGACTTAAGAGGGGTGCCCAAAACAATAATCAATAACCCAACCTCAGAGCAACTAGCCGAGAATCTGAAAAAAGGTTATGCGATGGATTTCTATTACAAAGGCGACAGTCGTCCAGATTATTGGGATTGATAGCGTAAATCAGTAAGTCTAATAACAGTGTTGTAGAAAACAAATCAATCACATCGCCATTATGACAAGCTCTGAATACTACAAAAACAAAGAAGAAAACTACAAGAAAAGACTCATGGCCATTGATGAGATCAAGGCTAACGAAAAGCTGGTTGACGAGCTGAGAACTCACTACGATGAAATCTTCAAGCTTGAAGATCAGATGAACTTTATCAAATCAGATGGAACCAAGCTGATCATCAATGAAAGACCCTGTGAAACCGTATGGGAAATTGAAGAAGAAATTGAACAAGGCAATACAGCTCAAATCATCGATTATAATAAGGACAATGCCACCGTCCAAGCCATCATCGCATGGAAACAGCAAGAGATAAAAACCAAAGCTATGAAATATGCTTTTGAACGTGAATATGAATTCATGGAAGAAGAAAAGTGGTGGGCGCTTGATGAAAACAACCGATATTATTGGTACTATTGAATCTCTCAATGTATAGGTGAATTTTGAATTTTCGGCAAATAATGACTATAATATTATGTTGTGAACCCATAAAATATCAGCAATATGGACGTAAATAGTCTTATTTTTGCCCTTATCTTCACCGCCTATATCACAAGTGGCATATTCATCGTCCTTTGGATGGAAGAGAACTATTTCGATGCCAAATACGGCAGAGAATCATCTAAAAAATGGAGCGTTTGGCGTGTTCTCATCTGGCCTTTCCTCCTGCCTTTCGCGTGTCCCAAAATCAGAAAGGCCAAGAAGCAGAAAGCTGAAGAAACGCGTCAATGGTGGGCTGAGAAGGAGAGAAAGGGAAGGATTGAGTCTGTCGAGATTCCCGACACGGTCACCAAGATTGAAAAATATGCCTATCAGGATTATGATAACCTGAAACACCTTTTCATCTCCGCCTCGGTGCGAAAAATCGACCCCGAAGCTTTTCCCTGCGAAAATCTGGTGCTTGAGGTGGCTCCCGACAACCCAACATACGAAATGCGGAGTGGACATCTGGTCACCAAAAAGGACAACGTGTTAGTGATAGGAACCCCCAAAGAACCTATTCCAAACACGGTGGCTGAAATCGGAGAACTGGCCTTCATCTGCTCTGATGAGTTGGAGGAAGTCATCATCCCTGATTCGGTGAAGAAAATCGGCAAGGAAGCCTTCTGCGCCTGCGCCAACCTGACCAAAGTTGTCATCCCTGACTCGGTAATAGAGATTGATGACGGCCCCTACGAGGGAAGGGACATCTACGTCCATTTCACCGACCCTGCCCAATGCCAGGTGGAGATGCTCGACGACGAGTCGACGGGCTGGCCCTCGAACTGGAACGACTGGCTCTATGTGCCCAAAGGCTGTCGTGAGGCCTTCGAAAAGGCTGAACCCTGGTGTGGTTTTGAGACGATCAAGGAGTTTTAGCATCAATCACCCATGTACTACACTCACACCTTAAGCCTCATCGCGGAGGAACATCCGCGATCTCCTGAGCTATAGGGGTACACCCCCGCTTTATGAGATCGCGGGTCTGCGCCCGCGATGAGGCTTTTAGAGTAGTGTGATACTATGATTATGCTAAATGTAAAAGTACAAGGAAGAGGTCGAAGGAAACCTTGCCCACTGGCAAAGGAATAGAATCCCTACCTGGTAGGGGTTTTGCAAATTCTCTTTGAGAGACTGTCTCGACGGCATTTCTTTATTTGGAAATATAATTAAAAACCCTTATTTTTGCCGTATAAAACACAATGGAACCATGGCACAAGCAGTAAAAGTAGGCGGTTTCATCTACCGCATTAATCCCAACGACGACCGGCAGTTGCAAAGAGCTACGATGGGCAGCAACTCATGGAGTCGCGTCACCGAGTTCAACGGCCACCACATCCTCGACCTCCTCTTGGCCGCCAACGGTCGCGATATCGAGGTCTACACCGACTATGGGATCTATATCCGGGAGTATAGTGGGGGAGTGAGGAAGAAATGAGTTTGAAAAGAAATAACAAGAAATAAACAGAAATATAAATAGTTAAAACCTCGCGATGTGTAGGGAAATCGTTTTGCTAAATGGTGTATTATAATAATCTGGAAAAAATAATAGAAGCCGTTCATGAAAAATTAGGAAAGGAATTCTGCGAACAGTTTGCGGAAAAAAGAAGGAGCGTCAAACAAAAAAAACGACCTTCAAATAAAAGAATATTGTTTGATTATAATGAAGATCATCCAGAATGGGCAAAAAACCGAGGAGGTGGTACAGAGATACAATTTGAAATTACTTTTAGAGGAGGAACACTATCGTATGGTTTAGGGTTTAATTCACAGCACGTATTCGGAAAAAACGAAAAAACGCCCGTAGAATATATACAACCCTATGCAAGCGCTTTTGTTGCCCTTTGGGATAATAAGGATCAAGACATTGAAGAACTCATAAACCAAGGAGCGTCTTTTTTGGATGGTAAAACTATTGATAATCTAAAAAGGGTAGAGGATAAATCGTTTGTGAAATTTGGTTTTCAGGTTAAAGAACCTATCACTGATTTAATAATTCAAACGATAGCTAATAGAATAAAAGGATCTATGTATAATATTTACAAAAAGGTTTTAGAAGAAGGAATAAATAATACGAAAATGGAACAGAAATTAAAAATATTACTTGAGAAGAATTATAATATCATCCTTACTGGTGCTCCTGGTACAGGAAAAACCCATCTTGCCCGCGAAATTGCAAATGCTATGGGTGCCACAAAGGACAACGGCCGATATGAATTTGTTCAGTTTCATCCTTCTTATGATTATACTGACTTTGTAGAAGGTCTACGGCCAACTCAGCAAGGGGACCCTATTGTGTTTAAGCGCAAGGATGGAATATTCAAGGCGTTCTGCAAAAAGGCAGCAGCAGATGACAATCCTGATAATAAATATGTATTTGTGATAGATGAAATCAACAGAGGGGAGATTTCAAAGATATTTGGTGAGTTGTTCTTCTCTATTGATCCTGGATATAGAGGTGAGTCGGATAAAGACACAGGAATGAGCAATAGAGTTAAGACGCAGTATCAGAACTTGATAGATGAGGACCAAACTCTAACAGATGATAATACAAAGGTCGAGCCCCAAAAAGTATTCTATTATCCGTTTAAAACAGGGTTTTATGTGCCAGAAAACGTTTATTTAATTGGGACTATGAATGATATCGATCGTAGTGTGGAGAGTATGGATTTTGCGTTCCGTCGACGTTTTGCTTTCTATGAAATTATAGCTACGAAAACACAAGATTCAATTCTTGGCAATTTGACGCAGCAAAACGTTATTGATGAAGCAAAAAAAAGAATGGACGCATTAAATGATGCCATCTATTCAGAAAAAAATGACAAGGATCATAATCTTCTTGAGGGCTTTACTTCTGCCTATCACATTGGTGCGGCCTACTTTAAGAAAATAGAAAAATATAGCAATGATTGGGATAAACTATGGGAAAACCATATTAAGGGTGTATTGTTTGAGTATCTGCGAGGAATACCAAATGCAACAGCATTGCTTACCCAACTAAAGAATGTCTATGATTTGAAGGATGCAGATGGCAACAGCAAGTGAATTAACGATACTTCATCTGAAGGACAACCATCCTAATGACCGAAGTCAGGTTGAAATAATATCTGAAAAGGATAGAGCTGCTCTTCGTTATCTGTCGTCTCATTCCTTGTCGGAAATGAAAAACGACAGAGGGTGTGATATACTTGTCTTACCACATTCTTTTAAGGAAACAAAGGATGAGATAGGGGATTCCTATGTGCTGAGTTATGCAGAGGATAAAGAAGGAAGCCCAGAGAGCATTACGACTGGTAATCTTGTTGGTTTCATAGGATGTAATGGGATGGACATCCGTATTCATTCCCGCTTTTCTTATGGGGAAAACGACGAAGTAAAGGATTATTTCCTGTATTATATGCTAGGGAAGGTGCTTTCTTTGAACTTTTTTGATTTAAACACTTCTTCCTCGCATGATGATGCTATCTTTGATTTTCTTTTGTTTTTCTTCCCAAAACTGCTGAAAGAAGCCATGTCGCAAGGCATGTACAAGAAATACGTCTATCACGAGTACAACGATGCCAATGTGCGTGGTGTGATTGATATCAACCGACACATACGGCGCAACATCCCCGCCAACGGAAAGATTGCCTACCGTACGCGTGAATTCAGCTACGACAATCCTGTCACCCAACTCATCAGGCATACGATAGAGTTCATCCGTCGTAAGCCTTTCGGGAAAGCCGTCCTTCATAACGACCCTGACACAGAGGGCTATGTGCAGCAAATCATCCAAGCTACCCCATCATTCCAACCGAGGCAGATGCAATCTGTCATCAACGAGAATCTGCGACCAGTTTCTCATCCTTATTACACGAAATATGCCGCTTTGCAAAAACTCTGCTTGCATATCCTGCGCCACGAGAAACTGAGTTACGGCGAAAACGGCGATAAGATTCACGGCATCCTCATCGATGCAGCATGGCTGTGGGAGGAGTATGTGGCAAAGGTGTTGTCGGAAATTGGTTCTGGGTTGACGCATTTTACAAAAAGGAAAAGAGATTTCGATCTCTTTGAAAGAGAAGAAAATGGCAAGAAACATAGATTCCAACAAATCATTCCTGATTACCTTGATAAAGAAAACCGTATTGTGTCAGATGCCAAATACATCCCTTTACATTTTAGCCACCATTTAGATGACGACAGAGCCTCGGCGGTGTATTACAAGACCATCATGTATATGTATCGGTTCGAAGCAGATAAAGGGATCCTTATTCATCCTGTCCAACAAGACGAAGCCAATAGTCAACAAGGCTATATAGAAGACGAATACAAAATTATTGAAACAAAAGGCGTTTTGAAAAAAATCGGAATGGTGGTGCCGGGAGGGAAGGACTATTTCGAGTTTAAGCAAAATATACAAAAACTTGAAAATAAATTTCCTTCTTTTTGAATTTCCCGCCCCCAATAACTATATTACGTCAGCAAACCCCTAAAACAACTCAAATATGCTGACTATAAATGACCTGGGCAAGAGAAAGCCCTACACCTACAAGGAAATCGTGGAACTGGATTATCCAGACTACTGGAAAGCCGCCAATGAGAGTGTCCTCCGTGCGGATGCCGTCCAAGAGATGATGGGGAAGGCGCTGCCCATCTTTCATGACCACCTGCCTGCCGACACCGAAAAGTGGGGGTCGGAGAAGGCAAAAAACATCCTGTTGAACTACCTCAAGATGCGCACCCTCTGCGGCTTCGGCCACAATATCTGGGAAAAAGCGAACCGCTTGTGCCACGAACTGGCCAAAAGCAGTAACGATGGCGACTATGACGGCGTCGAAAAGGCCAAAACAGACCTGAGAGCCCTCTTCGAGACCATCAACAAAGTGGATGTCCTCGACATCGTGCAAGACCAGGAGACAGGCTTCGAGAAACTGAAACAGGCCCTCGGCCGCACCGATTTCCATGTCATGCGGGGACTTGATAGCGAGGGCCAATATGCCAATTGGTCGTTCGGTGACATCGTCGGGACGCTCGAATACCTCGAAAACTGTGAGAAGTCTTCAATAGCCATAGATCCCAATCCTTCGCCCACCTGCCCTAGCAGGGATGACATGGCTATTGAAGACTACAACAACCTCTGGACTGTAGCCCTCAACAGCGCCGTCCCCACCGAACCCGACATCGCCGGGCTGATGGAGTCGGATGAGGACAATAAAACGGTGAGGATGTATTGATTTTCTTTTTGAATTCTTTCAAAAGTTCACTATTTTTGCAGTTGAAAAACCACAAATGACATGAAAGGACTCTCCAAATCCCGCTACACCGCCTTCTGCCAATGTCCCAAGAACCTCTGGCTGAAGGTGTATAAACCCGAGGAAGCCAAAGACGACCCGGCGCTACAAGCCCGCTTCGAGCAAGGCAACGAGGTGGGCGACCTCGCCATGGGACTCTTCGGCCCCTACCAAGAAGTGACCACCCATAATGCAGATGGCAGCCTCGACTTGAACAAGATGTGCGAATTGACGCAACTATATATAGAACAAGGCGTGGACAACATCTGCGAAGCCTCCTTCGCTCTCGAAGGTCACTACTGCGCCGTCGACATCCTGCGCCGCAACGACGACGGCTGGGACATCTACGAGGTGAAGAGCAGCAGTTTCCCTGAGTGCGACGGCGAGGAAACGAAGTTGGAGAAATACGTGCCCGACATTGCCTATCAGAAGTGGGTACTTACACAATGCGGTGTCAAGGTCATCAACACTTATCTGGTGTGCCTCAACAGCAGCTATGTAAGGCATGGCGAGCTGGATGTCAAGAGCCTATTTGTCATCATCGACATGCACGATTTGGTCGAGAACGAATACCTGAAAGTGCCTGCACAGAGCAACCAAGCCTTGAAGATCTTGGGCATGAAGGACGAGCCTGACTACGACCTTTCCGAACGCTGCATGAAACCATACACCTGCGCTTTCCTTGACTACTGCAAACGTCAGCATGGTGTGCCACAGGACGAGCCTACCGTTTTCGACCTATATCGTATGAACTTCACGAAGAAGCTGGAACACTATCATGCCGGACGTATTACTCTCGATGTATTGCGCTCGGAGAAGCTGAACGACAAGCAACAGATGCAGGTAGAGTGTACGCTGAATCAAAAGGAACACATCAATATTGTTGGCATACGTGATTTCCTTTCCAGTCTAAGTTATCCGCTCTATTTCCTTGACTTTGAGACCCTGCAGCAGGCCATCCCTCAATTTGACGGACAAAAGCCGTACCAACAGATTACCTTCCAATACTCGCTCCACATTAAGGAGAGTGCCTCTACGCCCTACCAACACAAGGAGTTTCTGGCACCCAGCGACGGCACTGACCCGCGTCGCGTCGTAGCCGAGCAGCTTTGCAAGGACATTCCGATGAACGTCTGCACCTTGGCCTACAACAAAGGCTTCGAGTGCAGCCGCATCAAGGAACTGGCTGCGATGTATCCCGACCTCGCCATTCATCTGATGAACATCCAAGAGCATATTCAAGACCTGCTCACGCCATTCCAGAGCGGCTACTATTATGTGCCCGCCATGGGTGGCTCGTTCAGCATCAAGAGCGTGCTGCCTGCGCTCTTCCCTGATGACGCGGAACTCAATTACCACAACCTCGACGAACGTTGCCAGAACGGTGGCAATGCGATGACGCTCTTCCCAAAAATCCAAGACATGCAACCCGATGAGGCCAAGGCCGCCCGCGAAGCCCTACTCCGCTATTGCGAGCTTGACACTTGGGCCATGGTGAAGGTTTGGGAGAGGCTGAAAATGATTTGCAGTTGATATAAATATTATGAAATTGTAAACAAACTTTTATTCATTTTATAATCATCTCAAAATGTGTTAATTATGAAAACAACATCGAGCGAAAAACTAAAAATAAGTATGGCGGGCGAGTATGGTGTCTGTGCAGAACTATCCAAACGAGGATTTGATGTTAGCATAACAATGGGTAACTCTAAGGCGGTTGACATTTTTGTCCATCTTGATGATGGATCATTTAAAAGAATTGAAGTGAAGACCACACGGAGTAATAGATTTGTTACTGGATTCTTCCAAAAGTACTATGATAAAAGTCGAAACTATCATCCAGACTATTGGGTTTTAGTTTTCATTGACTCTGAGAATATCTCGCATTATTACATTCTCAGTCATGAAGAAATGGGAAGGGTACAAATGGAAATGAACAAAATGACAGAATGGAAGAAAGTAATTGGGTGTGACAATGTTAAACGAAGTATGGTTACACAAAATGAAAATGCTTGGGGGAAAATCAAATAGCATCGGAATGGTTTTTGATGCCGATTTTGATTTTTTTCTCTCTCAAATGACTTATCACAAAAACGATTGAACTTAACTTAAAAAAACCTCGCGATGTAAAGGAGAATCGCAAATAAAGCTATGACACAGATTAAAATATTCATCAACACAAGAGAGGCCGCTAATTATCAAGAGGAACTTGAAAAGGAAGTAAATGGTTTTCTAAAAGAAAACGATGGTAAAATTATGGTTAAAGACATCAAATACACATCAAATGAGATAAATCCCCATAATCCATTGTGGAGAAACTGGAGTGTAATGGTGATTTACGACGTGATTGAATAATTCCAAAACTCAACATCAGAACCAGCTATAGATAGCCTTCATGAGGCCGGAGGCTGGCTGGCATCCTTCTTATCCTGTAGTAAAAAGGTCTTGGGATGCCGTTATTAAACTTTTTCTACCCCGATTTACAAATTTTCGGGCTAATTGTATTATATTATGCTGTTTTCAACTAAAACAGCATCAATATGAACGATTATCTTTTTGCCCTCATTATTGCCGCCTATATCATCGGCGGCGTCTTCATCGTCCTTTGGATGGATAGAAACTATTTCGATGCCAAATACGGCAGTGAATCCTCTGAAAAATGGAGCGTTTGGCGTGTCCTTTTCTGGCCTTTCATTTTGCCGTTCGTTTGGCCTAAAGCTATGCGGATCAAGAAGCAACGGACAGCGCAAGCCCATGCTGATTTCGAAGCCATGATGGCGCACTGGGATGCAGTTGCTGAAGAAGCCAAAGAGATGGTTATTGAAGGCAACGTATTAGTACATGGTAACGCGAGCAAAGCCATCCCGGATATGGTGACTGAAATTGGCGAGCAGGCATTCTGTTGCTGCGAGGAACTGATGGAAGTCGTCATCCCTGATTCGGTGAAGAAAATTGGCAAGGAGGCCTTCTGCGCTTGCGACAACTTGACCAAAGTCGTTCTCCCCAACTCGGTAATAGAGATTGGCAGCGGATGACGGCCCCTACGAGGGAAGGGACATCTACGTCCATTTCACCGACCCTGCCCAATGCCAGGTGGAGATGCTCGACGACGAGTCGACGGGCTGGCCCGCAAATTGGAACGACCGCCTATTTGTGCCAAAGGGCAGCTGCCAAGCCTTCGAAAAAGCCGAGCCGTGGTGCGGTTTTGAGACGATTCAAGAGTTCGAATAAAACTGTTTTGAAAAATATTTTTGCCCTAATCTTTAAAATTTCGGCAAAAAAGAACTATCTTAAGGCCTAACCCCTTAAAACAACATCCTTATGAACACCACCATCAAGACCTCATCAGAAAAGCAATTCACCCAAATTCGTCGTTTCGTCAAGAAAAACAAAATCCACAACACCATCACCGAAGAAAAAGGTCTCTACATCATCACACTCTTTGGACTCAAAACCAAAGACCTCGAAAAGTTCATCAAGGACTTCATTAAGACCAATCACCTCACCAAAGTCCAGCAGCAGGAGCCTTTGGCTCTTGCTGCTTGAATTTTTGTTTCGCCTAATGTTTAAATTTTGTCTAAACCTTTCTATAGATAATCAAAACAACGCTCTTTGAACGCATCAATAATCAACTTTTAAAAACAACAATAAAACTGAAAAACCATGAAAATCGAAAACCTAGACAAATTCCTGCAAGAGATTGGCCGTGCGCCTCTATTGAGCGCAGACCAAGAATTGGAACTGCTCAAAGCCATTCATGAAAAAGGCTTTGAATGCGACGAGATGGAACAGCTGAGCCAATCGAACATGAGGTTTGTGGCTGCCTTGGCCGCACAATATCAGAATCGCGGACTGAAGCTGGAAGAACTGATTTCCATCGGTGTTGAAGGTTTGAAGAAGGCTGCACTGAGCTACAATTTGGATGGTAACGTTAAATTCCTCCACTATGCCGTTTCTGTGATGCGGCAGTGTTTGGAAGAAGCCGTAAAAGAACAAATCCACAATCTTGTTGAGCAAATCGTCGAACTCCAGAGAAAGAGATACCGTTTCTGGATGCAAGATTTTGAAAACGAGGACACTGGCGAAAAAGTATCTGTGGAGCGCAGAGAATTGTTGGTCGAAGAACCCGCCGACGAGGAAAAAGAAATCCTTAAACAAATCTGCAATGGGGCAAAAGAAGCCAATATTGAAGACCTGAATGCTTTTTGGCACGAAACGAGTGGCTTTTCTAATCACGACCTCTTTCCTATCCTTCAAGAACTCAGCGACCGAGGCGATGTACATGCCACTGATGCATTGAATAACATTGACCGTCTTTGGGAAATGGTTCAAAAAGGCGATAAAGATGCAGCCTTGTACTTGGCTCACCATTATGCTTACGGCAACGAGGAGCATGGCGTCTTCATTAACAAAAAACAGGCAAAAGAACTATACGACCTCGCGGAATGGGATGATTACGACCCCAATGAAGAAAGCGATGATGAATGTGAGGTCGTTGAGAGTGATTATTGTCTTCAAGGAGATCCTGCCGAACTTGACAAAGTGGAACACGACATACGAGTTTTGGCCGAAAAGTACGGCGTTCCTGATGATGGTTTGGGCGGGATGTACGTGCCTTTCGACTTCCTTTTCAAGAAGTTGGTCGGATCGTCCTATTATGAGGGCAACATCACGAAGATGAAACGTTTGACAGCAAATAACCTTCTACTTCATGCCGAGAGTAGCATGAGTGAGCCTTTGCTTTATGCGCTTAAGCGCTATTATCCACAAATAGAGGTAAATTGCTCTGTCGATGGCAATGGTTTTGGAGAAGATGAAGGAATTGGAATAGACGAATAATTCCAAGACTCAACAATAGAACCAGCCGTAGATAGCCCCTTCATGAGGCCGGAGGCTGGCAGGCATCCTTCTTATCCTGTAGTAAAAAGGTCTTGGGATGCCATTTTTAAACCTTTACGACACCAAAGTCCAGCAGCAGGAGCCTTTGGCTCTTGCTGCCTAATACGCTTTTCCCCAGTCGAAACAAAAAATACTGCTTTTTTTGTCATCGTATTGTTGTTTTTGTATTTTTGCACTTTGAATAAGCGGAATAAATCTTTTTCAAAAGCAAAATAAAATTAAAATACAAACAATGATGAAAAGTGTAATAAGAGGTGTATGCATGATGGCCTTGGTGGTTTTGGCTTTCACGGCATGCAATAAGAATGAGCAAAACGAACAAAACGAACCGAATAAAACCACATTCACAGCCAGCACCCAGCAGATGGAATACGAGGGTGAGGATAGAGTTTATATTAATCAAAGTTTAAGAATTGTATTTGAGCCTGGCGACATGTGCATGCTTTATAACATCAATGAAATGGAGCCTTGGCGAAGCAATTGCGCTACCTATGAAGCCGTTCAAGAAGGCGATGTGGTGGAGTTCAGAAACTGTGGCTTGGGAGAAGTCGCATTGGAAAGGCAGGATGCATTCTATGCCGTATATCCAGGCGGCCCGGGTTGTACGCAAACAGAACTCAGTTCGGGTGAAAACAAGAGCAGATTCTATATCTCCCCAAATCAGGAATATCGTCAGGATATGGTTTCTTTACAAAACATGTATATGATCGGTAAGGTTGACGACGTTGATGATTTAGGCGATGTCCATTTCAACTTCAAGAACATTTTTGGTATTTTGGCGTTAAAGCCCTACGAAGCTGCTCGAAGAACTGTCACGGAGATTAAGATTGTTGATAATTACTATGATCTCTCTGGTTGGGTGGAAGCAAGCCTCCCTTACCTTGATTGGGAAGAGTTTGTCTATTTGTTCAACAACTATGATTTGAACAATCCAGACTATCTTGAACGCTTGGAAGCTTTCAAAAACCTTATTGGCTATAATGTGTATGATACCGGTAACACTATCACTATGAACGTTCCCGGCGGTGTCCAGTTGGGCGATTCCAGGAATAATACTCCAACTTTTAACATCGTGTTGCGTCCTTGGGCTTTGTACCAGGGATTCCACATAATCTTTACGTTTGATGATGGAACTCAGAAGGATGTCGATCTCTCTGGTTATCATAACCTGATTATGAAGCCCAATGTCATCCAACGCATATCAATGAATCTTGACGGCTATTGATATTTTGGGTCGATGAAATAGAGAACATTATAATAGGACAAAACAATAAACAGTATATCAAACTAAATCCAATAAAAAAATGAAAACTAATTATAAAGGGTATGTAACACCCAAGTCAGAAATAATTGAAATTCAAGTAGCATCAGTCCTTATGACCTCTAGCGGTGGAGGTAACGGTGGCGGAGGAGGCCAACCTTCCTATAGTGGAGGCACATGGCGGGGCGGAGCAGTGGGGCATGACCCCGGTGTTGACCTTTAATCTGCCATTTAATAACATCAGCATTAATCAAAAATATATAAAAAATGAAAAGTGTAATTAGATATATGTGCATGATAGCTATGGTGGCTTTGGCATTCACGTCATGCAATAAAAACGAATCGAAGAAAACCACTTTCACTGCAAGAACCCAAAAGCTGGTTTACGAAAGTGGGATGGACAGAACTTATATCGGCACCGACGATCTTGTTCATTTCGAAGCTGGCGATGTATGCATGGTCTTCAATATCAATGAAACGAATGCTTCGCAAAGCCATTGCGCTACATATGAGGCACTTGAAGAAGGCAGTGTCGTGACCTTCCAAAACTGCGGTTTGGGAGAAGTTGCTGAAGAAAGATTGGACGCTTTCTATGCATACTATCCGGGCGGCGTAGGAATGGTGGAGACCCTGCTAGGCGATGGTGAAAACAAGATCAAGTTGTTCATTTCTCCCGAGCAGGAGTATCGTCAAGACATGATTCCTGCCAATTCCCTCCCGATGGCGGCCAAAGTGGAAAACGTTGACCATCTCGGTGATGCCGATTTCGACTTTCAGAATCTGTTTGGTGTACTTCAACTGAAACCTTATGAAGCCGCGAGTCGAACCATAACTAAGATTGAGGTTGTTGACAATATGTTCAACCTTTCGGGTTGGATGACGTTGAATATTAATTCAATGGAAAAAAGCCACAATGAGTTTGCCGATGCGGTCGACAGCAATGAGCCGAGCGGTTCCGAAACGGGTTTGACTAGTCTAAGCAGAGACAATGCCAATTCGATTACTTTGAGCATTCCGGGTGGCGTCCAATTAGGTACGACCAAGGAGTCCACTCCTGTCTTCAACATCGTGTTGCGTCCATTGGCCCTGAGTCAAGGTTGCCACATCAAAGTCACCTTTAATGATGGTAATGTAAAGGATGTCGACATTTCTGACCAAAACCTTTTAACGATTAAGCCTAATTACGTCAAGCCTGTCAGCATCAATCTTGACAACTATTGATACTGCTCTGTTATAGCATATCCTCTTAAGAAAGCGTTTCCATTCTTGGAGCCGCTTTCTTTGTCTGTTTTTACCGTTGTTCCCACTTTTTTCTTATTTTTGCGCCCCATATTAAAATAGGATTATCCCGCCATGCGCAAACTATATCTCATCCTTCTCCTTTTGGTCTTGGCACTGCCTTCACGAGCGGCCTACCTTCTCATCCCCATGGACAACACCCAGACCAACCACCTGAAAGCCTACGGCGTGGCCTATTGGGTGCTGCAACGCGAGGTGGAGATCAGCTGGCTGCTCAACTATAGGGGAGGGAGTTACCTCATTCCTTACCATGAGATGTTTGAGCGCGAGTGCAAGATGCGTAACGTTTCGTACAATGTCATCGCCGACGCCCAAGCCGACGCCATCCTGGCCGAAATCGCCGACCCAGGCGTCAACATGGACGAGATGAAACTGCAAAAGGTGCCACGCATCGCAGTCTATGCACCCAAGAACAACTTGCCTTGGGATGATGCCGTCACCCTCGTACTGACCTATGCTGAGATTCCTTACGACGTGGTCTACGACGATGAGGTGCTGCAGGGCGTGCTGCCCACCTACGACTGGCTTCACCTGCATCACGAGGACTTCACGGGACAGTACGGTAAGTTTTGGGCCCGCTACCGCAACTACCCTTGGTATCAGGAAGACGTGCGTACACAAGAAGCCACGGCGCAACGTTGGGGCTTCAACAAAGTGTCGCAGCTGAAACTTGCTGTTGTGAAGAAGATCCGTGAGTTTGTGGCTGGTGGTGGCTACATGTTCTCCATGTGCTCGGCGCCCGACAGCTTCGACATTGCCCTTGCTGCCGACGGCCTCGACATCTGCGACTACATGTTCGACGGCGACCCCATCCGCAGCGGCGACCCGCAACGCCTCAACTACGACAACTGCTTCGCCTTCACCGACTTCAAGGTGTCGACCAACCCGCAGGAATACGAAGTCTCCAACATTGATGTCACCCAAGGCCGTTCGCGGCTGGTGAACGAGCAGAACGACTACTTCCTGCTCTTCGACTTCTCGGCCAAGTGGGACCCTGTGCCAACCATGCTCACTCAATGCCACGAACGCCTGGTGAAAGGCTTCATGGGGCAGACCACGGCCTTCAACAAGGCGACGGTCAAGCCTTCCGTAGTCGTCTTGGGCGACAACGGCGCCTTGAACGAGGACCGTTACATCCATGGCAACTTCGGCAATGGCTTCTGGACCTTCCTCGGCGGCCACGACCCAGAGGATTACCAACACCTCGTTGGCGACCCTCCCACTGAGCTCGACATGCACCCCAATTCACCAGGTTATCGTCTCATTTTGAACAACATTTTGTTCCCTGCGGCAAAGAAAAAAGAACAGAAAACCTGAAAATGTTTATATTTGCCGCTTTAAAAACAGAAAAGTAAAACGCTAAGTAGATGAGCAAAATTAGTTTACATAAAAGGCAAGAGAATTAGAATTTGGCCGTCAGCAGTCAGCCGTCAGCAACGATGCTACTGAGCTGATTGCTGACGGCTGATAGCTTATCTAATGCAGTTTAGTTTTGAATAGTTACTTAATATCATACACTATGAGAAAAAATCTACTCGTCATCCTCGCCTTGCTTTTGGGCACGGCCACACTTCAAGCCAAGCCTGTCGACGTGGCGAAGGCACAACGTCTGGGACTGAGTTTCGTCCAACATAAGGCCATGTTTGCCAAAAAGGCCGTGCAGGACATGCAATTGGCTTACATCCACCACGCCGACAACGGCATGTCGACTATGTATGTCTTCAACTTTGATGGCGGCTACGTCATTGTGTCGGCCGACGATAGCTCGTCGCCCATTCTCGGCTATTCCAACGAGGGCAATTTCGCTTACGAGACTGCTCCCGATGGTTTGCGTTTCATGCTGAATGAGCTGTCGAAGGGTATCGCCACGGTGGTCGAACAAGGTCTGCCCGCATCGAACGACATCGTTGCCCGTTGGGAAAACCTTGAAACCTTTGGCTATCTGAGTGCAGACAAAGGCCTGTCCGTTGTGGGACCTCTCATCACGACACGTTGGGACCAGGGCGCACCTTATAACATGTTCGCACCTGGAGGATGTCCGACGGGTTGTGTGGCAACAGCTATGGCGCAACTGATGAAATACTGGGAATGGCCGGTGACGGGAACAGGTGAGCATAGCTACAATGCCCCGCTCTATGGTGAGCAGTACGCCAATTTCGGTGCCACTACCTACGATTGGGCCAATATGATAGAATCTTATGGCAACAACTCATTACCGGTTGAGAAAGAGGCCGTTGCGACCCTGATGTACCACTGCGGCGTTTCTGTCGACATGAACTATGAACATGATGGAAGTGGTGCTTTCTCGGGTGATGTGCCAGGTGCAATCAACACTTATTTCTCGTATTCCGACCAGTCTGCCTTCGTTTCAAAAGGTGGTAACTATGATGAATGGATTGCCCTGCTGAAGTTGAACCTCGATCAGAACATTCCGCTGTATTATTCTGGTCACAGCGACGATGGTGGTCATGCTTTCGTCTGTGACGGCTACGACGAGAATGGCCTGTTCCACTTCAACTACGGATGGGGCGGTGTAGGTGGTGGCTTCCACCTCATCGACGGCGAGAACTTTGAGTATTCGGGCAGCCAAGGGGTGGTGACAGACTTCGTCCCTGACTATATCTTCAATGGCATGCCTCAAGCTCCTGATAACCTATCTGTCAGCATCGATAATGACATTTCGTTAATCGGTCACCTCTCATGGACCAATCCTACCCAAACAGAGAAAGGCGAGCCGTTGACCAGCCTCACTAAGATTGTCATCAAGCGCAATGGCTTCATCGTGCATGAGATCGAAGGAGCCCAGCCGGGACAAACCATGAGTTACGATGACGTGGTGCCTTTCTTCGACCAATACGATTATGCGGTGATGGCAGTGAACGGCGAGTCATTCGGTCGCACCACACATGCCAAGGCTGTCTTTGGTCCCTATTGCCAATGGTCTGTCATCATGACTTCGGCCGATTTCCATGGTTGGAATGGTGGTGGCATTACGGTGCAAAATGCTGCTGGTTCCTACATCGACTTTCTGACGACCAATACCTCGGCTGCCTCATTGCAGAGATTCCAAATGGCTTTGGGCAACAACAACCTTTATTGGACGGAGCCCAGTGCTGCCATCTCTAACCTCTCCTTTAAGGTGAAAGATGCCGAGAACCAGGTGGTGTATGAATACAGCGGTCCTTCGTCGGGATTGGAGGCAGGTTTGCTGCGTACCTTGAACAACACTTGCGGCAACGAGAATTCTTGCGAGGCTCCTTATAACCTGAAGGCTACGGTCGACCCTGACAATGATCAGACCATCATCCTCACTTGGGAGTCGGACCACACGCCTGAGTTTGGCTACTGCATCTATCGTGACGGATTCCTCTTCAACATGTCGCACGATACCACTTATGTCGACGAAAACACCGACATTGGAGGCCATCGCTATTATATCACAGCCCTTTGCAGTGGTGGCGAGACCGCCAGTTCCAACGAATATTGCATCACCAGCGGCACCGACTGCGAACCGCCCTTGGACTTCTACTATAACTACACACCTGAAGGTAAAGTGCAACTGACGTGGTCGCGCCCTGACAACTCGTCTGTTTCCGGTTATCTGGTTTACCGCAAAACGGGTGATGAGCCCTATAAGCGCATCAAGCTGACTTCGGCGAATACCACCACTTGCAAGGATCAGAGTGTCGTTCCGGGAACGGAATACCAATATGTGGTCGAAGCTTATTACAGAGCTAACGATTGCACATCCGCCTATGCCAATGACTTGTTTGACCCCGATAAGTTCCTTCTCAATGTGGACTGGTCCAACACTCCCCAAGACCTGCAAGCCTTGTTCAACGAAACGGATTCTGTGGTGAATCTGCGCTGGAGACCTGCTTTCCAGGCCACAACCTACGACATTATGCGCAACGGCGAGAAGATTGCTGAAGTGAGTGAGGTAGCCTTTGTGGACAGCAACTTGGAGGCAGGGGAGACGTATTGCTATCAGGTCGTTGCCCACGGCGATGGCTTTGAAACCAACTCCAACGAGGCTTGCTTCACCATGCCCGAACCGCCTGCACCTCCTGTCTTGCCTTGCTCGGCACCGACGAATTTGCGTAGGGAAGAACCGTGGGGGATGGCTCATATTGCTTGGGATGCTCCCGAAGACCGTGTGCCTGATAGCTACACCGTTGTCATCATCAATCATCAGCTTAACGATACCACGAATGTGACGGGTTTGACGGAACTGTTTTATGAAGAGGCTATCGCTATCGACATAACCGACAAATCTTATAAGGTGAAGGCTGTGTATGAGGAATGTGAGTCCGAGTTTGCCTTGAACGCCAACGGTGAGGATTTCATCCGTGTCACCAATCTTTCCGTCGATGAGTGTCAGATGAATGTGAAGCTCTATCCCAATCCCACTTCGGGTCAACTGAACATCAAGGCTGATGGAATGACCTCGGCAAGCGTTTACGATCTTGTTGGCCAGTGCTTGATGCAAATGTCAGCTCAAGACGGTCAGGCCTCTGTCGACATGAGCCAGATGAAAAATGGTGTGTATTTCATCAAGGTGAATACAGCAAATGGCTCGGTCATTCAACGGGTTGTTAAGATGTAAATAGTTTATAATCAATAATAAATACTAACTACAATGAAAAAATCATTATCTATCATGCTGATGCTGGCCTTGTTTGTGGGTCAACTCATCGCTTCGCCTGTCGACGTGAACACAGCCCGTCAATTGGGGCTGAGGTATGTGCAGGCCAATGCTGCCAAACAGGTTGCCAATCTTGATTTGGCCTATACCCAAACGACTGAGAGTGGCGCCAATGCGCTCTATGTCTTCAACTTCGATGGTGGCTATATGATCATGGCTGCCGACGACGTGGCCCAACCTGTCCTAGCCTATGGTGAGGAAGGCAACTTCGATGCCGACCACATTTCTGACGGACTTGCCTATTACCTCCGTCACTATGCCCGCCAGATTGAGTATGCTGTGACCAACAACATGGATGCCACCCCTGAGATTGCCGAACAATGGGAACAGATGAGGAACCAAGGATTCATCAAAGGTGAACGTGCCACCCGTGGCGATGTGGCTCCCTTGATTTCAACCAACTGGAACCAGGACTACCCGTTTAACTACTATTGTCCTACGGGTCATGGTGGTCCTGGAGGCCGTGCATACGCAGGCTGTGTGGCCACTGCCATGTCGATGGTGATGAAGAGATGGAATTGGCCCGATCACGGACAAGGCTCACACAGCTATACACCTGCTGGTTATCCCGTGCAGACAGCCGACTTTGAAAGCACCTACTATGATTGGAACAATATGCCTAACAATATCAACAACAGCAACTATCAGGCTGTTGCCCTCTTGATGTACCACTGCGGTGTGTCTGTCGACATGCAATATGCCTCCGATGGTTCGGGAGCCCATTCGCAGGATGTGCCTGATGCCATCGCCAATTACTTCCGTTATACCACCCATGCCGCGCGCTTGGACCGTAGCTTATACTCCAAGTATGAATGGGAAGAGATCTTGATTTCCAATTTGCAAGAGGGTTTCCCCTTGTACTACTCAGGTGCTGAAGGACAATCGGGACATGCCTTTGTGTGTTGCGGCTATCGCGAGAGTGACCGCAAGTTCTATTTCAACTGGGGCTGGAGCGGCTTCAACAACAACTATTTTGCCATCGACGCACTGAATACCTATTCCGGCAATTTCAACGACTACCAAAGCACCATCGTTGACATGATTCCCGACTATGTCTATGATGGATTGATTCCTGCCGCCACCGATTTTGCTGTTGAAGGCGAAAACGCCCATTCCAAGAAAGGCATCATAACTTGGACCAATCCTACGACTTCTCTTGATGGAACGGCTTTGGAAAACATCGAGGAAGTGGTGTTGCTACGCAACGACCAACAGATCTTCAGCCAGACCAATGTGACTCCTGGTGAGGTTATGACCTTTGAAGATGAAGTTCAGAATTTTGATAGCTACACCTATCGTGTCTACTTCATGTCCAACGGTGCAAAGGGCCGTTCCGCTGAAATCAGGTATCAGTATGGTCCCACTTGTACATGGAAGGTCGTAGGCCAAACCACCAACTTCCAAGGTTGGAATGGTGGCAAGATCCAAGTGAAGAACAGCTTTGGCACGGTTATGCAGGAAATCACCATGACCAGCTCGACGCCTATCAGCCAGCTGATTGCCATGCCCGAAGGTAATGTCACTTTCAACTGGGTGGCTCCTAATTCGCCTGTCAACAACATCACCATCAACATCAAGAACTCGTCGAACAGCTCTGTGTATACCTTCACGGGCAACTCCAACCAAGTGCCTGCCACGCTCTATTCGGGCAACAACGACTGCGCTGGTTGCTTGCCTCCTACGGGACTGACTGGTGAGTACAGATGGACTGCCGATGGCTTTGGCACCCAACTCGAATGGTCATACGATGGCGAACCGCAGTCGTTCAAGGTCTATCGTAGCGAGGACGGCATTAATTACGAAGTGGTTGCCACGGTCGACAAGACTTCGCATGAATACCTCGATTTGGTTGATGCAGGCGACTATTATTACCAGGTGACAGCCTACCGTAGCTATTGCGAATCCACTCCGGCCTGGGTCGATGACGTGACGGACTATGTCCACGTTGAGGTGACCTCGGTCAGTGAGAATGGTGAGGAGGGTCTCAGTGTGTATCCCAACCCGGCCAATGCCCTGATGAGTGTCGAAGCCGAAGGTATGCAGCAGGTGATCCTCTGCAATGTGATGGGTCAGGTGGTGAAGACAATGCGTTGCGAAGAGGATGGTGTAATCATCAACACTTCCGACCTTGTTTCAGGCATCTACACCATCACCGTGAAGACCGCACAAGGTACCATGACCAAGCGCTTCACCGTCATCCACTGATGACCAAAAACGAATTGAAAATGAAAAGGAAACACGACCGTGTTTCCTTTTTTTATTATCTTTGCCGCTTAAACAATAAACCATCTCTAAAATGAAAAACTACTTTCTCATACTATGGGCATTAGCCTTGACTAGCCTCGCTTTGCATGCTGGTCCAGTCGACCAAGAGACCGCCCAGCGATTGGGACAATCGTTTGTGACTGCCAAATTCGAGCAGAGCGCCGAATTGAGCCTTGTGCAAACCGCGTTCTCTGAAAGGGGAGAGGCATGCTATTACATCTACAATGTGGGCAACACTGGGTTCGTAATCTTGTCAGCCGACGACCACTATCATCCCATCATCGGCTATTCCGAAGAGGGCAACTTTGACATCAACGACATGGCTCCTGCATTGGCCGACTATCTTGAAGGCGTCCGCCGAGGCGTGATGGAGGCCTCGCGGTCCTCTGTAGTCAAGCCTTCGGTGGCTGCCGACTGGGCTATGTTGGAGAAAACGGGACGCATGGTGTCGCGACACGGAGGCCGTGAAGACGAGTATCTCGTTGAGACCAAATGGAACCAAAATTCTCCTTATAACTACTATTGTCCCGAAGCTGAGGGAGGCCCTGGCGGCCGATGCTATGCAGGTTGTGTGGCCACGGCCGGTGCCCAATTGATGAGGTATTGGAACCATCCTTCGCATGGCCAGGGAAGCCATACCTATTATCCTGAAGAGCATCCAGAGTATGGACCGCTGACAGCCAATTTCGGTGAGGCGACTTACGATTGGGAAAACATGCCCAATTCCATCTCTGGCAGCTCTCCGCAAGAACAGATTGAGGCTGTTGCCCAGCTGATTTATCATGTTGGGGTTAGTGTGGATATGAACTATACTACCACGGGTAGCGGTGCGGTTACCGGAAGGCTTTGTCAAACCATGCCCGATTATTTCTTCTATACCGACCAAATGGCCAACTTGTATCGTGAAGACTATACCCACGAAGAGTATATGCAGATGATTATCACGTCAATCGACATGGATTGGCCGATGGTACAACGTGGAGGAGGCCACGCCTACGTGCTCGACGGCTACAACGACAACGACATGGTTCACTACAACTGGGGCTGGAGTGGTAGCAGCGATGGTTGGTTTAATGTCGACGAACACGGCTATACCGATGGTGAAAGCATTCTGTTCAACTATGTGCCTGCCGAAGTCTATGCCGCCACCTCAGCCGAGCCCACTAATATCAACGTGGTGCCTTCTGTTGACAACTCGCTGACGGCAACCGTCTCATGGACGAATCCCACCGTCACTTTGACGGGCGCAGCACTTTCTGCCATAGAACAAATCGTTGTGGAGCGCAATGGTCAGGTGGTATATACGGAAGACAATGTGGCTCCTGGTGCTGAGATGAGCATTGTGGACGAAACGGTGCCTTATTTCGATGCTTTCTCATACACAGTGTACGCAATCATTGATGGTCATCGCGGCGCCTCTGCTAAGGCTGAGAATGTGTATGTCGGCCCGTGTTGCGATTGGCGAATCATCATGCAGTCCAACAGCATACAAGGCTGGAAGGGCGGAAGTGTCTCGTTGTATAGCGGAACTGGGAAGAAACTTATTGATTTCACCATGACCAGTTCTACAACTGAGACTGTGGATTTTGCTGTTCCTGCAGGTCGTGTCAGCTTCGGCTGGAACACGCCTCATGGCTATGTCAGCAACATTGCCATCATCATCAAGGATGCTGAAAACAACACGGTATATTCTTACACTGGCAATTCATCGGGTATGACACCGGGCATTTTCCTGGAAACCAACAACAGCTGCGGAAACGTAGACACGGAAGCGCCGTACAACTTGTTTACCGAATCGGGTGACGAAAGTGTGGTGCTGCAATGGGAGTTCGACGGCCCCGGTCCGGAATATGGATTTAATATCTACCGCGACGAACAAATCTATGTCATGGTCAATGACCCGACAGCCCGTTCTTTCGTTGACGACGACTTCGTGACCGGGCATTGCTATATGGTGACGGCTCTCGGATTGGGTGGCGAATCTGAGGCATCCAACGAGTATTGCGCATCGGCTGGCGACTGCATGAATGCCAGCAACATGGATTTCGAGTATGTGGGCGACGACTACAAAATCAAGCTGAAATGGGATCGTCCTGCAGTCAGCGAAGGTCTTTCGGGTTACTATTTGTTCCGCAAGCAAGGCGAAGACGGCACATACGTAAGAATTAAGCTGCTTGGTGCTTCAGTTACCACATTTACCGACCATAACACACATGAGGAGGACTATTATTACTACCGCCTCTATGCCTATTACCGTGCTATCGACTGCACTTCGGCACCTGCAACGGCAAAAGACGACCCAACCAAATTCTATCTGAAAGTGTATTATTCGCCTTTGGATGTTGAAGAGGCTGAAACCATAGCCGTTAAAGTGTTTCCCAATCCTGCCGACCAAAGCTTGAAGGTGGAGGCCGAAGGAATGACTCGGGTGACGGTGTACAACTTGCTTGGACAACTAACCTATGATGTTGCTTGCGAAGGCAATGCGTTGAATGTCAATGTTTCGGGATGGAGCGAAGGCATGTATCTGATCAAAGTGCAAACGGCTGAAGGCCTATTGACACGTCGCCTGAACATCATCCATTAATGGAGATTTTTTCGACAATATGCTATTGTTTTAGATGAAATGTCGGAAAAATATCTATATTTGCGGTCTTAATTCAGAATCATTTTTAAATCATAACACAATGAAAAAGTATGTAATGAGTTTACTCGCCTTGGTTCTTGGCCTTGGAGCGGTGCAAGCCAATCCGGTCAGTTTGAATCAAGCCAAGTTTGTGGGACAACAATTTGTCCAAGCCCAATTCGAGCAATCGCGCCAAAGCAACGACCTAACTCTGGTATACACGGGTAGTTCGATGCGCGGAGAGGCCTGCTTCTATGTGTTCAACGTGGGCGACAAAGGTTTCGTCATGGTTTCGGCCGATGACTATTTCCGCCCCATAGTGGGTTATTCTAAGGAAGGCGTTTTCCCCGTTGACAACATGCCTGATGGTCTTAGATACCAACTTGATAACATCATCGATGGCAGATCGGGACGTACAGGAATTGCTACCCCTGAGGTTGCTGCCGAATGGGAGCTGGTCGCCAACACTGGCCGACTGAAGTCGAGATTTGGTGGTAGATCATCATTCTTCTTGCTGACTACAAAATGGGACCAAGATTCACCTTACAACTTGTATTGCCCTGAGTATGCTGGCGGTCCTGGTGGTCGCTGCTATGCGGGTTGTGTGGCTACGGCTATGAGCCAAATCATGAAGTATTGGAATCATCCTGTGCAGGGAACGGGTTCCCATACCTACAACTCGGGAGGCAGTCCAGGATATCCATATTTCCCTGGTCTTTCTGCCAACTTTGGTGAGACCACATACGATTGGGATAACATGCCTGACAGATTGACCAACGCTTCTCCTCAAGTGCAGAAAGAAGCAGTTGCCCTCTTGATGTACCACTGTGGCGTTTCCGTTAACATGAACTATGCCCCTGATGGTAGCGGAACACAATCCACCCTTGTCCCGAATGCAATCAGCACGTATTTCGGATATACCAACCAAGCCTTACATCGTGAGAGAGGCAGCTTCACATATACTAATTGGTATAATATGCTTAGGGAACACCTGGATATGGGCTGGCCTGTGTATTACTCGGGTTGCGACGCTAGTACGCCTAACCCTGGTTGCCATGCTTTCGTTTGTGATGGTTATGATGATGCCGGTCTGATGCACTGGAACTTCGGTTGGAGTGGCTCAGGTGATTCCTTTATTGATTTCGATGGAATCGAGTATTCGGCTTCGTATGACGCTGCTATTTTCAATTTTGTTCCGGCTAATGTTTATAATGGCACGCCTCAGGCACCTACCAACCTCACCATTACGCCTGCTGCCAACAACGAGCTGAAAGCCACGCTGACATGGACCAATCCTTCGAAGACCTTGAACAATACCAACCTCACTACGATTGACCAGATTGTCGTTACCCGAGACGGTCGCATCATTCACACTGAGAGCAATGTTACTCCTGGCGCTGCAATGACCTTCGTCGACAACGAAGTGCCTCGCTTTGATGCCTTCCAGTATGAAGTCTATGCCGTTTGCAATGATTTGCATGGCAAAATCGGAATGTTCAATGTGGTCAGTTTCGGTCCCACCTGCTCTTGGACCATCAATATTACGCAGGCTGCCATGAATGGTTGGCGTGGTGCTGCTATCCACATCTACAATGCTTCGGGTAGGGAAGTCGGTCAGTTGACCACCACCACCAACGCTGTTCAGTCCGTCCCCGTCGAAATCCCGTTGGGTCATGTCTCATTTGGTTGGAGCGCCCAAACATACGGCGACTCCTTTAGCATGGGCTTCACCATCAAGGATTCAGAAAACCATACGGTTTATACCTACTCAGGCCAATCATCCAATATGGCGGAAGGCATCTTCTTTGAAGGCAACAACAGCTGCGGCGCCTCTATCGGTGATGGCTGTCCTACCAACCTCGTTGCTCTTGTCGATGAAGAGAATCCTAACAATATCAACGTTTCTTGGGATCCCGTTCCTGGAGCTGAAGGTTATGGCTATACGGTTTATCGCGACGGTCTCCTGCATCGCCTGATTCCTAGTGGCACTTCTTTCGTTGACAGAGATACCGAAATAGGTGGCCATTGCTATAAAGTTGGTTACTTCTTCAATGGAGGTGAGAACGGACAGTATTCCAATGAGTCGTGCGCAACTTCAGGCGCTTGCTACGCCCCGACCGACTTCACGTTTGAACTCAATAGCAATTTCAAGCCCGATTTGATGTGGACAAAGCCTAATCCTTTTGATGGTCTCAGTGGCTATTATATCTACAGAAAGAAAGGTTTGGACGGCACATACGAGAGAATCAAGGTGGCTGGTGCCAATACTTCTCACTATGTCGATAATGCACTTACCGAAGATGGTGACTACTATTACCAGATTAAGGCCTACTATCAGGATATGGATTGCTACTCGGCTCCTGCTGCTTACAAGTATAACCAGAACCAGTTCTATCTCCATGTCCCGTATTCGGTCGATGCCGTTGATGAACAGATTGAGAACAGCATCGCCATCTTCCCGAATCCTACCACCAGCCGTTTCGTTGTGGAAGGTGTAGGCATGAACCACATTGCGGTTTACAACCTGGTGGGTCAGAAAGTCTATGAGATGGAATGCAATGCCGAGTCGGTTGACATCAACCTGAACAATGCTGAGACTGGCATTTACTTGGTGCGTATCTCTACCGACAATGGTGAAGTCACTAAACGTATCACAGTGATCAGATAAGCTGAGACTTGTGACAAAACCAAAAACGGTTGCCTCAAACGAGGCAACCGTTTTTTTTTGTTATTTGTACTCTGGAAATTATTGGTTCTCTATACGTTCCCAAACTTCGAAACGATAGGAATAATCTACCTGCGGGTCGTCATCGACCACTTCAAGGTCGACAAGACTCCATTCGTCGAAGTTGATGTAAGGGAAGAATGTGTCGGCTTCAAATTCCTTGTCAAGACGCGTCAGATAGAGTCGGTCTGCCTTAGGCAGGAACTGCTCGTAGATGCTACCACCACCCATGATGAAGACCTCGTCCTCGTTGGCGGCCATCTCCAAGGCTTGTGGGATGGATGTGGCGAGTTCGTAACCTTCGGGAGCCTCGTCCAAACGATCGGAGATGACGATGTTGCGGCGGTTAGGCAGGGCTTTCTGTCCCGGCAACGAGAGCCAAGTGTTGTGGCCCATGATGACACAATGTCCCGAAGTGACCTTCTTGAAGTGCTTCAGGTCGTTGCTGTTGTGCCAAATCAGTTGGTTGTTGATGCCGATGGCGCGGTTGGCTGCCATGGCGACGATGATGGAAATGGTCATTATGTTGAATTGTTGATTGTTGAATCGTTGAATTGTTGATTATTGAATTGTTTGTAGAGACGCGATTTATCGCGTCTCAAATTATTATGGCGTCAAATATCACACCGAGACCTCGCCCTTAATGGCAGGCCACGGGTCGTAGTTCTCTAATGTGAAGTCATCAAATTTGAAGCCAAAGATGTCTTTGACATCTGGATTAATTTTCATCGTAGGTAGTGGACGTGGTACGCGCGACAGTTGTGTCTTCACCTGCTCGATGAGGTTGTTGTAGATGTGCACGTCGCCGAAGGTATGGACGAACTCGCCAAGCTGGAGGTCGCACACCTGCGCCATCATCATGGTGAGGAGGGCGTATGAGGCGATGTTGAACGGCACGCCGAGAAATACGTCGGCACTGCGTTGGTAAAGCTGGCACGACAGCTTGCCGTCGGCCACATAGAACTGGAAGAAGGCATGGCAGGGTGGAAGGGCAGCCTTGCCAGCCGCCACGTTTGCCGCGAAGTTCTTCTCATGCTCGTCGGGCAGCACGCTGGGATTCCATGCCGTTACGATATGTCGGCGGCTGTTCGGGTTTTCCTTGATGCTTTTCACCACCTCGGCAATCTGGTCGATGCCTTCGTTGTTCCAGTTACGCCATTGGGCGCCGTAAACGGGACCCAAGTCTCCGTTGGGGTCGGCCCATTCGTCCCAAATCGACACCTTGTTGTCGTGCAGGTATTTGATGTTGGTGTCGCCGCTGAGCAGCCACAGTAGCTCATGGATGATGCTTTTCAGATGCACCTTCTTCGTCGTCACCAAAGGGAAACCTTCAGAGAGGTCGAAACGCATCTGGTAGCCGAACACGCTGATGGTGCCCGTGCCCGTGCGGTCGCCCTTTTGATGGCCGTGGTCGAGGATGTATTGCAGCAGGTCGAGGTATTGCTTCATTTCTTTTCAGGCTCGTGCTTGTATTTGAACAAAAGCAGGAACAAGATGGCGACCACCAAAGCATAACCGGCAAAAATGAGCCAGGCGCTCTTCCATTCGCCCACGAGGAAGCCTTGTTCGTTCCAATGGCAGAACTTGTCGATGACTTTTCCGGCCGCGAGAACGCCGATACTGCCGCCCAAGCCGTTGGTCATCAACATAAACAGGCCTTGAGCAGAGGCTTTTACGTTGGAGTCGCATTCCTTGTCGACAAACATGGCACCTGAGACATTGAAGAAGTCAAAGGCAACGCCATAGACGATGCAAGAAAGGACAAACAGCAACACGCCAGGCATGTCGGGGTTACCCAAGCCGAAGAAGCCGAAGCGCAGCACCCAGGCAATCATGGCCATGAGCATTACAACCTTAATACCGTAGCGACGCAAGAAGAAGGGAATCAACAGGATGCACAAGGCCTCAGCTACCTGCGAGATGGACACGAGCATGGTGGCATTGTTGGCCGCAAACGTGTTGGCCAAGGCAGGATCGCTCTTGAAGTGGGTTAGGAAGGGGGTGGCATAGCTGTTGGTCACCTGCAATGCCATACCGAGGAGCATGGCGAAAATGAAGAACAAGGCCATTTTCTTGTCCTTGAAGAGCTTGAAAGCGCTTAATCCTAAAGTGTCGGCAAGTGATGTAGCCTCTTTCTTGATGATCTTGCATTGTGGAAGGGTCATGCAATAGAGGAAAAGCAGGACACCCAGGATACCTGAAATCAGGAATTGGTAATAAGTGTATTGGAACTTGTTGGGGTTGTCGCCAAAAGTGAAACCAAAGCTGCCGTTGTCAAGGAAGGCGCAATTGACGAACCACATGGAAATGATGAAGCCGATGGTGCCGAACACGCGGATGGGAGGGAAGTCCTTGACAGTGTCTAACCCATTGTCTTTTAGGATGGTGAATGCGGTTGTGTTCGAAAGGGCAAGGGTTGGCATGTAGAAGGCCACGCCGATGGTGTAGATTGTGATAAACAGCGATTTGTTAGGATCGACGCCAGCGGCTGCGGCTTGCATGCCCAGATAGAACAATGTCAGCATGGCTGTGGCGGTAATTAAGTGGCAGAAGCCGAGAAGGCGTTGCGGCTGGATCCATTTGTCGCCGACGATGCCCAAGAGGGTAGGCATGAAAATGGAAACGATACCTTGGATGGCGTAGAACCATGAAATCTCGGCTCCCATGCCTGCTCTTCCAAGATAGTTACCCATACAAGTCAGATAAGCCCCCCAGACTGCAAACTGGAGGAAGTTCATCACGATTAGTCTGAATTTGATTGCTTTCATATTCTTGGATTTAAAGATTTAATATTCAAAGATTTAAAATTCAAAAAAATGACTTTTGGCTTTTAGCCGTTAGCTTTTAGCTTGGTAGCCAATAAGCTAAAAGCTAACAGCTAATGGCTAACAGCTATCTCCTCCTATTGATCTCATCCCTAATCTCCGCTGCTTTTTGGTAATCCTCGTTGTCAATGGCTTCCTGAAGCAGGCCTTCCAAGGTGTCAGCGTCAAGCATGTCGAGACTGGTTTTGTCTTTACCTATATTAATAGGCGCCTCGGCAGGCTCTTCAGTGTCTTCCTTGTCCATGTCGTCCATGATGATGCCCGCTTCGTCCATGACGGTTTCGTAGGCGTAGATTTCGCAGCCTGCACGCACTGCGATGGCGATAGCATCGGAAGGACGGGCATCGACCATGGTGAGGTCGTCGCCTTGTTTGCACACCAGCATGGCGTAATACACCCCGTCGCGGAAACGGTTGATGACCACCTCCATAATTTCGATGCCAAACTCATGGGCGAATCTCAAGAAGAGGTCGTGGGTATGGGGCCGGCCGTTTTTGTGCTTTTCCAAGCCTACCGCGATCGACTCGGCCTCAGCACTCCCGATGACGATGGGCAGGCGACGTTGTGAGTTTTTGTCGCCCAGGATTAAGACGTATGCCCCCGTTGAGGATTCGCTATAGGTCAAACCTACGATTTCCAAATTGACTTTATTCATAACTGCTCAGTTTTGGGAAAGAAGTTTGCGTTTGTCCTTCTAAGAAACTGATTATTAAGTCTCTATTTCGAAACAAAACCTTCTTCCTTCAATCGTCAAAAGTAGGGACTTTTTTGGAAACGAGCAAAAAAAGTTGTTTTAACGAAAAAAACTCTGCAAAAAATTTTCATTTCAATATAATTTGTCCTTATTTTTGTCCCCTCAAAGCAACTGAAAACAGCTAAAAGAACTGTTATTTTCGAATCAAAATAAGTTTAACTAAATAACAATCTTATGATTAGCAACAGTATTGTTTACATTGTGCTGGCGGCCTCGATTTTGGCCCTGGCATTTGCTTTCATCTTCTACAAGCAGATGATGAAGCAAGACGAAGGTACTGACTTGATGAAGAAAATCGCTGCGCACGTGCGTAAGGGAGCCATGGCTTACCTGAAGCAGCAGTACAAGGTGGTGATCATCGTGTTCGTCATCTTGGCGGCCATTTTTGGCATCATGGCTTACTTTAAATTGCAGAACGGCATCGTGTGGTTCGCTTTCCTCACGGGCGGTTTCTTCTCGGGCTTGGCGGGCTTCTTCGGCATGAAGACGGCCACCTATGCCTCGGCACGTACGGCCAACGCCGCTCGTAAGTCGTTAAACAGCGGTCTGCAAGTGGCTTTCCGTTCGGGTGCTGTCATGGGTCTCGTCGTGGTGGGTCTCGCCCTTCTCGACGTTTCCGTGTGGTTTCTTGTGTTGAATGGAACAGGTTTGCTTGCTGCCGTTGGAGCCGAAAACGACCTGATTACCATCACCACCACCATGCTGACCTTCGGTATGGGTGCTTCCACGCAGGCTCTGTTTGCCCGTGTGGGAGGTGGTATCTACACCAAGGCTGCTGACGTGGGTGCCGACCTCGTCGGTAAAACCGAGTACAACATCCCTGAAGACGACCCGCGTAACCCCGCCACCATCGCTGACAACGTTGGTGACAACGTCGGTGATGTGGCTGGCATGGGTGCCGACCTTTACGAATCCTACGCTGGCTCTATCTTGGCCACTATGGCCTTGGGTGCTTCTGCTTTCGCCACTGCTGCCGTTGAGGGCATGCAGTTTAAGGCCGTGCTTGCACCTATGCTTATTGCGGCTGTCGGTGTGTTGCTTTCCTTGATTGGTATTTTCTTGGTGCGTACCAAGGAAAACGCTGGCATGAAGGAACTTCTTGGCGCACTGAGCCGTGGTACCAATACGGCCGCCGTCTTGATTGCTGCCGCCACTTTCGGCATCATGTATTTCCTCTTTGGAAAAGAGACGGGTGAGTATGCCGACATGTGGTGGCAGACTTCGCTTTCGGTGGTGGTCGGTTTGCTTGCTGGCGTCATCATCGGTAAAGCTACGGAATATTACACTTCGCAAAGTTATAAACCCACGCAAAAGGTGGCTGAGAGCTCTAAGACGGGTCCTGCCACTGTGATTATCTCTGGCCTCGGTCTCGGTATGCTTTCTACCGCTATCCCGGTTGTTACCGTAGGTGTGGCCATCGTGTTGGCTTATCTCTGCGCCAATGGCTTCAATATTGAGTTTACTGCCGCTAACCTTTCGAGAGGCCTTTACGGTATCGGTATAGCTGCCGTGGGTATGCTCTCCACCTTGGGCATCACCTTGGCTACCGACGCTTACGGTCCTATCGCCGATAATGCAGGTGGTAACGCTGAAATGAGTGGTTTGGAACCTGAAGTGCGCAAACGTACCGATGCTCTCGATGCCCTTGGCAACACCACTGCTGCCACTGGTAAGGGTTTCGCCATCGGTTCTGCTGCTTTGACTGCCTTGGCTCTGTTGGCCTCATACGTTGAGGAAATCAAGATTGCCTTAATCCGTATCGGTCAAGACCTGCCTAATGGCGTTGAAGCTGCCAAAGCCACTTTGGTCGACTTCATGGAGGCCTACAACGTCAACCTGATGAATCCCGTCGTTCTTGTCGGTGTGTTTATTGGTGCCATGATGGCCTTCGTGTTCTGCGGCATGACAATGAATGCCGTGGGTCGTGCAGCCCAGAAGATGGTGGAGGAAGTTCGCCGTCAATTCAGCACCATCAAGGGTATCCTTGAGGGTAAGGCTGAGCCTGACTATGAGCGTTGTGTTGCTATCTCCACGAAAGGTGCCCAGCACGAGATGCTGGTGCCTTCCATCCTCGCCATCCTCGTCCCGATTCTGACAGGTGTCATCTTGGGCGTTCCTGGTGTCCTCGGTCTGTTGATTGGTGGCTTGGCCACTGGTTTCGTACTGGCTGTCTTCATGGCCAACTCGGGTGGTGCTTGGGACAATGCCAAGAAGTATGTCGAAGAGGGCAACTTTGGTGGCAAGGGCTCTGAAAACCACAAGGCTACCGTCGTGGGCGACACCGTCGGTGATCCGTTTAAGGATACGTCAGGACCTTCACTTAACATCCTCATCAAGCTGATGAGCATGGTGAGCATTGTGATGGCTGGTTTGACGGTTACGATGCACCTGCTGTAAAGTAGCTTTTCTAAAAAACGAAACAATCCCTCAAGGTTTTCTTGGGGGATTGTTTTTTGGTACGGTTTTTGAGAATAAGAAAATTTGTTTGAAAAATAAGTAAGTTTTGAACTTCATACAATAATAATTACTAATTTTGCAACAATTTTAAAATCATAACAAAATGAAGAAAGTGATTTATCTGCTTGGCATCATGCTCCTTATGGTTGGAGCTGCCAAGGCGCAAGACAGCAAGGCTGCCATCGGACCTGAAATCGAGTTTGAGAAAGTCGTCCACGACTATGGTGATGTGCCTTTCAATGGCAATGGCGAATGTGAGTTCCGTTTCACCAACACTGGTAATGAGCCTCTGTTGATTCAGAAACCCAAGTCGAGCTGTGGTTGCACCATCCCTTCGTGGCCCAACGAGCCTATCCTTCCCGGTGAGTCGGAAGTCATCAAGGTGACCTATCGTACCAACCGCGCAGGTGCCATCAACAAAACTGTTACCGTCACCTCGAACGCCCTCAAGAACTCGACCGTAGTGTTGCGTATTAAAGGTCGTGTGCTTGAGCAGACCGCCGAAGCCATGCCGGAGAAAAAGAACGATTTCGGCAGTGGCTCACCCGTCAACAACCATTAAGAAATTAATCATGTTATTATCATAAAAGCCGTCTAATGTTTGCGTTAGATGGCTTTTTATACAAAAACAAAACCCTATGCCACAAATTTCCAATAAAGGTATGGAGTTGCCGCAGTCGGCAATTCGTAAACTTGTTCCTTTCGCCGATGCCGCCAAAGAACGCGGTATTCACGTGTATCACCTCAACATCGGTCAGCCTGACATCGAGACCCCCAAAGGTGCTTTGAAGGCTTTGTCTGAGATTGCGCGTGATCTTCCTGCAACCAATGGTGTGCTGGAATATAGCCATTCGGCTGGCATCCCCTCTTATCGTCGTGCGTTGTGCAACTATTACCACCGTCACGGCATTGATGTGACGCCCAACCAGATTATCGTCACTACGGGCGGTAGTGAAGCCTTGCAAATGGCTTTTACGGTTTGCCTGAACCCAGGCGACGAAATCATCATCCCAGAGCCATACTACACCAACTATAACACCTTCGCCAAGTTGTGCGATGCCAAGATTGTCACTATCCCTAGTGATATCAAGACGGGCTTTGCCCTGCCTCCCATCGAGGAATTCGAGAAAGTCATTACACCTCGCACCAAAGCCATCATGATCTGTAACCCCAACAACCCCACGGGTTATCTTTACACCCATGAGGAACTGCTTAAGGTGGCTGGTTTGGTCAAGAAGTATGACTTGTATCTCTTCGCCGACGAGGTGTACCGTGAGTTCTGCTACGATGGACATAAGCACTTCAGTGTGATGCAGCTTGAAGGTTTGGAGCGCAATACCATCCTATTCGACTCCGTGTCGAAGCGTTATAGTGCCTGTGGTGCCCGTGTAGGTTGCATGGTGACTCGCAATAGTGAAGTCTATGCCATCGCTATGCGTTTGGCTCAGGCCCGTCTGTCGCCACCGAGCTTCGGTCAAATCTTTGCCGAGGCTGCCGTCGAGACTCCGCAGTCGTACTTTGACGGTGTTTATAACGAATACATCGCCCGCCGTAACGTCATCGTCGAGGGTGTCAACAAGATTCCGGGATGCTTCTGCCCGATGCCGAAGGGCGCTTTCTACACCGTTATCGACCTTCCCGTCGATGATAGCGACAAGTTCTGCCAGTGGCTGCTCACCGACTTCAGCTACAATGGTGCCACGGTGATGCTGGCTCCTGCCACGGGCTTCTATGCCGATCCTGAGAAGGGACGCCATCAGGCTCGTATCACCTATTGCATCTGCATCGATGACTTGAAGGCGGCTATCAAGTGTCTTGAGGAAGCCTTGAGGGTGTATCCTGGTAGATTGAGAAAGTAATAGTAATCAACTTGATTCGTAGGGCTGCCGTGACTTGGCGGCCCTTTTTTTGTCCTTAATCCAAAATCCTTGACAAAGCCTCGCGGAACTCTGGCATTGGTCGTTGTGTGTCGCGCTCGATAATGAGTGTCTTCAGACCTGAGAAGGGCCTGATTTCTTCTTCGATATCTTTGAGCGAGCGGTCGCTGCCAAAATAGGCAGGAGCGAAGCATTCCCAAAACTTGGTTGAGATGGATTTGTCCATGTGAAAAACCTCTTTGATGAAAGCTTCGTCGCTGAGGCAACAGCACAAATAAACCATGCCCACGTCGAAAAGCGGGTTGCCGTAACAGAAGTCACCAAGGTCGATGAAATAGCGTTGGTCGGTGGTGAAGATGGCATTGGAGAACTGCAAGTCGCCATGGATGGCCGTATCGGTGTCAGGAACGTCGGCGATGAATTTCGAAATCTTGTCTTTTTCGATTGATGTGAAGAAGCGGTTCTGCGCCAACAGACGATAATAGCGTTCTTTCACGTTTTCAAACTGTGAGGTGTCGACGTGCGTGGAGTGGAGATGGAGGCACATTTCAGCAAACTCTTCGGCATATTGCTGCACCTTCTCTGGATGGTCGGCTGTAGCGCGCGAATAGGAGGTTTTGCCAAGAATGCGGTGGAAACGGATGCCATAGCGGTTGTCGTCGGTCACCACATAGTCGCCCGGCTCTGGCGTCGGGATTCCCATTTCATAGACCTTTCGTGCCAGTCTCATCTCGTCCAATGGTTGTTGTATTTTCCCTGGGAAATAGAGCTTAAGCATGATTGATGGGTCGGTCTTGTGGTCGTAGCTTTCTCCGTTGGCACCACCACCGGAAAGGACGTAATCGTCCAATGAGATTTTGATGGCTTCCATGTTCGTATTTTTTCGACAAAAGTAGAAAAAAAACAAGAAACCAGTTGATTTTTACAAGTTTTCGTACCTTTGCATGGTTTTTAATGGAATATGTACCATTCATGAAAAGGAAATCGTTTGCCAGTCGGTTAAGTTGGACCATACTTGGAGTTGCATCAGCCATTTTTGTCGTGTCACAAGTGGCTGTTTCTGTGGTTTCCAATGTCATCCTTGGTAGGGAGGTCCGTAGAACCTCAATGTTGCCTGAAGATCCTTTGAGGTTTTTGCTCCATTCTTCAGAAATGCAAATCGCCTTGATTGTGATTGCACTGGTGAGTCTCTTGGTGTTGTTTTTTGCATGTCGTCGTATCATACGCACTAAGACGCGACCTATTACGGACGAATTGCAGACCACTACCACGGCCAACGAGCGTATGGAGTCGGAACTCAATATGGCGCGCAACATCCAAATGGGAATGCTGAACAACGACTTCCCATCGCAGCTTTTTGCTCTCATGAATCCTGCAAAGGAAGTGGGAGGAGACCTTTATGACTTCAACCTCAAAGACGACATCCTCTATTTCGCCATTGGTGACGTGTCGGGCAAGGGGATGCCTGCCTCGCTGATGATGGCCATCACCAATGCGACTCTGCACATTGTGGACGGTCTTGGTTTGCCGTTGGATAAGACACTTCGCCGCATCAACGATAGCGTCAGCGAGGCAAACAACAGTGGGATGTTCGTCACATTGTTTGTCGCTCGTGTCAATCTCAAGACCCGCCACATGGAGTATTGCAATGCAGGTCATTGTCCTATCCTTGTTTTTCCTCCTGACGGCGAGCCTTATTTTCTGAATGCCAAACCCAACTTGGCCATAGGCTTGTTTAAAGACTTTGCTTACGAGGCAGAAGAGATTGATTTGAAGGCTGGTACACGTATCATTGCCTATACAGATGGTGTAACTGAGGCCGAAAAAAAGGACCAGACCCAATACGGTAAGGATCGCCTTATGCAATGGGCCAGACATCTTGTAGAGACGTTTCCTGAAACGTCTCCATACCCCTACAATTCCAATGAGAAAACCATTGTGGAAGACCTTTACGCTTCTGTGAATGCTTTTGCCGCAGGTAATCCACAAAACGATGACATCACGATTATGAGTTTAAGAATAGAATAGAATGATTAAGAAACGATTCAACCCAATAACAGACAAGAGCAGTGAAATTATTGCTTTCCTCATGGCATCTCCCGACATGCCTTCTGATGAGGCTTTGCGTTTCAAGTTGCGGCTTTCCATCGAGGAAGCGGTCGAGAACGTGGTGCGCTATGCTTATGAGGGTGGTATAGGTTGGCTGGAGGTGGGAACCAACCTTGACCACGATTCGTTAATCCTGACTGTCGAGCTACGCGACGCTGGCGTGCCTTTCAATCCGCTTGAGGTGCCTGATCCTGATGTCACACTGCCAGCAGAAGACCGCAAAATTGGCGGATTAGGGATCTATCTTTGCAAGAAGATGATGGATACCCTCAATTATAAGTATGAGGAAGGGAACAATGTGCTGACGATGACGAAGAGAGTGGGCAGTTAGGAGTTGTTAGTTAGGAGTTGTTAGTTAGGAGTTGTTAGTTAGGAGTTGTTAGTTAGGAGTTATTAGTTAGGAGTTATTAGTTAGGAGTTGTTAGTTAGGAGTTTTTAGTTAGGAGTTTTTAGTTAGGAGTTTTTAGTTAAAAGTTTGAAACTATGGATGTTACAATTAATAAACAAGACCAGAAAACCTTTGTGACACTGAATGGACGTGTCGACACAACCAATGCCGAACAGTTTCAGCAGGACATTGCCTCATTGATGGAGGGCGACAACCCTGACATCGACTTCGACTGCACGGGAATGACCTACACTTCGTCGCAAGGGTTACGCATTTTTCTGATGCTACAAAAAAGTGTTATTGCCCGCAAAGGCAAGATGGTGATGCGCAACATGAGCCCCATGGTGAAGGAAGTGTTCGATATCACAGGATTCACCAATATCATCACTATTATTTAGCTGCCATGAAACTCGACATGCACTGCGAAATGATACTCGATGAGTATCGCGAAAAGATGTCACTGTACGAGAGAATGAGAACTTTTGTCGTTGAAAAGTTGCGCGCTTGTCTCGACGAAAACCATATTCTCGTAGCAGGCCTGGAATCTCGCATCAAATCGGAGAGCAGCCTCGTTGGGAAGTTGGAATTGAAAGGCTACAAATATCACTCACTTGATGACATTACAGATATCCTGGGCATCCGTATTATCACTTTCTACAGCAACGAAGTGGACATCATCTCGGCACTCGTTGAACAAATGTTTGATATCGATTGGGAGAATTCTGTTGATAAACGTAAGATGTTGGAAATCGATCGTTTCGGCTATATGTCTCTGCACTATATTTGTCGCATTCCAGAGACTATGTATAAGAATCCATCGATGCCAGAACTGAATCAGATGCGCTTCGAGTTGCAGATGCGCAGTTCGTTGCAGCATGTTTGGGCCAATATGTATCACGACATGGGATACAAGAGCGATGTGGAAGTGCCTTTGGAGTATCAGCGCGATATGAGCCGTTTGGCAGGCATGTTGGAGTTAGCTGACGAGCAGTTTGGTCGCATCCGTAAGGAAATCACGGACTATCGGCGTAAGGTGCAGGCCCTTGTGGCTAGTGGGAATTTCGACGAGGTGACCCTTGACGGTGACACCTTCCGAAGCTTCCTTGAGTTGAAGCCATTCATGCGACTGGCCAAAAAGATTGCCGCCATCAACCAAGCTGAGTTATTCGAAGATAGCCTTATGCCTTATTACAAGGTTTTGTTGCGATTGGGCATGAAGACCATCGGTGACATTGTTCGTTTACGAGATGAATATGAGGAAGCAGCTTACCAATTAGCACTTTTGCAGTTGGCTGGAACAGGCCTCGATATATTGGCCTATTCCGTGGCATTGCAAAACATCTGCATCGTTTATATTCTCAAAAAAGGCTTTGGAGAGGCTGGCTTGACACAATTGTTCACGGCACTTTACGGAGCCAGTAACTACAACGCCCAGCGTGCCCATCGCATCTCCGAACAAGCAAAAAAAATCAACCTCATTTGACCATGAATAATCCATTGGATACTGTTTTTTTCGATAAGGCTGTGATATTTGCCACCGAAGCCCATAAAGGAACGGAAAGACGCGGAAAAGCTTATCCCTATATCATCCATCCCATGGAGGCCGCCAGCATTGTGGCCACGATAACCAACGACCAGGAAATGTTGGCTGCAGCTGTTTTGCACGATACCGTTGAAGACACAGAAGTGACGATCGAACAGATTCGGGAAAAGTTTGGAGATCGTGTAGCAGAACTTGTCCGGCATGAGACGGCACCCATGGACGAAAGCTTAACGTGGCGTGAACGAAAGGCAATTCAAATCAGGCAATTGGCAGATGCGCCTTACGATAGCAAGGTGGTTGCTCTTGGCGACAAACTCTCCAATATGCGAGGCATCGCATTGGACTATTGTCAGGTCGGCGACAAGGTGTGGGGCCTTTTCCATGCTCCAAACGGCAAGTCCGATGTGGAATGGTACTATCGTTCATTGGCCGAGGCCATGGCGGAACTGTCGGGGACGCTTCCTTATCAGGAGTTTGTCAGGCTGCTTGAAGAGGTTTTCGGATAATTCTTTTGTTTTTCGGAAAGCATGTTATCCCTGCGCAGGTTGTGCGCTGGCATGGGATCTATGCTTTCCGAAAATGGTTATTTTGGAGTTGACGCTTTTATCCACCTCCCATAGATTTTTTCATTCGCACATGCCCACGTAAAAATGACATGGGAGGCTGACTTTTAGTAAAGCAAGTATTTTGCCCTAACAGCCGTGAACCCCTCAAGGTCGTCTTTCCAGGAAGCGCGGATCTCGTCTGCGCTTTTTCCGTTCTCAATGTCGCGCTGCGTCTGCTTGTCGCCCGAAAGCAGACGGAAATAATCCTTGAAGAAGCCTTTGTCTTTCAGTTGCATATAGGCTTCGATAACCCATTCCAGTTGGAGCTGGTTGTCGTTGATGACATAGTCGTGGGCATATTCCACCAGATTCTCGCCACGACAGCGTTGGCCTTCCAGAAGGGGCTTGGAAGCGCCGCTGGTGCTTTTGGGCGTGAAGGTATAGCTGCCGCGCATATCAGGATGGCCATAGATTTGGAAAGGTGTTTCCGTGCCACGTCCCACACTGACATTTGTTCCTTCAAAGAGACAAAGGGTAGGATAGAGGTACACTGACTCCCAGTTGGGCAGGTTGGGCGAAGGCTTCACGGGCAACTCGTAGATGGCATTGCGGTTATAACCTTTAATAGGGATGACGGTGAGGTCGCAAGTGATGCCGTTCTTTAGCCAGCCTTCGCCGTTCACCATCTTGGCGTATTCACCTATGGTCATGCCGTAGACGATGGGCACTTGGTGCATACCAACAAATGAATTGTTTTCAGGCTTCAGTACTGGACCGTCAACATAGAAACCATTGGGATTGGGGCGGTCGAGGACGATGACGGGGAGATGGTTTTCGGCAGCGGCTTCCATCACGTAAGTCATGGTGGAGATATAAGTGTAGAAACGTACGCCAACATCCTGCAGGTCAAAGAGGATGATGTCGATGCCTTGCAGCATTTCGGGTGTGGGCTTTTTGTTTTTGCCATAAAGTGAGACAATGGATAGGCCGGTTTTTTCGTCTTTGCCATTGTTGATCCTGGCTCCAGCGTCGGCTGTGCCGCGGAAGCCATGCTCGGGGGTGTAGATTTTCTTTACCTCGATGCCGAGTGAGAGTAAGGAGTCCACGAGATGGGTTTTGCCTATGATACTGGTTTGGTTGCCGACAATACCCACACGCTTACCTTCCAACAAAGTCAGGTATTCGTCGAGTTGCATGGCGGCGCTGACATAATGGTCCTTGTCGACGAAAGCAAGAGAAGTGTCTTCTTCGACCATGGTTTCAGTGATTTCTGTATTCACTTTTTGGCCTTGGGCATGGCATTGAGGAAGCAGGGCGCAAAAGAGCAGGGCGATGGCAAAGATTTGTCGTTTCATTTCGGTTTTATTTTTACTTTTGCAAAATTATTGAAAAACCTGCAAATGTTGGGCCCAAAATACATAGCAGACCGAATTTTTTCGCTATCGAAGGAAAATCTTTCTTCGACAGTCATGCGTTTGGCCGTTGCGAGCGTGGCTTTGGCCATCGTGGTGATGCTCATTGCTTGGGCAGTTGTGGTGGGTTTCAAGAACCAAATCCGGGATAAAGTCGTTGGCTTTGTGGCGCCGATTCATGTGCAGGCCTTGGACAAGAACGAGTCGGTGGAGGAGACCCCTTTTGTATTGGACTCTATGCTCATCAGTCGGTTGAATACGGTTGAAGGCATTAGCCACTACCAACAGGTGGCCAATAAGGCGGGCATGATCAAGACCGATGACGAGATTCAGGGTGTGGTGCTGAAGGGTGTGGATGAGCAGTATGACTGGACGTATTTCGATAGCTATCTCCTTGAGGGAAAGACTCCTAAATACACCGTCGACGAACGTTCAACGGAGGTGTTGGTTTCCAAGGCAATTGCCGATAAAATGTTGCTCAATGTGGGCGATGATGTCCGCGTATGGTTTATCGACAAGGACATGCAGGCGAGAGGCAGGAAGTTTTCGGTTTCGGGCATCTTTGAGACCGGTCTTGCTGAGTTTGATGCGCGTTATGTCTTTGCTGACCTCAACCAAATCCGTAAGCTGAACGGATGGGAGAACAATGAGGCAGGGTTGCTTGAGATTGCGCTGAAAGAGGGTGCTGATGTCGACCAAGTCAACGAAAAGCTGTACTATGCCTTGCCTTCTGAATTAGCTTCTTATACCGCTCGGCAAAGCAACCCTCAAATCTTCGACTGGCTCGATTTGCTTGATACCAATGTCTGGCTCATCATGGCCTTGATGCTTTTGGTGGCAGGCATCACGGTCATCAGCATGTTGCTGATTATCATTATTGAACGGACTTCCACCATAGGCTTGTTGAAGGCCATGGGGGCAAGCAACAAATTCGTCCGCGAGGTGTTCTTGCGCCGTTCGCTGCGCATCCTGCTCATCGGCATGCTTATCGGTAATGTCATTGGATTGGGTTTTTGTTTCTTGCAGCAATACACGGGATTCATCAAACTGGACGCAGCCACTTATTATCTCTCCGCTGTGCCTATTGAATTGCACATCAGCACTGTGGTTTTCATCAATTTGGGTACATTCCTACTATGGGTCCTGATGCTTTTGATTCCGACTTCGGTCATCAACCGCATCAGTCCCACCAAATCGATTCGATTTGAATAAGCGAAAAAAACGTGTTTTTTGCTTTTCGTTCCAATAATTTGCCTATTTTAGCGGCCGAATCAACTAAGCTATGAAAGACTTTACCATTATGCCGTTGAAAGGTTACGGCGAAATACCTTTCGGAATGACCCTTGACGAGACCGTCAAATTGTTGAATATGCCCGACTTTTATGAGGAGTTGAGCGACATGGAGGAGACGGGTAACCGCTCCATCTATTACGAATACGACGCTATCCAGACGAACATCTATTTTGAAGGTGTCACCAAGTCGGTGGTGGCCTGCTTCGAAACTGAAAACCAATCAGCTACACTTTTTGGCAAGAAGGTGTTCGACCTCAAAAAGGACGAAGTCGTCAAGTTGATGAAAGATAACGGCTTCAAGGAGATGGAGGAAGAAACCGAAGACGGTGAACTCCGTGTTTCCTTTGAGGATGCCATGATCGACTTCTTCTTTGAAGGCGACAAAATCAGCGCTGTGAGCTGGGGTGTTCTCGTTGACGAGCAAGGAGACATCATTTGATGAAAACCAAGATTCAACAAAAATACGATGCTTTTGTAGCCTATTTCGAAGAACACATGCCGGTGGCTGAAACGGAGTTGGAGTACAAGGACCCGTATCAGTTGCTTGTGGCGGTCATCCTCTCGGCGCAGTGTACCGACAAGCGCGTCAATATGACCACACCCGCCTTGTTCCATCGTTTTCCGTCGGCCAAAGACATGGCGGATTCCTCGGTAGAAGAAATCTATACTTATATCAAAAGCATTTCTTATCCCAACAACAAGGCCAAGAACCTGTTGGGTATGGCGCAGACTTTGGTGCGTGACTTCAACGGCATCGTTCCCAACAATCTGGAGGACATGCAGAGGCTTCCAGGTGTGGGCCGCAAGACCGCCAATGTGATGATGGCTGTGGCCTTTGACAAGCCTGCCATGCCAGTCGACACACATGTGTTTCGTGTCTCGAACCGCATCGGCCTGACCAAAAACTCCAAGAACGTCCTTGAAACCGAAAAAACTCTGGTAGCCAACCTTCCTCAGGAAGTGCTGTCAAAGGCACATCATTGGCTTATCTTGCATGGACGCTATGTCTGTTTGGCGCGAAAGCCGAAATGTGGAGAATGTGGGATTTCGGGGATTTGTGATTTTTACCAAAAGAACCAGAAAAAAGAGCAATAATCATGGAAGAACAATTAGAAGAAATCCAGCAACCAAAAAGAAAGAGAGTGGGATGCAGAATCTTTGGCATTTTGGGACTGATTATAGTATTGGCGGCTGCGGGCTTTGTCTTTTTCAAGTTTTACTTCGTTTTCGGAAGTGGCGTGAAGGCTGGCGAATTGAATCTTTTTGTCTATAAAGGCTATGTTTTCAAGACCTACGAAGGTCGTCTCATCCAAGCCGGTTATAACTCCAAAAACAGCAATGCCACCATCCAGTCAAACGAATTCAACTTCTCGGTTAAGGACGAGGGGGTGGCAAAGCAACTTGAACGTTGCGCGGGCAAGTTCGTAGAGCTACATTATAAGGAATATTTGGGAGCCCTGCCTTGGCGCGGCATGAGCAAGTACGTGGTTGATAGTGTCTATTCTATCAGTTCGGTGAAAGAGCCGATAGAGATACCCCTGCCGGCAGAGGTGCAGTAGTTTATTCTCTTTTGATGAATAGGAAAAAGCCGAAGAAACAAGGCTTTATGTAGGGCTCATTGTATGGTCCTTGGTACGATCAAAAGTGTTTAAATGTTTTTTTGAAAAAATAATTTCGTTGGTGATTGAAATTTCGGATTGATGCGTCTATATTATGTTGTAATTCACAAAACAGCAGTAATATTTTCACCATCATTAAAACCAAGCAGCATGCTGCCTAAAGGCAATTGTTTATTAGGTTATGGTTAATCATTCTTTTCATTTCAACAGGGGCCTTTTCAAGGAAGGCGACACGGTCTATTATCGCTCGCCTGAGTCAAGATATGCCATTAGGAAGGCAAAAGTCGCTCAGGTGGAGGTGCGGCAACACGAGATAAGAATTCCAATAATCCACCATCGAAGAGGCCTTCCTCAAGACAAGAATATCTTTATTCCGTACGATGTACTTACCTTGGAAAATGGCATTGTGTTAAAAGCATCGGAAGTATTTGCAACAAAACAACAAGCTGAAGCTCATCTCATTGAAGAACTCAAGGAGCGGTTGATGTTCCAACAAGTGCAATTGGAGAATCTGAAGCAGGAGATGGCTTATGAAGAGAATGCGTTAAGGCGTTTGGAACAGTCTTAATTGCTTCTCGAAACCTCGAGTTTCCCGATTTCCACTTCGTTGTTCTCGGAGATGATTTCAATCCAGGTGTTGTCTTCGCTGAACCACTTGTATTGTGAGCCGATGCGGAAGATGAAGGTCTTTTCCTCTTCTGTGGCCGCGATGGGAAGCACGAAACCGCCGTTCTTGCCACCGGCACCGCCGAAGGAAACGATCATCGGGAAGGTCTTCTCAGGATGCGGGTTACGCACCTTGATGATGATGTAGTTGGAACGGCGTACGGCCACATCGATCTTGTTGAATTCAAATCGTTTGGCTTCGCCAGCAGCCAACAGCATGGGCTCGCTGTTCAGCTCATACAGCTTGTTCTGCTCGATGATCTCGCTGATGCGGGCAATCATCTCAGTGGGGTAGGTCTCCAAGCCAAGTTCCTCAGCCTTGGTGTAGGCTTCGATGGCCTTGTCGAAGGTGTTGGTCTTGAAGTTGGCATCGCCTTCTTTGATGAATTTGTCGTATTGGCTGCGCAAGGCGGCGATACGATCGCTCTCCGACTTTTGGGCAATGGCCAATTGTGCCGTGGCCGTCGGGTCTTCGGGCTTATAGGCCAAGGCCGTCTGATATTGGGTAATGGCTTCGGCGAAGTTTTCAGCAGTCATGGCACTGTTGCCGGCGCTCATGGCTTTGTTGTAGTTGGCTTCCAACTCGGCTGCCATTTGGGCAAAGATGCCATCGATTTCCTGGATCTTGGCGGTGGCGGCTGCATTACCTTCGTCGAAGGCTACTACCTCTTGGTATTTCACCTTGGCGTTGGCATATTCCTTTTGGTTGAACAAAGCGTCGGCGGCATCGAGCATGGTCTTGATGGTGGCTTGACGTTCGGCCTCCGCAGCAGCCAATGCGGCTTGTCGGGCGGCTTCCTCTTCGGCGGCGATGCGCGCGGCTTCGGCTTCGGCAGCCAGACGAGCGGCTTCTTCCTCGGCAGCGATACGCGCAGCCTCTTCTGCAGCTAAGCGGGCGGCTTCCTGTTCGGCAGCAATTCTTGCTGCTTCTTGTTCTGCGGCGATACGTGCAGCTTCAGCCTCTGCAGCCAACCTTGCGGCCTCTTGCTCCGCCGCTATGCGTGCGGCCTCAGCTTCAGCAGCCAAGCGTGCGGCCTCAGCCTCTGCAGCCAGACGAGCGGCTTCCTGCTCGGCAGCAATTCTTGCGGCTTCTTCGGCATCCTGCTCGGCAATGAGTTGGTCGAGGCGACCAATCATGTCTGTTGCATAGGCATCGCCTGAGACGACGGCAAGTGCACTTTGGTATTGGGATTTGGCTTCTCTGTATGCTTTGTTTTCATAGAGTTGGTCGGCAGCGGCTATGATGCTGTTGTATTGGTCAGTCACGCCTTTGGCGGCTTGGTATTCGTTGCGTTTGGCATTGGCTTCGATGTCGTTGGGGAAAAGCTCCAAAGCCTGATCGAGTTTGTCAATGGCAGCTTCGTAGTTCTTGCGTAAGCCGAACTGGCGACCTTCTTCCATCAATTTGTCAAAGCGGGCTACTTTCTCTGTGTAGAGTTGTTTCTTCTGTTTGGCTTCGGCCAGTTTCTCCTTGGGCAGTTTGTCGTTGGGGAAGATCTCGCTTGCCGTCTCAAACTGCATGATGGCGGCGTCGAAGTTGTCTTCGGCCAGCAGGCTCTCGCCTTGGCTCATGGCGGTGTCGTAGGCATCCTGCTTGTCTTGACGTTCCTTGAGAATGGCTCGCACAGCGGTGGCTTGACCCCCAACGTATTTGTCCTCGGGGAAGACCTTCAGAGCAGCTTCGTATTCCGCCAAGGCCTCTTCGTATTTCTGTTGTCCATAGTATTGGTCACCAGCATCCAAATGGGCGTAGAACACCTCCTGACGGGCACCGTCTTCTTGGATCTTCTTCACGGTTTCGTCCAACTTCTTTTTGGCCGTGGCATCGCCCGATTTCTGCTTCAATGCCATCTCGAAGTAGGTTTTCGCGCTGATGTAGTCCTTAGCGTTGAACTTGTCGTTGCCTTTCTTCATCAGCGACTCGTACGACTCGGCGTTTTGGGCTTGGACAAAATTGGTGCTCAGTAGGAGCGAAGCACCGAACAATAGGGTAAATATTATGTGTTTTTTCATTATCAAAAGATTTATTGAATTTTAACGAAAGGATATGTCTTTTATTGTTGGAACGATGAGGAATAATCGCTTTTAACCGTCATCGCGGACTTGATCCCCGATCTCCCGAACTAAGAGTGTCGTCTTTGTGCTAGGGAGATGGCGGATGTTCCTCCGCCATGACGTTTAAGCATTAGTGTGTCATTTTCCATTCTCATTTTTCAGATTCTTCCGTCTTTTATGGTTATCGTCCTATCCGACATGGCAGCCAATGTTGGGTTGTGTGTGACGATGACGAAGGTCTGGTTCATTTCGTCGCGTAGACGGAAGAAGAGTTTGTGCAGTTCTTCTGCCGATTTGGAGTCGAGGTTGCCCGAAGGCTCGTCGGCCAGCACCACGGCGGGTTGGTTGATGAGGGCGCGTGCCACGGCAATGCGCTGTTGCTCACCACCTGAGAGTTCGGAGGGCTTGTGGGTTTTTCTGTCAGTAAGATTCAGGTAGGCAAGCAGTTTTTCCGCTCTTTCGGTAGCTTCTTTCTTGCCCATGCCGCCGATGTAAGCAGGAATGCAGATGTTCTCAATGGCTGTAAACTCAGGCAAGAGGTGGTGAAACTGGAACACGAAACCAATCTTTTGGTTACGGAAAGCAGCCAATTGGGTGTCGTTCAGCTTGCTCACTTCGGTGCCGTCAATGAACAATTGTCCGCGGTCCGCTTTGTCCAAGGTACCGATGATATGGAGTAGAGTGGACTTGCCTGCGCCCGAAGCACCGACGATGCTCACGATTTCCTTCTTGTTGATGTGGAGGTCGATGCCTTTGAGCACTTCGAGGTTGCCGTAGGATTTATGGATGCCTGTCGCTTGAATCATACCAAGTATGTTTTAGGCTGCAAAATTACGAAAAATATGTGTATCTTTGCAGACTTTGCAAAACGATATCGATTGTGGATTTCAAACTAGTTTCTGATTTTCAGCCTACTGGCGACCAGCCTGAAGCCATTAAGCAGTTGGTGGACGGATTGAATCGTGGTGACCATGCCCAGACGCTACTCGGCGTGACAGGCTCGGGCAAGACTTTCACTATAGCCAATGTGCTGGCACAGGTGAATCGGCCCGCTTTGGTACTGAGCCATAACAAGACTTTGGCGGCACAGCTTTATGGCGAGTTCAAGCAGTTCTTCCCTGAAAACGCGGTGAATTATTTCGTCTCCTATTACGACTACTACCAGCCCGAGGCTTTCATTCCTGCCACCAACACCTATATCGAAAAGGACCTTGCCATCAATATGGACATCGACAAGATGCGATTGGCGACGACTTCTGCCTTGCTTTCAGGTCGGCGCGATATTATCGTTGTTTCTTCGGTATCGTGCCTTTACGGTATTGGCAATCCAGATGACTTCGGTAAGAACATCATTTATCTGGAGCGTGGCATGAAAATCAGCCGCGATGAAGTGGCCAAGGCCTTGGTTGGGGCTTTGTATGTACGTAACGAGATTGAATTCACACAAGGCAAGTTCCGGGTGAAAGGGGAGACGATGGATGTGTTTCCCGCATACGCCGATTATGCCTACCGCATTGTGTTTTGGGATGACGAAATCGACAGCCTTGAAATGCTCAATCCAGTGACGGGTAGAAAGATGGAAGAGCTATCCGAACTGACCATCTTCCCCGCAAATATCTTCGTGACATCGCAGAGCAAGTTGAACTCTGCCGTAGTAGAGATTCAAGACGACATGTTCAAGCAGGCCGAGTATTTTCGAGAGATTGGGAAAAACCTTGAAGCCAAACGTTTGGAAGACCGCGTGAACTACGACCTTGAAATGATGAAGGAGTTGGGGTATTGCTCAGGCATAGAGAACTATTCACGTTATTTTGATGGACGTAGCCCAGGCACGAGGCCTTTCTGTCTACTTGACTATTTCCCTGATGATTTCATCACGATTATTGATGAGAGCCATGTCACCATTCCACAAATCCGTGGTATGCATGGTGGCGACCGTTCACGCAAGCAGACCTTGGTGGAATACGGCTTCCGTTTGCCTTCGGCTTTGGATAATCGTCCCTTGCAGTTCGATGAGTTTGAGGCTCTTACGGGGCAGACCATCTACGTCAGTGCCACACCTGCCGACTTTGAGTTGCAGCAGAGTGATGGTGTGTATGTGGAGCAACTGATCCGTCCTACAGGCCTGCTCGACCCTGTGATTGAAGTGCGCCCCAGTTTGAACCAAGTCGATGACCTCATTGACGAGATTCATAAAGTGACGGAGAAGAACCAGCGTGTGCTCGTCACTACCTTGACCAAGCGCATGGCCGAGGAACTGAATACCTATCTCAACGGATTGAAAATCAAGACGCGCTATATCCACTCTGATGTTGACACCATGGAGCGTGTAGAGATCCTGCAAGGCTTGCGCATGGGCGATTTCGACGTGTTGGTCGGCGTGAATCTTTTGCGTGAGGGTTTGGATTTGCCTGAGGTGAGTCTGGTGGCTATCCTTGATGCCGACAAGGAAGGTTTCCTTCGTTCGGAGCGTTCTTTGGTGCAGACCGCAGGCCGTGCCGCCCGTAATGCTGAGAGCAAGGTCATCATGTATGCTGATACCATTACCGATTCCATGCGCAAAACTATTGACGAGACCGCCCGTCGTCGTGCCAAACAGATGGCCTACAACGAGGCGCATGGCATCGTGCCAAAAACCATTGTTAAGGCTATCGACAACTCCTTGGGCACCTTGAAAGGCCAACCTGCGCCCGTATCCTATTCGCAAACAGGTGATGCAACGATGGCTGCCGAGGGTCAACCTAAATACATGTCGAAGGAGCAGATCCAGAAAGCCATCCAGCAAGCCAAGAAGAACATGGAGAAGGCCGTCAAGGAGATGGATTTCCTTGCTGCCGCGAAGTTTAGGGATGAAATGCTTCAGCTGCAGATCGAGATTGAGAAAATGCAATAACTATGTCCGCCGCCACTAGAGCCATATTACAGCAATATTGGGGCTATCCCAGTTTTCGTCCCCTTCAAGAGGACATCGTCGACTCGGTGATGGCGGGGAAGGACACGCTTGCGCTGTTGCCCACAGGTGGCGGCAAGAGTATCTGCTTTCAGGTGCCAGCCATGGCGATGGAAGGCCTTTGCTTGGTCATCACGCCGCTCATCGCGCTGATGAAGGACCAGGTGGCACATCTTGTGGACAAAGGCATTCCCGCTGCGGCCATCTACTCGGGTATGCATCCCGATGCCTTGGAATTGGCCTACAACCAGGCGGCATACGGTCGACTGAAGTTCCTCTATGTATCGCCTGAACGCCTCCAAACCAATGCTTTCATTGAGGCGTTGCGGAAGATGAAGGTCTGCCTGCTGGCCGTCGACGAGTCGCACTGCATCTCACAGTGGGGCTATGACTTTCGTCCACCTTATCTGAAGATTGCCGACATTCGACCCTATATGCCAAAAACGCCTGTTCTGGCTTTGACGGCCACTGCCACGGCCAAGGTGGTGGATGACATACAATTCCGTCTCGGCTTCAAGCAGAAGAACGTGTTCCAAAGCAGCTTTGAGCGCAAGAATGTGACCTATAACGTCTATCATGAGGCCGACAAATATGGCGTCTTGCGCCGCAAGTTGGAAGCCATGACCGAAGGCAGTGCCATCGTGTATGTACGCAACCGCAAGCGTACGCAGGTCATTGCAGATTGGCTCAACTCGGTGGGCATCAGTGCTACTTTTTATCATGCTGGATTGGATGCCAAGACCCGCGACGACCGTCAGGACCTTTGGATGAAGGGCAAGGTGAAGGTCATCGCTGCCACCAATGCCTTTGGTATGGGTATCGACAAACCCGACGTGCGCCTCGTCATCCACATGGATTTGCCTGATAGCATCGAGGCCTACTTTCAAGAGGCGGGTCGTGCAGGCCGTGACCTCAAACCTTCTGAGGCTTTTTTGCTTGTCTCGCCAGCCGACATCAAGAAGTTGCAGGAAAACTTGACCCAGTCGTTTCCTGAGTTGGATCGCATCAAATTGATATATAATGCCTTGGGGAATTATTTCAGTATTCCTGTCGGGGCGGGGGAGAATGTGTCGTATCCATTCGTCATCAGTGATTTTGCCAATCGCTATGGTTTTCCCATCATTGAGGTGTTTCACACCTTGAAGATTCTCGAGAAGGAAGGATTCCTATTGCTCTCCGATAGTTTTGACGAGCCTTCCAAAGTCATGATCAAGGCTTCGCGGGATGACATTTATGGCTTCCAGGTCAACAATCCACAATATAGCGAACTGGTCAGGTGTATGCTCAGAAGCTTGCCTGGTGTGATGACTGATTTTGTGAAGATCAACGAGGAAGTCTTGGCGAAGAAAACGGGACTTACTGTGGAAAAGGTCACAGAGCAATTAAAGAAGCTGGAAGCCTATAATTTCCTTTCCTATGCGCCGCGCAATGACAAACCTCAAATTCTCTTCCTTTCTGAATTTGTCGACACCAAGCATTTCGGTTTGTCAAAGGAGAACTATTACGACCGCAAGAAAGACGCCGAGGAACGCGTGAAGGCGGTTGTCGATTTTGTGAACAATGATGAAGAATGCCGTAGTGTGCAACTGTTGCGCTATTTCAATGAGAAGACGCGGAAGACCTGTGGCCGTTGTGATGTTTGCTTATCACATGGAGCGCAGCGGGTGCCATACGCTAAAGTGGAGGAGAAACTCGAAAGCGTGATGCGTGAAACAGCACAACCGATGAAAGAGGTGCTGGAACAGTGCAGAGAATTCGATGAGGGTCAAGTCCTTGATGCCATCCGCTTTTTGGCCGACAATGAGGTGTTACAAGTGGGGAAGGATGGTTTGGTGAGTCGTAAGGCCAACAAAAAAAGCCGTCAGTAAACCGACGGCTTTTTCTTAGTTTAGATATTGAATTATTTCTTCAAGATGTTTGCTGCGGGTTTGAACTTCACAACTTTCTTTGCTTTAATCTTGATGGTTTCACCCGATCTGGGGTTACGGCCTTGTCTGGCGGGGCGCTTGGCAACGCTCAAAGTTCCGAAACCAACGAGGGCAATTTTGCCGTCCTTCTTCAGTTCAGCTTTAGTGACATCCATGATGGCGTCGATGGCTTTTCTTGCATCAACTTTGGTCATACCGGCCTTTTCGGCAACAGCATTGATTAATTCTACTTTATTCATAATTAGTTATAATTAGTGGTTAAACTTTTACCCGACAAAAATAATGCATTTTTGAATAATGCAAGCTTTTTTTGAAAAAAATGTGCTTTTTTTTGCAAAAAAAATGAAAAAAAAGGCAAAATTCCCTTATTTTTCTCGTTCACTGGCAGTTTTCCATGTTCCAATTAGCTGTGTTCCTCTCAAAAAGTCGGTTACGGACATGGCTTTTTTTCCTGCTTGTTGCACTTGTTTCAGATGGATGAAACCGTCGGAAAGGGCGATTTTCAGGTATTTTTTGTTGTCGGTGACAACCGTTCCAGGAGCAACGTTGGGTATACAAGATTCGATCTCGGTGGCATAGAGCTTCATGTCTATGATTTCTCCACTTTCGGATTGCAATTGAGTGTGGGCAGCAGGGTAGGGCGACAAGCCACGGATGTGGTTGTAGACGGTTTGGCAGTCGCGGCTCCAGTCCACGTTACAGAACTCTTTGCTGATTTTTGGAGCTGGTTTCAAGGTTTGGTTTTCTAAGAGTTCATCTTGAGGCAAAGCTTGAACGTCGCCGTTTTCAATCTTCTTGATGGTTTCGACGACCACTTTGTTGCCTAGCAGCATCAGTTCGTCGTGGAGCTCACCAGCTGTCTCATCGGGGCGTATGGCCACCTTCTCGCGCATGATGACGGCGCCCTTGTCGATTTCCTCGTTGAGGAAGAAGGTGGTCAGGCCAGTCTCGGTCTCTCCGTTGATGATGGCGAAATTGATGGGCGCTGCGCCACGGTATTGGGGAAGGAGGGAAGCGTGGAGGTTGAAAGTGCCCTGCTCGGGCATTTGCCACACCACGGCAGGAAGCATCCTGAAGGCCACGACAATGAAAAGATTGGCTTGATAGGAGGCCAGCTGCTCTATAAAAACAGGGTCTTTCAGCTTTTCGGGCTGAAGGATGGGCAAACCGTATTCCAACGCTGTCTTTTTTACGTCAGAATACTGTATCTTGCGTCCACGACCGGCGGGTTTGTCGGGTATGGTGACGACGACTGCCACTTTGTAGCCAGCCTTGAGGATGGCTTCAAGTTGCGAAGCAGCGAATTCGGGAGTGCCGAAATAGGCGATGCTGAGGTTCTTCTTCATAGGCATTAAAAATGCCTGACCTATTGAGGCCAGGCATTGTGATATAAGTAACCTTATAATTATTTCATCTTTTCTTCAAGGTAGGCGATGGTCTTGCTGATTTCGAAAGCCTCGGGGCTGGTCGGGAAGTCCTTCTTCAAGGTCTTGTAGGTCTCTAAAGCCTTGGCATAATTACCCATGATTTCGTAGGTCATGCCCAGCTTCATGAGGTGCATCGGTGAGGTGAATTCGTTGGCGTTCTTGTTGGCGGCTTTCTCGTAGTAAGACACAGCATTCTGTTGGTCGCCCAGTTCAAGATAGCAATCAGCGATGAGGCCCAATGCCATAGGAGCAAACACCTGATCGTCATTGTTGTATTTCTTAAGGTATTCGATGGCGTTGTTGTAGTCACCTTGCTTCAAATAGCAAAGGCCAGCGTAATAAGCAGCAAGATTACCAGCCTTTGTCGAACCATAATCCTTGACGATATCCAAGAAACCTACCTTTTCGCCATCGCCATTCAGGGCAGTGGCATAGTCTTCGTTCTGCATGTAATATGAGGCGAAGTCTACGGCCTGTGTGGCTTTTTCCTCGAAACTGATTTCACTCGGGAAACTCAGGTTCTTGGCAGTTTCATTTCTTTTGGCCCTATATCTGCTAATGCCATAGATGGCGAATGCCACAACTAACAGGGCAATGAGGATAATCCACAGGGTTTTCTGATTATTTTCAATCCAAAGTTCGGTTTTACTTAAAGCTTCTTCGACGTTTTCAAGTCTTTCGTCTCCTTGTTTTGTGTTCTGTTTTGCCATATCGTTTCAAAATTTGGCTGCAAAAGTACGCTTTTTCGGCATACCCTCATCCATTTTTTTGCAATTTTTTCTTTTTTCGTATTTTTGCGCAACAAAAGACACGAGACGCGGGACTGCGAGACGCGTGATATTGAGATTGTCCCACGTCCCGAAGTCTCGAGGCACGTGTCAAAAATATAGCCCATGAAGAAATCCATAGTTTATGACGGAAGAGAGATGCAGGACCTTGAATTGCAGCAGAATGCTGCTCGCGATGCAGCCATGCTGGACTTTCTCACACAATTTATCACTGATGAACGTCGGCAGCGTTTCGAGGAAATCCTCGATTTCAGAACAAGGCATGTCACTGTCGTTTTGGAGGACATCTTTCAGCCGCATAATGCCAGTGCAGTATTGCGCAGTTGCGATCTCCGAGGCATCCAAGATGTGCATATTGTGGAGAACAACAACCATTATGACGTAAATCCCGATGTGGTGTTGGGTAGCACAAAATGGCTCAATATGTTTTATTATGAAAAAGGTAAGTTTAACACACCGGAAGCTTATCGTCAGCTGCACGAGAAGGGCTATAAGATTGTAGCCACCTGCCCTCATCGCGACGATTTTACGCCCGACACCTTGCCATTGGATCAACCCATTGCATTAGTCTTCGGTACGGAGAAGCTTGGCCTTTCGGATTATGCCGTTGAGCATGCCGACATGCATGTCCGCATCCCGATGTATGGCTTCACGGAGAGCTATAATATCAGTGTGTCGGCGGCCTTGTTGATGTACACGCTGACCAATCGTCTCCATGCTTCGACGGACATCGACTGGCACCTCACGGAGGAGGAACGTAATGCTTTGCGCCTTGTTTGGACGCGCCGTTCGCTGAATCGCATCAGGCAATACGAAAGGAAGTTTGCTCAGTTGCATCCCGAGTTTTTTGCTGAGCAATAGACACAATTTGCCAATATTTTTGTCGTTTGTCATACAAAACAACAAGGCAGTTTTGGTTTTGCCTTCATGCAAGAAGACGCGTTATTGCCGTTGCACCACCATCCAAAATGAGGAAGTGGTGAACTTGGGCGAGGAGTATTACACTATTGAGGACAACTCGTCCTGTTCCGATAAATCGAAGGAAATCGTGGGCTGGGGGCAGGTCATCTGCTACGAAGTGTCGGAGTATGAGGTGACTGGTGTGGAACACCATTGGTGGGACGACCTGTTTGGCAATAACAATAACAACAACAATAATAATAACAATAATAATAATAATAACGGCCACAAGCCGTAATTAGGTTGTCAAATTCTATCGGTAAATCGACCTTGAAAGTCCTTTTGGGACTTGTATTTATCGTGTCGGCTGTCCTGAAGGTTGTCGACATGGATCGCTTCGAGATTTATATCTACAGTTACCATTTCTTTAGCCTGAATTTTTCCTTCATTATTGCACGCCTTGCCATCATTCTTGAGCTGGTCTTGGGCATAGGCCTGATTTCGCATTGCCTGCACAAAATGATGTGGTGGGGAAGCATGGCCATGTTGGTCGGTTATTCCTTATTATTAATATATGCACTGAATCTCGGTCGCACCGACAGTTGCCACTGTTTTGGTGATTTTCTGCAGCTCGACCCCAAGCAAAGTCTCATCAAAAATGGAGTGCTTATGGCACTTTTCCTTCCAATCTTCCGGATGGAAAGCTGGAAATCTCCATTCCGTTGGCTGATTCTCATCATAGCCGTCATGGCGTCGAGCATTGGCGTCTTTGTGGCTTCGCCGCCCGACAACATGACTTCAGATTACGACCCTGAGCAGAATCTTCAAGTGGAATTGTTTGATGCCATGCTCGACACCGAGCCGTTGGAAGCTTTGAATCTGCGTGAGGGCAAACAGGTGGTTTGCTTTTTCTCGACAAGTTGCGAATACTGCCAGTTGGCGGCACATAAGCTTTCACTGATGCAGCAGTTTTATGGCTTCCCGCCAGAACGGATCACTTATCTTTTTATGGGAAATGAAGAAAGTGTTGCTGGGTTTTATGAGCAGTCAGAGTCGGCACAGTACCGTGATTTGCTCTATCCTGATATGTCGCGCCTTGTGAAAGTGGTTAATGGCAACTTCCCCGTTGTCGTTCTCATGGAAGATGGAATTGTTATTCGTGATTACGGTTTGCGCAATATGAAGGAGGAGGAAGTCAAGTCGTTTTTTTCTCGGGCCTTCGATTGAGGGATTTCCCAAATAAAGTTTGGATAAAAAATGTTCTTGTTTTATCTTTGCCGCATCATTCAAATAATCATGGAATAACATTCTGGAAATCAAAAGATATTGAAGTATAATCCAAAACAGATAATTATGAAAAAACTATTCATTCTACTTGCTGTTGTTGCTTTAGCAATGTATTCGTGCGATGGCAACGGTAAAAACCAAAACACTGGGGAATCGACCCCACAACAGATCGAACAGGCTGCTGCTATTCCAGTGGAAAATATGGGTGATGCGATACTGTTCAAGCATGAAGGCACCGTAAAAGATGTGTTTCCTAAGGATTGCGACACGATTTGCTATCTACAGGGTTACCTCAACGACGACGATTTTCTGGATCTGGTCCTTGTGGCAACGCCCCGCAACCCAGAGAATATGATGACCCGTTCTGACGGTTATGAATACAACTTCAACGAGCCTGTTTTGGCCATTTATTTCGGCAAAGACGACGAGACGTATACACTTTTCAAGGAATACCCAAACACCATACCTGGAGCGGTGGATGAATTTACATTTGTTACGGTGGATTCAAATATCACAGAGGAAGGTGTTTTGAGGTTCGGTGTTGAGTTTTTTAGTTCGGCGGGTGGCTCAGAAACTGATCAAAACGATTATTTCTTTTATTTCCAAGATGACGATTTTTATCTAATTGGCACTGAAAAAGATGGTTTTTCACGTTACTCGGGCGAAGGGAAAAAAGTGAGCTGCAATTATCTCACCAAAAAACAACTGACCACGACTAGGAATGTCTTTGACGAAACGGTGAAGCCCACTGAAACCTGGACCGACCTGCCTGATGAGCCGTTGGAAAGGCTTGGGGCAAGACTGTTGGATTAATTCTTTTTTGGTCGTCATCCACCTGTTGTGTTGCTCAAACGCTGTCGGGTGCACGACCGTGGGAAGACGACACCTTATTATATTAAGCTCAGACCTCGCGCGGCGTTTTTTCAATGAAAAAAGTTTTCTTTCTTGTTTATGCTTGCGAAATCAATTTTTTTGTCTATTTTTGCACCGTCATTTCGCCATCGAGAGGACGCTAGATTACAATCTAGGAAGCAAGGGTTGCTTCGATTAACTTGAGAATGTAGCAGTTTTCAGCCAGGTAATAAAGGAGATTGTATAACGACGCCCACCCAATAGCGTGAGTAGTTAGTTATACATCCTTTATTACGGGCCTCTGCTACAGCCTTCAAGTTAGATGTGAGCTTGCTCTCACGCTTCTTTGTTTGTTTTCGACAAATGGAAGAGATGCGGCTGTGTTTGGCTCGTTCCTGTATCTCAATGTTTTGGTAATGTTTGCCTTTTGGGAACGGAGGCAAGACGACAATTAAAACGAAGACATCGTAGGATGAAAAATGTAGCAGACCGCCCCAAGGGGCAAACCTATGAGGCTCCCAAGGCTCAGATTATTGAAATCGACACCCCAGTAGTGTTGTGTGGTTCAGCCCTTAAGGGCAACAGTACGGAATCTGTCGGATTGGATTATTTTACTTTCCCGTAATCATTTTTGATTTCCAAAACAGTCAAAACACTACAAAACACACAACAAAACTACAAGAAAAATGAGAAACAGAAAACAAACCCTCCGCCTCGTGGCCGTATGCCTCGTGGCAATCGGCTTCCTTTCCTCATGCGGCAAGGATAACGGCACAACCAGCGGCCGCGGCTTCCACGCCATAGCCGAGCAAGGCAGCGGTGACGGCAGCAGGACCTACCTCGACGGCTCAGACGTCAAATGGGACGAAAACGACCAAATCGTCGTGCGCAACACGAAAGGCCAGGCTCTCGGCTTCGACCTTGACGAAGGCGCCAACACCTCCTACGGCACGTTCCGTTCGAGCGAGGTGAGCGCTAGCTTCTTCAGCCCCAACTACACGGCCATCTATCCCGCCACCAGCACCGCCGGAACGTCCAACACCATCACCTCGGCCACTACCGCCACCTTCGACCTGCCCGCTGTCCAAACCTACAGGGCCAACTCGTTCGGCACCAAGGCCATGCCTATGATGGCATGCTCGACTGATGAAGACATCGAGTTCAAGAACGTGCTGGGCGGCGTGGTGTTCCCGCTGACTTGCTCGCCTGACGACGAGAGACACACCTATAAGGTGAAAAGCGTGGTGATCACGTCGAACAACCCCGACGACGTGCTTTGGGGCAGCTGCACAACCACCGTCAGCGGCCTCGACGGCGAGGCCACGCTCAACAGCACGGTGGCCAACAACTCGACCAGCAAGCACATCATCACCCTCGACTGCGGCCCTGATGGCGTGGAGCTTTCCAGGGACGCGGTAATCGACTTCACCATCATGGTGCCCGCAGGAACGCTCGAGAACGGCTTCACGGTGAAGGTCGTAGGCGATGTGTCTTGGCCATCAAATTTCGATATGACAGACGAGACAATCTACGAAAAGTCTGTCGAATGGAGCAGCGGGCAAATGCCCGACTTCATCGTCCGCAGCCGATTGAGCAAGGTGGAGACCGCAATGGAGGTGGTCCCCAATGCCCACTATACGTACTATACGGTCTTTTATCTGGATCGTGAGACAAGAGAAATTCTCCCTGATATTAAGCAGGTCTTCGGGTTAGAAGTTGGCACTTCCGTTACAGAGGCTGCGATTGAAATTGCTGGGTACACTCTTTGGGGACCGAGTGAGGTGCAATCCATAGAGCTCTCCGAGAATCCGTGGGAGAATGATATCATTTTCGAATATGAAAGAACACCAGAGGAAGTGGAGTTTATGGTTTATTACACTGATTTTGATACTGGTGAGGATATAGCAGAACCCCTTATCATGCGTGGCGATGTTGGAGAAACCATGATTTTAATAGCCGAATCTGTTGCAGGTTATGAATATATGCGCTCCGCAGTGACAAATTTTCCAACATTTCAATATTTAGATTTAGAACACGATCGCATACGAATCGAGTTGACAGAAACACCTAATGCTTACGTCAGATTCTGGTACATACCTGAAGCACCTGATAAGAATATTCGAGAATAACAGTCATGAGTTTTACTGCGCAAAAACGATAGGTTTTCACGTGACCGCCACAGGGTTTTCTTGTGGCGGTCTTTTTTTTGTGAGATTTAAGGCATAATATACAAAAATGGTTGGCAGGATATGATGTAAATCATGGGAAATAAGACGCATAAAAGCGACAAAAAGCAGTCAGAGGTGTTTTTTTTCATGGATTTGCTTGTTATTTCAAGAAATTTGTCTATTTTTGCACCGTCATTTCGCAATCGAGAGGACGCTAGATACAATCATCGAAGCATGATTATGCTTCATTTAACTTGAGAATGTAGCAGTTTTCAAGAGCCACGTAATAAAGGAGGTTGTATAATAAACGCCCATCCCAATAGCGTGGGTTGTTATACACCCTTTATTACGGGTCTCTGCTACAACCTTCAAGTTAGGTGTGAACATACAATCCACGCTTCTTTGCTTGTTTTCGACAAAAGAGATGCGGCCGAGCAATCGGCTTGTTCCTGCATCTCGTTTCATAAAGAAGCCCTTTGGGAACAAGGGCATAACAAACAAAGCAACATCGTAGGATGAAAAATGTAGCAGACCGCCCCAAGGGGCAAACCTATGAGGCTCCCAAGGCTCAGATTATTGAAATCAGCGCACCAGTAGTGTTGTGTGGTTCAGCCCTTAAGGGCAACAGTACGGAATCTGTCGGACTAGATTATTTTACTTTCCCGTAATCATTTTTTGTTTTCCATGAGAAGAGAAGGTATTGGAGGACCAGTAGTAACCTCACTCTTCTTGTTGGCTGTCATTATTGGATTGGTTGCCTATGTTGGACGAGACAATCTTGAGGATGATTATGATGTGCCTGAATGGGAAGAGACTGCAACGATGGTAGCAGATAGTACGGAAACGAAGGTGATTTTTGAAAGTCCTGAAAACATTGAAATCCAAGAAGAAACCCCGAGAGACAAATGGAAAAAAGAGTACGAACAACATTGGACACGGGTCTTGGATTTGCAGACAATAGAATAGTAAAGGCAAAAAGAAAACAAACAAAAAATAAAAATGATGAAAACAAGTAGAATAGCACTATGGATCTTGTGCTTGGCCTTGGTTGCCTCGTGCAAGAAGAACGGCAACACGGGCAACGACGTACCTGAAAACGGATTCCGCGCCACCATCGAGCAGACGAAAGGCGGCGGATCGAAAGGGGAGAGGACCCACATCAACCCCGATTGGGGCAATGAAGAAGAGACTGGTATTTACTGGTCGGCAGGCGACCATATCAAGGTGGCCAACCAAGACGGCAACGGAAGCACGCTGACCTTCCAACTCGCGGAAGGCGAGAACACCATGTATGGCACCTTCTACACGGGCGAGCAGAACGACGGCTTTTTCGAGCCCGACTACATGGCAGCCTATCCTGCGGCCAATGCCGAAGGCACGGCAACCACCATCAGCGGCAGCACTGCCACGTTCAGCATGCTCTCTACGCAGTCGTACAAGGCCAACACCTTCGACGAAGGCGCCATGCCCATGGTGGCCAGCTCGAGTACGCAGACACTCGATTTCCGCAACGTGTTTGGCGGCCTGTGCATCCCGCTTTGCGGCGACGGACTGACGGTGACCAGCGTGAAGCTGACCTCGCTGAACACTACCGAGAAGCTATGGGGCGTGTTCACTGCCGACTGCACCTCTTCCAGTCCCGTGCCCGCGCATGTGAGCGGAGGCGACAACACCCTGACACTCGAGTGCAGCGGGGGTGTCGCACTCAACGCCACCACTCCAACTGATTTCTATTTCATGGTGCCTCCGGGGACGTTGGAGAGTGGCTTCACCGTGACGGCCTACAATGGCACTGCAATGATTTACAATGAGACTGCGAATTGGACGGCAACGCCTGCTACAGGTTTCATTCCGCGCAGCGTGGTCATGAAAGTGAACACCAGCCTGCAAATTGTCGTCGAGCCGCTGGAGGTTCGCACTGTCAACCCGACGTCCATCACCAAGAACAGTGCCTTTGGACTGGGTCAAGTGATGTCCGGTACACCGACCACCCGAGGCCTGCTCTTTATTAGATACGACCAAATCACTGACCCGAGCAACCCGGCCGCCGATCTCGTCTTAAATAGCGCCAACACCAACGTGCTCGTGACCACCGACGTGGTGCAAGGCACCGTATGCTATGGCAATCTGTATGAAGGCCTCGACGAAGACACCAAGTATTATGTGTGCGCCTTCGCCACCAACTCGGCGGGCATACCCTATTACGGCGCTCCCGTCCTCTTCACCACGCTTATGGACTATTTCGAAGGTCCGTATCCCGGCGTATTGGTTGACCCGAGTGGCAACCCTTATGAATATTCCGTGTCGCCCACCAGAAAGGTATGGTTCTCGGCAGGCAACCTGCAATTCAATGCCGCCATGGGCAGCCACAACAGGGCCGACGGCACCACCGCGCCAGGCACGTGGCGCTTCGCCGAACACCAATGGGACTTTGTGGGCGATGCAGAAAAGGGAACCGTCTATGAAAACGGTGTGAAGTGCGACAATGCCTTGATTTCGTCAAGCTATGGCGGATGGATCGACCTTTTCGGATGGGCAACAAGTGGTTATCGCGACCTTAATGATCCTCATGTCAGACGCTATTATCCCTACTCTTGGGAAAACGATAGAATTGAAAATGATGTTAATGAATACGGCTACGGTCCTTCTTCAGTAAAACATGGCTTTCAAAATTATACTCATTACGACTTAATTGGCGAGTATGCAAATTACGACTGGGGGGTCTACAACGCCATCAGCAACGGCGGCAATGCCCCTGGACAATGGCGTGCTTTGCTGAATCAGTACTCTCACCCTAACAATTATGTTACTTCCGAGATTACGGAATGGGCTTACCTGATTCAACCCGCAACCCCGAATCGCCCAGCCTACCGTGTCTGGAGAGCTAAATTGTATGTGAATGGCAATGTGAACCAATCGGTTACAAAAATCAATTATGACGGATACGATCATTGGTTTTGCGGCAATACAGTCAATGGCTTGGTCATATTCCCCGACTCGTTTACTCTCCCTGAAGAAGGAATACGTACGTTAAGCTATATAAACAACATTACTAGTAACCTTTCATATAGACCATTATCTGAAGCGGAGTGGTCTGTTTTGGAGCGGGCGGGTTGCATTTTCCTGCCGGCTACTGGTAGGCGTGAAGTAAAAGAGGTGATCTTTGGGGAGGATGATAACTCTTCTAAGTATGATAGAACCTATTATTCATCAACAGCAGTCCACAATTCAGCCTGTCTACGACTCATGCGTTTTGGCCAAAGGAAGATTGATCCTTGGATCGGGGGGTATTACCGTTGTACTGGCTTCCCCGTCCGCCTTGTGCGCGATGTTGAGTAATCAATAGAGATAACATTTAAATTGTTTGTAATAAACATAATAAGGAATAACATCACATATTTTTAAATTTTATGGTTTTTGATGCGTGACACGGGACTTTGAGACTATTTGACCTGGCCATTGACCATGACAGTTTCATGGGCATGCTAAAGTTTCTGCGTTGGGTTGAGTTGGTCATTGACATAGTCACAAACTATAGTCCCGTTGTCTCGTGTCCTCCAATAGGTAGACTAAATTTGCTCATTAACTTAAACTTAGATTAAAACAATAAGGAGTAAAAAATAATGATGAAAACAACAAGTAGAATTGCACTATGGATCTTGTGCCTGGCCTTGGTTGCCTCGTGCACGAAGAACGGCAACGAAGGCGACGACGTGCCCGAGAACGGCTTCCGCGCCAAAATCGAGCAAACGAAAGGCGGCGGATCGAAAGGGAATAGGACACACATCAACCCCGAATGGGACCCTAATGGTTATTCGGAGACGCCTCTTTACTGGTCGGAAGACGACCTCATCAAGGTGTCTAACCAAAGCGGCACCACGCTGACCTTCCAACTCACGGAGGGCGAGAACACCATGTATGGCACCTTCTACACGGGCGAGCAGAACGACGGTTTCTTCGAGCCCGACTACATGGCAGCCTATCCCGCAGCCAATGCCGAAGGCACGGCAACCACCATCAGCGGCAGCACTGCCACGTTCAGCATGCTCTCCACGCAGTCGTACAAGGCCAACACCTTCGACGAAGGCGCCATGCCCATGGTGGCCAGCTCGAGCACGCAGACGCTCAATTTCCGCAATGTGTTCGGCGGTCTGTGCGTTCCCATCATTATTCAAGGCAGAGGCTTGCTGGTGACTAGTGTCAAACTGACCTCGCTGAACACTAACGACAAGCTTTGGGGCGTTTTCTCGGCCGACTGTACATCTTCCAATCCCTTGCCAACTTATGTGAGCGGGGGCGACAACACCCTGACGCTCGACTGCGGCGCGGGCGTTGCCTTGGATGCAACCGTCCCGACCGACTTCTACTTTATGCTGCCACCAGGCACCTTGCAGAGCGGCTTCACCGTGACGGCCTACAATGGCACAACGGTACTCTATGAAGAGACTGCCGACTGGACGGCATCGCCGCCTGCCACGCCCTTCATCCGTCGCAGAGTAATCATGAAAGTGAACACCAACTTGGAGGTCGTTGTCGACCCGCTGGTTGTCCGCACTGTCAGCCCTACATTCATCACCACCAACAGCGCCTACGGCTTGGGACAGGTGATGTCCGACCCCGACAATGTCTTTGACAGATTCGGATTCCTATATATGAAATACGACGACCTCACCAATCCGAGCAACGTGGCAACGGAACTTGTGGTGAACGGCACAAACGTGCTTGAGCCTGCCACAGTGACGCAAGGCAACGTGTGCTATGGTGCCGACCTCTCAAGCCTTGACTTGGACACCCGTTATTACGTGCGCGCCTACGCCGTCGATGCGATTGGCAGAATATCATACGGCAATCCCATCCTCTTTGCCACGCGCCGCGACTATTTTGCTGCAGGCCCCTACCAAGGCGTGATGAAAGACGCCAACGGAACGCCTTACGAGTTTTCGGTGGCACCTGACAAGAAGGTCTACTTCTCGATGGGCAATCTGCAATACCAAGCCTCCACCAACACTTGGCGCTTCGCCGAATACCAATACGAGTATGTAGCCTTTGGCAACTCATCCGCTGGCAACTACAGAGGACTTGTCTTTACGGGAGGCATGTATCCCTCGGGCGATGTGGGCGACAAGTGCGGCAACGAACTGATTTCTAGCTCCTACAATGGCTGGATCGACCTTTTCGGCTGGGGCACGAGCGGACAGAACCATGGCGCAATTTGCTACCAGCCCTGGTCGACAAGCGAAAATTATAGTGATTACTATGCTTATGGTAACTCTGCAAACAACTTGAACAGCCAAACGCCCAGCACGGCCGACTGGGGCTACAACGCCATCAGCAATGGCGGTAACACCGTGAACAGCGGTTGGCGCACGTTGGAAGGTAATAATAATACTTCTGTAGCCAGTGGGTTATTGGAGTGGGGATATTTATTAGGTCCGATAGAAATAGACAATCCTGATTATACTCCTACGGTCTTTTACAATTCTCGTTCAGGCAAGCGCTATGCCATTGTCACTATGCTTGTGCGTGGCACGGCAGACAAGAGTATTAGTGTTGCACCTTATACCTATCCAGCTTGTGGCAGGTCGAATAGTTGCATGATTGTGTTCCCCGATTCGTTCGGCACTTGGCCTGAAGGAGTCCGATCTCTTGCATGTGACAGTCCGGTCGCAGGTCAGTATCTCACGGAGGCAGAATGGTCACTTCTAGAGCGAGAAGGCTGTGTGACAATGCCGTGTAGTGGCAATAGAATTAGGAATGCAGTCTATAATATCTCAGGTTTATGGAACTCCTATGATGATTTACCGATGGTAGGCCTCTATTGGTCGGCTAATTCAATAAATAACGTTCAATCTGCCCTGATGATCTCTAACTTGACCTTCTCAAATGCAGAAATAAATCCTGCAGATCATGAAGCATCGTTTGAAGGCTTATCCGTTCGCCTAGTCCGCGATGCGAATTGAACAAGTTATACTCTTTAGCCATACGGTAAGAAAGCATAGAGAAGAAATTGTCAAATAAGGAAATATAATGAAAAAAATAACTTTGTTATTCTTGGTTTTGGCATCGTTCGTGATGCTGCAAGCCCAATGGGTCGACGACCCGTCCACCAACACTTTAATCGCCAACTGTTCGGATGATGCTGGCGAAGTGTACCTTTCAACAAACGAAGAGACGGGCGAC